>NZ_JAYGIH010000136.1:0-683 GCF_034932455.1 Leptolyngbya sp. CCNP1308 | reverse complement strand
TGCCCGCCCTACCCTGTCGGCGTTAGAGCTGGCCAAAACCCTCGATCAGCATCGCATTAGCTGTCTGGTGATTACCGAAACCGGGCAGCCCGGTGCCCCGCCCATGGGCATCGTCACCGAGCGCGATATTCTACGACTGCACGATAGTCAATCACTGCTGGCCAACTGGACGGCGGCTGAGATGATGCAGTCGCCGGTACTGCGAATTCATCCCCAGGCGTCGCTGTGGCAGGCCCACCAGCAGATGCAGGGGCATGGGGTGCGCCGGCTGGCGGTGGTCAATGCCCAAGATCAGCTGGTAGGGCTGCTAACTCCCACCAGCCTGCTTCAGGAAGTCGATTTGGCCGAAACCCAGGTCACCATTGATACCCTGCAACACATTGTGACCGATCGTACCCTCGGCCTGGCCCAGGCCAATCAAACCCTGCAAAAGCAAGTGGACGAACGCCGCCGAGCCAAGGCGGCCCTGCAAGATCAAATTGACCGCGAACGCCTGGTTAACCGCATTGCCCAGCACATTCGCCAATCGCTAAATTTAGACGACATTCTGCAAACCACCGTCACCGAAGCCCAGCAATTTTTAAAGGCAGAACAGGCGTTTATCTACCAGTTTGAGCAAACCACCGTTGGGCATATTGCGGTAGAGTGCACCCTTGAACGCTGCACTCAGCTGCAGGGGCAGG
>NZ_JAYGIH010000135.1:0-853 GCF_034932455.1 Leptolyngbya sp. CCNP1308 | reverse complement strand
GGTAGTGCACTTTAGTAAAGGACAGAGGAAAACGTAGGCGATTCCCGTTCTGCCAACTTCTCTCTGACGCGGCGATTGTAGTCGTGGATGAACGTCCAGATCGCACCAATGTGATTCTCTAGCTTCTTGGAAAAGGACAGCGCCTTCCGCACCAACCGTGAAATCCGCTGCCTCAGGGTGTTGTTCAGGCGTTCGATGTAGCTCGTCAAACCGCTCTCTTTGCCAACCGCCGTATGTCGTTTGCTCGGAATGACGGTGACGTAGGCCTCCCAGTAATCGGTGTAGACCTTGGCACATTGCCGGTAGACCGCCGGGATGGACTGCCAGAGGGCAAGCGCCGATTCTCGAGAGCGGTCACCGATATGGCAACCAATAATTTCTCGGGTGTCAGCATCGATCGCCAGCCAGACCCACTGCTTGTTGCCTTTGTTATCGACAAAAGACCAGAGTTCATCCATCTGCACTTTGAGCTTGCCTTTGACCTTGGGAATGACCTCTGCCGCTTTGGGCACGGCGTCATAGCACGCGTTGACGTAGGTCTGGAGCCAGCTATCCGAGACATTGGTGGTCCTGGCGATACCGGCTAATGGAATTTTCTCCAACAGCAGTCGATTAACGAAGGCCCGAGTATCCTTGTCTTTCGGCTTCCACTGGGGATCTTCTACGAACTGGCGGTTGCAGTCTCGGCACTTGTAGTTTTGCTTACCGCGCCGGGTGGTGCCGTTCTTGGAGATGTCGTGAGACCCACAAGTTGGACAGGTCATCTCGATTGTCATGGAGCCTACTCCCTCAGAATCTAGGAATACGTCGGCGTTACCTTATTTCCCTCTATCCTTTACGTTAATCCACTACC
>NZ_JAYGIH010000134.1:0-997 GCF_034932455.1 Leptolyngbya sp. CCNP1308 | reverse complement strand
CCGTTATGGAACGTCACGAGTGTTGTGCCGGCTCAGTGCCGAACACCTGGAAGCGATCGCGCCCCTGCTGCTTAGCCCTATAAAGCGCCCGATCGGCCTGGTCAATCAGTGTTTGGGGCAACGGGTCTGAGTTGGGTGTGGTGCAGGCCACCCCCAGGCTGAGGGTGACGTAGGGCCGGGTAGACGACGCCTGGTGGACGAGGCCGAGCTGGGCAATGGCCTGCTGCATGGCAGCGGCCATTGTGGCGGCCCCGTGGATATCTGTGCCGGGTAGCACCACGGCAAACTCTTCGCCGCCGTAGCGGGCCACCAGATCGGCGGGGCGCTTAACCACCTGGGCCAGGGCCTGGGCCACCTGCTTTAGGCAGACATCCCCCGCCGGGTGGCCGTAGGTATCGTTATAGAGCTTAAAATGGTCAATGTCGCACAAAATTAGGCTTAAGGGGGCTTGAGCGCGCCGCATACGCCGCCATTCTTGGCTCAGGTGTTCATCAAAGCAACGGCGATTGGCCACCTGGGTGAGGCCATCGACGCGGGCCAGGTGCTCCAGACGGGCATTAGCGGTTTCGAGCTGGGTATAGAGTTCTGCCTGCTGAATGGCAATGCCCACCTGGGTTGCCAGCTGTTTGAGCAGGTCGATCTCCCGTTTTTCCCAGCGCCGGGGGGCCGAGCACTGGTTGAGAATCAACAGCCCCCACGGGGTTTCTTTGGTAATAATCGGGGCCACCACCAGCGATCGTATGGGTAGGTGGCGAAACAGCTGTAGGTCGGCACTCGGTAGCCAGGTGCCCTGCAAGTCTGGAATCGAGTGCAGGCGGCCCGTCTGGTAAAACGCCGGGTCAATCTGTTGCAGCACCGCCTCTATCTCAGCCTGCCCCTGCAGCTGAGTGCAGCGTTCAAGGGTGCACTCTACCGCAATATGCCCAACGGTGGTTTGCTCAAACTGGTAGATAAACGCCTGTTCTGCCTTTAAAAATTGCTGGGCTTCGGTGACGGT
>NZ_JAYGIH010000133.1:0-1053 GCF_034932455.1 Leptolyngbya sp. CCNP1308 | reverse complement strand
AATGGTATCGACGACCTTGTATTTAGAGGTCAAGACTTGAATTTGGCTGGTGAATGATCGATCGATTTTGAGGTCGTTGACCGAAAATTGGTGCAGGTAGCCTAGGGACGAATAGCCCGTGCCAAAGTCGTCGATGCTGATCTGAATCTGCCGCGATCGCAGGGCATCCACCAGGGCAATGGCGGTTTCGGCATTGTCCATAATGGCACTTTCAGTAATTTCTAGCTTGAGCCGGGCGGGGTCGATGCCGGTGACGGCCAGAACCTGGTCAATATCGTCGAGCAGGGTGGGGCAGGCAAACTGCCGCACCGACAGGTTGACGCTCATGGTCAGCTCGCTCCAGCCCTGCTGCTGCCAGTGGTGCAGCTGTTGACAGGCCTGCTTGAGAATCAGCAGACCCACCGGCACCACCAGCCCGGTGGTTTCCATCAGGGGAATAAACTCGCCGGGGGCGACCAGGCCACGGGTGGGATGCTGCCAGCGCACCAGCGCCTCTAGCCCGGCAATTTTGAGGGTTTTGAGGTGGACAATGGGCTGGTAGTACACCACAAATTCCTGGCGATCGAGGGCGCGCTTGAGGTCATTTTCGAGGGCCAGGCGATCCACCATGGTTTGGTGCATTTGCGGGTCAAAAAATTGGCAGCTGCCGGCCCCCTGCTGCTTGGCTCGGTACATGGCAATGCCAGCATCCTGGAGCAGTTGCTCGGGGCCGGGGTAGTCGCTGTGGCCTAGGACAATCCCCAGGCAGGCAGTGATAAAAATATCCAGCCCTGACACGGTAAAGGGAGCCTTGAAGCTGTCCAAAATGGTTTGGGTCAGCGATTCGATGCGCTTCATATCGCTGGTCTGGCGCAGCAAAATACAGAACTCGTTGCCCCCCAGACAGGCCAGCAGCCCGTCGCTGGGCACCAGCTGCTGGAGCCGCTCGGCGATCGCCTTGAGCAGCTGGTTGCTCAGCGTGTAGCCAAAGGAACCGTTGATCAGCTTGAACTGGTCGCAGTCGAGGTAAATGACCGCAAAGGCCGAATTCTCAGCCTGAAGCAGCTCAGCCAG
>NZ_JAYGIH010000132.1:0-1143 GCF_034932455.1 Leptolyngbya sp. CCNP1308 | reverse complement strand
AGGGGGATTTAGCGATTATCTTGATTGTCAACCACTTGTGGCTGGCGTAGCGGTCTGAGCAGGTAGTGTATCCTTCGCGTTTCGCCAAGATTGACCTTGGGTGACCAGCGCATTGAGGATGCCTAACAACTTGTGGGCACAAGCAATCAAAGCGACCTTCTTGGGTTTCCCTGCACCTAACAGACGTTGATAGAACGCGATGATGACGGGGTTATGTTGAATGGCTACTAACGCCGACATGTAGAGGGTAGAGCGCACCAAGGCACGACCACCCACGATGTGGCGTTTGCCCCGCAGCTTGCCACTGTCAAAATTAAACGGGGCAACGCCCACCAGGCTAGCCAGCCGTTTCGTCGAGAGTTGGCCCAGCTCTGGCAGTAACGCCAGTAGGGTCGTCGCCACGACTCGCCCAACGCCAGGTACGCTGGTCAGCCACTCATAGCGCTGCTGACGGGTTTCATCGGCTTGGCGTAATTGGTCAAGCTCCTCGTCGAGAGCTTTGACCCGCTGCTTAAGCCAATCAATGTGAGCCTCAATATCGGCTTGGGCCGTGCGGTTGCGGGCACTGTGGCGACGCCGCTGTTCACTGTTGAGCATCTCAATCACTTGGGAGCGCCGATGCACCAAATCAGACAGCGCTTCTTGATGCTCTGAGGCCAACGGTTTGGGCAACGGCTGCAACGCCTCGCCAAAATGCGCCAACATCGACGCATCAATGCGGTCGGTTTTGGCCAACCGCCCAGACGCCTTGCTAAAGTCCCGCGCTCGCTTCGGATTAATCACCGCCACCGCGATCTCATGGCGCTGCAAGACCTGAACCACACCCCGTTCCATCCCGCCTGTGGATTCCACCACCACCAGCGCGACGGTGACGGCCTGTCGTTCCCTCAGCAGCCTTTGCCATCCCAACTCGTCATTAGTCACTTGCCAGTAGTGCCCTGCTGGTCGTAACGCCACGTCCAACTTGGCCTGACTCACATCAATACCCACCCATTGCCGCGCTTCAATCATCCCCATGACGCACCTCCTGAGGAAATAGAATGACCATTCATCACTCGACCTTGTTCGATGCGGGTTCGTGACCCTGGCGATTTTTCGAGCTGTTGACAAATGGTGGAACGGCGACCTGGACTAAATCTCGGT
>NZ_JAYGIH010000131.1:0-1223 GCF_034932455.1 Leptolyngbya sp. CCNP1308 | reverse complement strand
CAGGGCAAACGCATACTCGGTGAGTAGGGATACTAGTGGATACGTTTGACATCAAGGCTATCCATGTCCCATTCAGTGCCCCCGACGGATTCACTGTTAAGCCACTTTGAGAACCTAGAGGATCCTCGTACCGGCTATCTGATTGAACACCGATTGGTGGATATAGTGGCCTTAACGATCTGTGCGGTGGTTTGTGGCGCAGAGACTTGGGTCGATATCGAGGCCTACGGCCAGAGCAAGGTAGATTGGCTCAGCACCTTTCTGGCGTTGCCACACGGCATTCCGTCCCATGACACGATTAGTCGGCTGTTTGCCCAACTCGACCCCCATCAGCTACAAGACTGCTTCCTGAGTTGGGTTCAAACCGTGGCTCAGCTTAGTGCTGGAGCAGTCGTGGCTGTGGATGGCAAAACCTTGCGGCGCTCCTATGACCGAGGTCAAGGCAAAGGAGCTATCCATATGGTGAGTGCTTGGGCGGCTGAGAATCGCTTGGTGCTGGGGCAAGTGAAGGTGGACGAAAAATCGAACGAAATTACGGCGATTCCTGAACTGCTCAAGGTGCTGGCACTGAACGGTTGCATCGTCACCCTCGACGCCATGGGCACCCAGAAAACGATTGCGAAACAGATTATCGACCAAGGTGCTGACTATATCCTCAGCCTCAAGGGCAATCACGAGGGACTCTATGAGGACGTGCAGCAGATCTTTACCTGGGCGCGGCAGCAGCACTTCAAGAACATCCCCCACGAGGTTTATCAGACGATTGATAAGGGCCACGGTCGGCTCGAAATCCGGCGTCACTGGTTACTCGACTCTGTGGAGCATCTGGTGGATGCCGACCAATGGGCGGGGCTGAAGCGGGTCGGCTTGATTGAATCAGAGCGCCGTCTCCCCGGCCAAGACCCGACGATTACCCAACGCTACTATCTCGTCAGCCTCAATGGTGGTGTGGAGCGCTTTGCTCAAGCGACTCGCAGCCACTGGGGCATTGAGAATGGTCTCCATTGGTGCCTCGATGTGGCCTTTCATGAGGACGACTCTCGCATTCGCTCCGGCTATGCCCCCCAAAACATGGCCGTCATTCGACACCTGGCGCTCAACCTCCTCTCTCAGGAGTCCTCAGCCAAGGTTGGCAAAAAGGCGAAACGCCTTAAAGCTGGCTGGGATAATACGTATCTCACCAAAGTCCTGGCTAGCGTAGGGTGAGTATGCGTTTGCCCTGA
>NZ_JAYGIH010000130.1:0-1286 GCF_034932455.1 Leptolyngbya sp. CCNP1308 | reverse complement strand
AGGGCACCTCGAAAAATAGCCAGAGCGATCTCAATATGAGATCATAAGGTTGGTTTGTTGACGTATGAATGCTATGGGACAGCAGGGGTTCTGGGATGTTAAAGACCGGCAGCAAAAACTGGAGCAAAAGAAGGCGGTACTGCATCGGTTGAATCAACTGGTGCCTTGGGAGACCTTTCGGCCCATTCTGATGCAGATTCAGGAGAAACCGCGCAAAAGCGGGGCCGGTCGTAACCCCACCGATGTCCTGTTGCTGTTCAAGATGCTGGTGCTGCAAAAGCTTTATAACATCAGCGATGAAGAACTGGAATATCAGGTCAACGACCGACTGTCCTTCATGCAATTTCTGGGGTTGGGGCTTGAGGATACGGTGCCAGACGCGACCACGGTCTGGCTGTTTCGAGAGCAGTTGCAGCAGCATGGCTTGGTCGAGGCGTTGTTCGAGCAGTTTGGGACCTATCTCCAATGGGCTGGGTATGCCGCCAAGGATGGGCAAATCGTGGATGCGACCTTGATTCCAGTGCCCAAACAACGCAACACCCGCGAGGAGAACCAAACCATCAAGCAGGGAGCGGTTCCTGCCGAGTGGCAAGACCAACCGCACAAACTGGCCCAAAAGGACGTTGACGCCCGATGGACGAAGAAAAATGGGACATCCCACTACGGCTACAAAAACCATGTCAGTAGTGATGTTGGCTTTAAGATGATTCGCCGCTACATCGTCACCGAGGCGTCGGTTCACGACTCGCAGGTATTGGGCGAGTTGCTCGATGCTGACAATAGCGACGATGGACTTTGGGCCGATAGCGCCTATCTCTCAGTCCTGATTGTCGAAGTGTTGACGTTGATGGGGTTTGAGCCTCACATCAATGAACGAGCGTATCGCAATCGCCCCTTGAGCGAGGAGCAGAAAGCGGCCAATCGAGAGCGCTCCAAAACCCGCGCCAAAGTGGAGCATGTCTTCGGAGATTTCGTTACCAGCATGGGGGGCAAAGTGGTACGCAGCATCGGGTTAGCCCGTGCCCAGACTCAGTTGGGTCTGAAAAATCTGGTGTATAACCTGAAACGGTTTGTGTATCTCGAAACCCAACCGCCAGCGTCGGGTGAACTGGCAGGATAATCCGGTCTGAAGTCGGGAAATCGACTTAAATGCGCTCTTCCATCCCTATTTTTTCGTCAAAATAGGGGACTCTTTCCGTTGAGATGTCACGCAATTCCTCTAAATCCACCTTGACTGTCTCAAATGAGACACCACTGGCCAAAAAAATCAATTAATCGAGGTTCCC
>NZ_JAYGIH010000129.1:0-1731 GCF_034932455.1 Leptolyngbya sp. CCNP1308 | reverse complement strand
CTAAATAGGGTTTGCTGAAAAAATCAGCGAGGGCTGGACAGAGCCTTTTGGTTAGGCCATCGCCGGATCGCCCATCGCCGCCCGCCAGTGAGCACTGCTAAACGCCTTGAGTCGAGCGATTGCCTCGGCGAGATAGCGGTGTATGAGCCGGACAAAAAATAAAATGAGCGGTCGGAGCCGCCGCTCCAGATTCATCACCAGAACCGTAATGGCGATGCTGGTGGCTGCGGTGTGGGGGAGTTTCGCCATCACCCGGTTGAGACTAAAGCGACGTTTGCCCTGACCAAACTTGCCCTCAATGGCATTGCGAATCCGGGCATCGTGTTGCGCTTGACGCTCAAGGTCGGATTTGGCGGTAGCGGCAGGTCGCCCCAGGGGCGGCCCACTGAGGCGAATCCCTCGCGCCTTGCACCACTGGCGGTTGGCGCGGGTGCGATAAATCTGGTCGGCGTGTACCGATTCTGGATAGACCCCAAAGCGATCTTTGTGGCGTTCGACCTGCTGGGGCAAGTCGAGGGCTTCGTTGAAGGCCTCCCAATCGAGATGGTCGATGAAGCAAAAACCCTGAACACAGCTGACCGCCAGTTTGGCCCCAAACTCCACGGGGGTTCCCGCCTTGCCGCGCACGATGGGGCGGAGGTGGGGTTGAGCCAAGCTGACAATGCGATGCTCAACGCGATGGTGGCGCTGTTGATACATCAGCCACTGCTGACGATAGACCTCCTGAATCACCAGCAACCGCTGGTACCAAAAGCCTGCCAACACCTCAAAGCGGGCACCGTCCGCGACGACCTGTCGAATCTGCTCCAGATTGCGGCGCAGGTATCGCAGTTGCTGGCCAATCGCCTTGCGAATCTGTCGTCGACCCGGACGGCGCTGCTTGGCCACCTTAAGAAAGTTGCGGCGGGCCTGTTGCCGGTACGTGCGGGGCTTACGCTGCCCCGGTTGGCGAATCGTGGCCCAGAGCTGATCCAAGATCCGTTCACTGCTCGCTCTAGATTGGTTGAGCAGATGCAAGTCCGTAGGATAGTGGATGTCCGCTGGTGCCACCGTTGCATCTAACAGCAGTTGACCTCGATTGGGCAGGGTATCCTCCGGCGCGCCGCCGGAGGCCTCGTGGGTTTCGTCAGTCGGAGCCGCCGTTGCGGTATCCGTCGGGGAAGCGGCCTCAGTATCCGTAGCCCCGGCAGGAGCCACCTCCGGTACTAAGACGGCCTGCACCACCGCCTCGTTCACTTGGCTCACTAGCTCTAAGCTCAACCGTTGTCGAAAGTGCGTCATCATTGACGCGTCAAACGGCGCTCGGTCACTGTACTCGGACAACCCCAAAAAGTACTGCAAATACGGGTTCTCACGCACCTGCTCTACGGCCTCTTCATCACTTACCCCCAGTCGCTCTTTGATAATCAACGCCCCCAGCGCCATACGAAATGACTTGGCCGGTGCCCCTCGCCCTTCGCTGAACTGCGCTGCATAGCTCGATTCAAATGTCTCCCACGGAATCATCGCCGCCAGTTTCACCCAGCGATTCTTCCCCGATAGCTTGCCCCCAAACGGCAAATAAAAGTCCTCAAAACTCAGTTGTCCGGGGCTTGTTTGGCGGTACATCGGTCTCTGCGTCCAAGGATTTCAGCGGCAGTGCACTATTTTCCTTGCACTTTAGCAGCTCTCAATCACCCTGAATCACCCTTTCCGCTTGGCTTTTGGTACTTTCTCAGCAAGCCCTAAATA
>NZ_JAYGIH010000128.1:0-1746 GCF_034932455.1 Leptolyngbya sp. CCNP1308 | reverse complement strand
CAACCTCCTCTCTCAGGAGTCCTCAGCCAAGGTTGGCAAAAAGGCGAAACGCCTTAAAGCTGGCTGGGATAATACGTATCTCACCAAAGTCCTGGCTAGCGTAGGGTGAGTATGCGTTTGCCCTGATATGGCTGCGCAGGATAGAACCTAAAGCGCTATTGAGATGGTTGAATACATTTAAGCCTGGCTTTGTAACCGCTGCTTAAGGCGACCAGGATCACCCTCATCCAAAACTTGCCCGGCCTCCAGCAAAAAGGCGCGATCGCAGTAGTCGAGTTCAACCAGTCTATGGGTAACCCACAGGGCCGTTAAACCCCGCTCTCTCACCAGATTTCGTACCCGTTTCACCAAGTCGATTTGGCTATCAGGATCCAATAGGGCCGTAGGTTCATCTAGCAATAACACATTGCAGTGGCGAGCGATCGCCCCCGCAATGGCTACCCGCTGCTTTTGCCCGCCGCTGAGAGCATAAATGGGGCGACGCTTTAACTCCAGTAGGTTGATGGCGGACAAAGCATCATCAACCCGATTGCGAATTTCTGCTAAGGGCAAGTGTTCATCCACTAAGCCAAATGCCACATCAGCCCCCACAGTCGGCATTACCAGCTGGTGGTCGGGGTTTTGAAATACGAACCCCACAGGTTTCTTAACCGACCATTCTCCAGCTTGGGGTTGCAGCAGCCCGCCCAAAATCTTCAGCAAAGTCGATTTGCCGCTACCGTTGTCGCCCAACAGCATACAGAACTCACCAGGCTGCACTGTGAGCGAGCAATTTTGCAGAACTGGAAGCCCCGATGGCCAGTGAAACTGCAAATGACTGACCTGAATAGCGCCAGATCTTTGGGCTGAAGCAACGTCACCAAGCACTAATCTCGGCTCCTTGAGTATCGATCGCTTATTGATCGCTGCTTAGGGCAAAGAACCCTGGTGGGCGCCCCGATGCCGTAGCCGTACCGCTTTTCTCGAAGATTTGGACGGCTGCAATCTCGCTACCCAAGACGCTAATGCGTTTGTGAGGCTGTTGGTCGCAGGCAATCTCAATGAGGTGTCCACTGTTGCTGCGTAGGCTCTCTGTGATTGAACCATAAAGAGCCTCTGCCTCGCCCTGTTCCTTCTTTTGCACCGAGAGGGGCATTGCTGTGTGCTTCAGCGTTAACTCAATCGTGAACATAGTTGACTACTATCCAGTAAACAGAATATTTAGAGACGAAGGCAGCTCGAATCAAGCTCGCCTATCTATATATAGAGTGTAAAGGTTCTTTTCCGATAACCACAGTCTTGCCAGAGGTGAGGATCTACCTCAATCCCCTCCAATACTTAATCTTGGCCATAGCGACTGATAGAAAGTAACTTTCACCTATGAAGACCTAAATTCTCCCTATAGGAATAAGTAAAAATGCTCACCAAAACTGCTGAAATCCCTCGCCAATCTAGGTTCCTAGGCAACTCCTTCTAAAAATACCCTCTATAATGATACGTACGGTAAAGAATAGTAAACACTACTCATAATCTGTGAATAGGTGACCTGATTCTGATCAGTTAGCCGTTTGCAGGCTAGAGGTAGCGGCATCATCTTCCGTGTATATACCTTGTTGTTAGATAGTTACGGAGATTAGCGTATGACCATAGCAATGGGACGCGCGCAAGCCGAGCGAGGATGGTTCGACGTTCTCGACGACTGGCTCAAGCGCGATCGCTTTGTCTTTATCGGCTGGTCAGGCCTACTGCTGTTTCCCTGCGCCTTTA
>NZ_JAYGIH010000127.1:0-3270 GCF_034932455.1 Leptolyngbya sp. CCNP1308 | reverse complement strand
AGAAACGCTGGGTGGTCGAACGTACCTTCGGCTGGTTGATGGGATGCCGACGCTTGGTGCGAGACTACGAACGGCTACCAGAAACGTCAGAAACCCTCATCTACCTCGCCATGATCCGTATCATGGTCAGGCGATTGGCATGATTTTTGACCCCGTCCGACTTTTCAAACATCCTCTTACCTCTACGAGCCGCAACTTGGGGCATCTTGTTGAGTCGAGTTCTACTCTAGCCAGGTTATTAGCGATCGCAAAGTAGGTCTAGAGGGATTTACCCACCTACAATGAGTTTGTGAAGAGGCAGACTCGAAACCCATTAACCTACTCTCTACTCTTCACCCTCCTCATTGCCCTCGCTATCAAGTTTGGCCAGGCGAATGTGCTTATACCCCAACTTGATCGTGAACTCATCTCCAGTCTTGAGACCCATTTCCTGGGTGTATGCTGCGCCAATCACGATCTGACCATTCTTGTGAACCGTTAGAGTGTAGGACGGTTCCCGCCCTCGACCATCTGCCTTACCACTTTCTGGCTCAAGCTGAATTCCTTTGGCCGCTAGGAGAGCATCATAAAACTCAGCCAGGTTCACACGGGTCTGCCCTTCTTTACCAACTGTGTAGTAGCCACATTCCTTAGCGAGTTCCCGCTTAGTCAGGCCATCATTCTCTTTGACCTTGGCCAGAAGAGGCTTGCCTGTCAAGGCTTCCTTACTTTTCACTGCCATAATTCAAACCATCCATAGGGTACACATCAAAATTCAAGATGACTGCTAGAAAGACTCTAGAATCATTTATTCCTCTATTACTTCCACTCTATCCAACGACTTGAAGAAAGAATCAGAGGTAATTTAATTTATCCTACACTGATTATAGTTACTAACAGATTCAGTGACTCGATATTCAGGGCTGATATTCAATGAAAAACACCCTTAGGAATAATTACGCCATCAGGTCTGCGAACCTAACTACCCAATGAGTCGTTGTAGGACAATCGCGCTTTACTGTAGACGGTACAAACGCAATCGTTGAGACGGCCAACAACACAGAGGATGCCTGGTTCTATGAAATAGTGCTCTGCTCTGATTAGAGAGAGTTGTCTGCTGGAAATGGCGACGAACGAAAGGGCGCGGAGTGACCAGGCCAATCCGAATTATTGAGAAAGTGTTCTGGGGATAATTAGTAACGCCAAGAATGTTGGATAGCCTGGTCACTCGGCGGGGGGTGGGGTGGGGCAGTAGGGAGGAAGTCGGCAGGAAGTTAGAGCGGCGTGAAGCGCGGCTCGTGTTCCTCCAGCGAGGGTTTGGCCTGAATTTGTTGCGATCGCATTTCCTCAACTAACGCAAAAAAAGGGGCCGAAGCCCCATGGCACTAATGCCCTAAACGAACCGGGCAAGACAAAAGCAACAGGTACTCTGCCCTGAGCGGCTGCCCTAAAGCCAGATGGTCGGCTACCTCAAAGGCCATGAGTCAAGATCAGACAGCCACATTGTCGTTGTAAGCCACTTGCTGAACGAAATCGTAGTAAGACTGGTACACGATTGAGAAACCCCACGCAACAACGGGGCTAAGAGCGGGGGAGGGCCAGGCCAAAGCAGCCCCAAGAACAAACGCGCAGCTCATTATTCCATCGGGCTGCTGTAGTGCATTTCAGCCTTGCGCCCCCCGCTACACTAGAGCCCCCTGCGTGCGGTATGCAACGAGAACTTATTCCATGAAGAGAGGCCGATGCTGCCGATCGCAAAGGTTGAGCATCCCTCGGCGGGTCAGGGGGCGTGGAGGGGTCAGGCTGTCTCAGAGTGTGGAATGAGTTAGCGGAGTGCGATGGCAGACCTAAAGCAGGTTGGATAGCCTGCCACCCCTCGACGGGGTGCGGGGTGGGGTTTTTGTAGAGCAGGTTGGCAGAAGGTAAGGTCGGCGTGAGTGCGCGGCCCGTGTTCCTCCAGCGAGGGTGTGTTCTGGGGAAGGATGAGGGCGATGCTCTTTCAGAGCGGCTTTGCCAACGCTGGCTACGACCTGCTAAACACCTAAGTCCTGCAAGGCAAAGCGGATCTGCTCCAGCCGCCTTTTATTCACGCCTAGATCAGACTCTCCTAATCGGGCTGCTGCTCGAACGTGTATAACTGGCTCATCCTCTGGCAAGAAGAATTCAGTATCGTCTACAAACCCCATGATGCGGCTGGTGGACTTAACTCGGATGTAGTTCTCTTGTTGGGTCACAATCTCAGTACGGGGCACAACTCCCAGCACTTTAGTCAGTAGCTCCCGAGCTTTATCCCGGCTGCCTGTATAGGCAATTGGCGCGATTGCGTGGTTCTCGTCAGAACCCTGGCTAACGACACAGTTTGGGTTTGACGGACAGGGAAATAGCTTACCATCCTGAATACCGAGTTTAGGCGTCTTTCCCTCGAACACCTGTGATAAACCAGGAATCGCACCTAGAGACTGAGGGGCAGGCGCTGCGATCGCAAAAGCTGAGTAAGTTGGGAAGGCCCACAATGCGATCGCCAAAAGGTACGCAAGGATTGAAGCCATAGGAGTTCGTCGAGGTACAACCCCACCATAGGCCAATCAGGCGCGGAGGGGGCCAGGCGGTGTGCTGGCCAGGGGGAGTCTGCTCGGGGCGATCGCAGAGATAGAGCGAGTTGGATGGCCTTATCCCTCGGCAGTGCTTGGGGTAAGGATTTTGTGGAGCAGTCTGGCTGAGAAGGATGACGGCCTGGAGTTTACGGAGCATTGCCCGGTTACTGAATGAGAAAGCTTAGGGCTGCGATCCCCTTCCTTCCACCGAATCTACTAACTCAACGACTACTTACTCAACGAGGGCTATCTGCCCTGCTGTCTCTGCTGGTTGGATTTTGCTTTGGGGTAAAGTTCGAAATAGGACTCAATATCCGTAATCAGCCAACTTCTCTTTGTATAAATTCGTGTGCGGAGAATCCAAGTGAGCTTTGCTTTCAAGCTTGCTCCTTTCTGTCTTTACTGGATGAGCGTAATTCAAATGATTGACGGTATTGACGTTGAGTATCTAAAGCATCGGCTCAATCTGCCGCCTCTACAGCGACATGAGCTGATTAAGTTAGCGGTCTGCCACGGTAGCTATATTAGAGGGTGTTTGAAAAGTCTGATGGAGTCAAAAATCATGCCAACCGCCTAACCATGATACGGATCATGGCGAGGTAGATGAGGGTTTCTGACGTTTCTGGTAGCCGTTCGTAGTCTCGCACCAAGCGTCGGCATCCCATCAACCAGCCGAAGGTACGTTCGACCACCCAGC
>NZ_JAYGIH010000126.1:0-4166 GCF_034932455.1 Leptolyngbya sp. CCNP1308 | reverse complement strand
TTGGTGCGAGACTACGAACGGCTACCGGAAACGTCAGAAACCCTCATCTACCTTGCCATGATACGGATCATGGTCAGGCGATTGGCATGATTTTTGACCCCATCGGACTTTTCAAACACCCTCTAAGCTCGACTTTATCCATTTTGATCCCAAAAGAAAAGCAGCAAGCAGAATTTAGATGAGGGTCTGAGGAACTTGCTGTGATGGAATTTATGGTGATGATGATAGCGTTTGCGCCGCTGTTTTCCCAGCGGGTATGGCCTCACGCGTTGACGCTGGTGATAGGAACCCTGTTGGCCCCTGGTAAACGTACAGTAAGCCAGATTTTGTGGGTGATGGGGTTAGCCAACGAACCTCAGTTTCAGCGTTATCACCGGGTGCTGAATCGTGCTGTTTGGTCGTCTCGGCAGGCCAGTCGAATCTTGTTGAGTATTTTGGTTAAAACCTTTGCCGCTGACGGTGTCATCGTGATGGGTCTCGATGACACCATCGAACGACGGTGGGGAAAGCGGATTGCAGCGCGGGGTATCTACCGGGACCCAGTGCGTTCGAGCCAAGAGCATTTCGTCAAGACCAGTGGATTGCGTTGGCTCAGTTTAATGCTGTTGGTGCCGATTCCGTGGGCACAGCGCGTCTGGGCCTTGCCCTTTTTGACCGTACTGGCCCCGTCAGAGCGCTACAACCAAACCCAAGGGCGACGGCACAAAGCGCTAACCGATTGGGCTAGACAGATGCTGGTTCAAGTGCGACGTTGGTTAGGAAATCGGCCCATTGTGGTGGTGGCCGACAGCAGCTTCGCCGCTCTAGACTTTTTGGCGTCGGTGAGCCATCTCCCCCATCCTGTTCACGTCGTCACTCGACTGCGCTTAGATGCCGCCCTTTATAAACCCGCTCCGCCTCGGGACGCCCACACCATCGGCCGTCCTCGCAAAGTCGGGCAACGCCTACCCACCCTAAAAACCCGGTTGGAGGAGTCCACCACCCGCTGGCAGTCCCTTACCCTGGAGGGCTGGTATGGTCAGCACACCTACACCTTAGAGTGGGTTTCCCAAAGGGCGGTGTGGTATCACACTGGACTTCCCCCTGTCCCCATTCGTTGGGTCTTAGTCCGTGACCCCCTGGGCAAGTTGGAGCCTCAGGCCTTTCTCTGTACTGATCTCGAGGCCACACCCGCCCAAGTCTTGCTCTAGTTTCGGCAACGCTGGCAAGTCGAAGTTACCTTCCAGGAGGTGCGGGCTCATTTGGGGGTTGAAACTCAGCGGCAGTGGCCTGACTTAGCGATCCAACGCACGACTCCTGCCCTATTGGCCCTGTTCTCGCTGGTCGTGCTCCTCACCCAGCGCCTGCACCCCCAATTTACGTTCTCCCTGCCTCATACGGCCTGGTACACGAAGCAACACCCGACCTTCGCCGATGCCTTGGCCTTTGTTCGCCGCTATTTGTGGGCTTCCCGACTTTTCCAGACATCACGGGATGACCTTGAGTACGTTAAAGTCCCTCGCACTATCTTCGACACCTGGACGGAGTTACTTTGCCATGCCGCTTGATTGGATAAAGTCGAGCTCAGAGCGCTGGGTCACCAACCTCTCGTTGACCGACTTTATTACTGAAACCCTGAAGCGAGAACTCCAAACCCCGACCTGCAACAACTCTGGGGAGCCGATCAACCTCACCCGCCGTTGGAGCCCGGCCGCCGAAGCCACAACAGCGATTGAAACCACCGGTATTTGCCCCTACAAAGGTCTGTCTTTTTTTGACTGGAACAGCGACGACCCCAGCTACTTCTATGGTCGCCAGGCGCTGACGGACGAACTACTCGACCACGTGCGCACTGACAACTTTCTGGCGATTACGGGGGCTTCTGGCAGCGGCAAATCGTCTGTGCTGCGGGCCGGGCTGCTGTATCAGCTCCAGCAGGGGCGACGCATCTTTGGCAGTGACCAGTGGGCTATTCACCTAATGCTGCCGGGAGATAGCCCTTGTCAAAACCTGGCCACTGCCTTTGTTGACCAGAGTAGCCCCCACATCGAGCGGGCCGAGCAGCAGGGCAAAGCCGAAGCCCTAATTAAGGAAGGCGCTGACGGCCTGCGCCGTTTGGTGCAGACCACCGCCGCGGCCCGCGTAGTGCTCGTGGTCGATCAGTTTGAGGAGGTCTTTACCCTCTGCCAAAGTGCTGCGGAGCGAGAAACCTTTTTCGCTACCCTGCTCGGTGCTGTAGAGTGCTGCGGCGACAGGCTTTGTTTGATTATTGCTATGCGGGCCGACTTTGTGGGGCGCTGTTTTGAGCAAAACTACAGCGGCCTGGCCCAGCAGGTGCAAGACCATCTGGTTGCAGTCAAACCCATGGGCCGGGCCGAACTTACCCAGGCGATTGAGAAACCCGCCCAGCAGGTGGGTCTGAGCCTGGAACCGGAGCTGGTGACCACACTGCTCAACGATGTGGAAACGTCGCCTGGGGGGCTGCCTCTACTGCAATACACCCTGCGGGAACTGTGGAATCGCCGCCAAGACAACACCCTACAGCTCAAAACCTACACCCAGCTCGGCGGTGTGACCGGCAGCCTAAAGCAGCGCGCCAATGAAGTCTACGACGGCTTTAGCCCCGAGCAGCAGGCCACTGCCCGCCACATCTTTTTGAACCTGACCCAGCTCGGCGAAGGCACCGAAGACACCCGCCGTCGCGTGGCCCAAAGCAGCCTGGTGACCGCTAAGCACCCTGAACCGCTGGTTAATGAGGTGGTACAAGCGCTGGCCAATGCCAACTTGGTGGTGACGAGTGAGCTGATTAGTAAGGGTAATCAGGAGCGGGTGGCGATCGTGGATGTTGCCCACGAGGCTCTGATTCGCAACTGGCCTCAGCTGCGGCAGTGGCTAGACGAGAACCGTGACTTATTAAGGCAGCAGCGGAAGATTGAGCTGGCGGCAGAAGAGTGGAACTCTCAACAACGAAAATCAGGCTATCTGTTGCAGGGACTGCTGCTGATCGAAGCTAAGCAGTTTCGCAAACAACATACCGCTGAGTTCCCATTATCTATTCTTGCCAGTTCGTTTATTCAGACCAGCATTCGGCAAAGCTTAATCAATCGGCTGAAAACAGTCAGCTGGCTCATTATTCCATCTGCACTCGTTCTTGGCGTTGTGGAATATAACCTGCGGGAGGCAGGTATTAAACAAGACTTTGCAAGACTGAACGATGAAGGTATATATGGCGAAAGAGAGGCTGTCATTGATTTAGTGGAAGGATGCCGCGAAACACGACAGTATCCTTGGTTAGGGCAATATTTGACTGAGCGGGTGTTTGGAAACTGCCGCCCATTGTATCGAGCTCCACTGGCAAAAGCTGACCTCAGTGAGACCGACCTCAGCAATGCCGACCTCAGCAATGCCGACCTCTTCGAGGCCGACCTCAGAAATGCCCAACTTTGCCGCCCACCCTGCCCCAGGGCAGCACTCTCGACCCAAACCGCGACTGCAAAGAACTGGGCATTGATCCGGTAACGGGCGGGCGCCAAGAATAGATTTTTGGTTGCCGTGAGTAGTTGCCTGATCGCGCAACTAGACGATCTGGCTTACCCCACCCCTACCCAAATGAGACCCTGCGCAGCTGTGTGGTAGTTGTTCAGCGCTGCGCAGGACAAATTTTGGAACGTTTCATGAAAGAGCTGCCGAGAAAGATTGTGATGCTGCTTTGAGGCGCGGGCAACTAGCCGGGGCACTATGCGGCGTGAGCCGGAGCTATTCCCAGACGCTGGGGCCTCAGCTTTCCTTAGTCTTCCCCTGGGAAGCCATCTCTGGTTGGGCTTGGGAAAAGGTATATGTGGCTTGACCGCTATGAATCGGCGGATGCTAGGCAGTAGCGATCGCGCCCCTGCTGCTTAGCGCTGTAGAGCGCAGCATCGGCTTGGTCAATCAAGGTTTGAGCTTTCTGATCTGCCGTTGGAATGACGCTGGCAATACCCAGGCTGAGAGTAATGCGCTGGCCTAGGGGTGAGGCCCCGTGGTAGAGAGCTAGCTCCACAAGGGCCTGCTGAATGGCTGAGGCGATCGCCTCGGCCCCGGCTTGGTCAGTGTCGGGCAGCACCAGGACAAACTCTTCGCCGCCGTAGCGGGCCACCAGGTCGGCGGGGCGCTGGGCCACCTGCTCTAGGGCCTGGGCCACCTGCTGT
>NZ_JAYGIH010000125.1:0-5271 GCF_034932455.1 Leptolyngbya sp. CCNP1308 | reverse complement strand
TTGGCATCTGGTTCACCTCCCTGGGCATCAGCACCATGGCGTTCAACCTGAACGGGTTCAACTTCAACCAGTCGATCCTCGATAGCCAAGGTCGTGTGATTGGCACCTGGGCGGATGTGATCAACCGGGCCAACCTGGGTATGGAAGTGATGCACGAGCGCAATGCTCACAACTTCCCCCTCGACCTGGCTACGGCTGAGGCTCCTGAAATCATCGGCTAGTCCCTTGTGACTACCCCATTGATTGATTAGGCAAAAAGCGCTCCCTGCGGGGGGCGCTTTTGCGTTGGATGTTTCTAATCGTTTCTACGTTCCGCGTAGAAACGCGATCCACGGCGCTCCTGCGCCCTGAGAAAAAAGACGCAGAGCGTCTGGGGGGTCGTGTCAACGCAGAGCGTTGGCACGAGAGTCCGCGTCGGGGGCGGCCCCCGACATCGGCAACGGTTGATTGGCAAAGGTGGCTACCCTGCGATCGCAGCGCTTTGCCCGGTTCTCAAGCCAGCCCCAGCCCCAGCGCAGCAGATGGAGCTGGCGAAAAACCTGCTGGGGGTCAGACAGGTGAGTAGTGGGCAAGGGCGCGCCAATTTCTTTTAACACCAGCCCCAGAGGAATCTTAAGCTCATCCTGAAGCTTCAGCAGTCGGGCAAAGAGGGGGCCATAGGCGGCAATCAGCGACCCCACCCCACCCCTAGCCTGGCCCCAGCCGACAAACGCTAGGCCTTTGTAGTCGGGCAAAAACGCGCCGCCATAGCATTCCACCACCGCGCCCTTCACCCGCTGGAGGGCCGGGGGCAAAAACGGATAGGCGACATGAAACCCCGTGGCGCAGACGATCAGATCTACGGTTTCGACGCTGCCATCGACGAAATATACGCGATCGCCCTCTAGATAATCGACCTCGGGTTTGGGGGCGATGCGACCGTGCCGCAGATAGTAAGGGACTTCGTTATTCAGAGTGGGATGCTTGTCAAATAGGTGGTGCTGGGGCTGGGGCAAGCCATAGCTGGCGTGGGTGCCAAAGGTGAGGCGAATAATGCCATAGGTGATCAGCCGCTGGAACCATTCGGGCATCCAAATCTGGGCTAGGTCGGCCACGGCCACGCCCGCAAAACTTTTGGGAATAAACCACACCGAATCACGCAGGCTGAGAAACGCTTTTTCACTGACGCGGGCGGCTTCTGCCGCGATATCGCAGGCCGAGTTGCCGCCGCCGATGATGAGCACCCGCTTGCCCTGGAGCTGGCTGGGGCGGTGGTATTCTTTGGAGTGCAAAATCGGGCCGGTAAAGGTGCCCTTAAGGTCGGGGAAGCGCTTACACCAGTGGTGACCATTGCAGAGTACGACGCCTTTGTAGATGCGAGTTTCACCGTTTTGAAAGGTCACCTGCCAGCGGTTGTTCTCAATCGGGTGAATGGCGGTGACGCAGCGCTGCAACTCGATCGCGGCTTTTAGCTCAAAGTGATCGACAAAGCTGTGCAGATAGGCGTGCAGCTGACGGGCGCTGGGGAAGGGCGGATAGTCCGCTGGCATAGGGAAGTGGGTGAACTCTGTCACCATTTTGGAGGAAATGATGTGGGCGGTTTCGTACACGCCGTGGTGCCAGTTGCCGCCGATGTCGTCGCTGGCGTCAACCTGGTCGTAAGGAATGTTGGCGGCTTTGAGAGCCTGGGCCATGCCTAACCCAACAAAGCCTGCTCCGAGAATGAGTTGTTTTTCTTGCGTCTCGATCATAAATCCACCCACCCACTACCTTGATAGTTCACTGAGGCCGATTTGGCGGCTGATCCAATCGGGCAGGGCGGGCAGATAGCACTTGGCTAACCGCCCACTGGAGGCGATCGCATCGGGGAAGACCTCGGATTGGTTGCGCTCGATGGCGCGAATGGTGCGGGCCATGACCTTGACTGGATCGGTGGTGAGGGGTATGGGGACAGTTTTGTCGGCGCGATCCCACCGGCCAAAGCGAGGGCACTGGAGCATGGGGGTGCGGCTGAAGCAGGGGTAAACGGTGGTCACGTTGACATTGAAGGAGGCGACTTCGTGGCGCAGCCCTTCGCTAAACCCGCGCAGACCAAACTTGCTGGCGGCGTAGGCGGTCAGGCCGGGCATGGCGATCCACCCCGCCAGGGAAGAAATGTTGACGATGTGCCCCTGGCGGCGGGCCACCATATCGGCGGCAAAGCGGGTACTCAGGCGCATGGGGGTGATTAAGTTGACCTGCATGAGCTGTTCCCAATGCACGGCGGGGATGTCAACCATGTGGCCGAGGAGTGCGATACCGGCATTGTTGATCAGCACATCGATGGGCAAATTTAGCGACTGGGTCTGACTGTACAAGTCTTCGCAGCCAGCGGGAGTGGAGAGGTCGGCGCTGAGGCAAGCGACAATTTTGCCGGAGAGCTGGCCTAAGGTTGGCTGGAGCTGGTTGACCTGCGATCGCAGATCGATCTCAGGGCGATCGGTCAAAATTAAGCGGCTGCCCTTCAGCAGTAGCTGGCGGGTGAGTTCTTGGCCAAATCCCCCGGCGGCCCCGGTAATTAGCACCACCGCAGACTGAAGTTGAGTCATAGAGCAAGGGGTGGAAAATAGCGCGAGTCACCCTTACTAAAGCACACTGGACTTGGCTGTGGCCTACTCAACAACTATTAGTAATGTCGTTATTGGAGAGGGGCGATCGCCCATGGGCTGCGACAGAATGCTGGCCTGTGATATGACAGCATTCTGCCCATAGAATAAAAGCAAGCTGGTCAAGCGAGAGCCCATGACTCAATCTCTAGCTATTACCGACTATATTGATAGCCTTGCAGAGGCCGAAACTCGGTTTGGATTGTCCCATAGCGCTGATCCAGACTTTTTTACGGAGTGGTCAGCAGACCTGCCGCCCCTCACTTTAGCTGAGCGGCAGCGCCTAGATTTGATTAAGCAGCGCTATCTTTACCATCGCCAGTATGGTCACCTGCTCGAAGGAGGCGTAAATTTTATCGTCATCGCGCCTTTGCTAGAACTGGCAGGTTTCTACGACTCACCATTTCGGCTGCGCTCAGAGGCATCGATCCGCATTGAGATCGCCGATGAAGATGACACCGTTTACCAGGGCCGCATTGATAGTTTAATTGTGCAGGAGCATTTGTGGATTGTCTTGGTGGAGGCAAAACGCACCTCGTTTAGCATTGATGTAGCGTTACCCCAGGCTTTGGCATATATGGCTGCTGACCTGGATCGAGATCGCCCTACCTATGGACTGGTCAGCAATGGGGCCTATTCGATGTTTGTGAAGTTAGACCAAGCGCAGTACGGTTTCTCGGATGACTTTTCTCTAAATCGTCAGCGCAACGAACTTTACGGTGTTTTGAAAATTTTGAATTATCTGAAAACCCTGGCTTAAAGACTGTTCTGTCTGGGCTACCTCGGAGTTGGCGTTCATTTCTTCGCGCCGATTCTCTCAGAGGTCTTGCTGTAACAACAGCTGAGTTTCGAGCTTCTCATCTGCAGAAAAAATTTTGATGACTTAGAACCATCTGTTACCGGTTCTTAATATGATTTTCTTGTCAAGACTAACATGTGCAAGCGAAGGAACACAGGGTGAATTTTGACAAATACAAGGCATATGACTTACTACCTATGAATCGCACTCGTTTTTCAACTCGCTTAAGATAATCGTTGACGGTGTCACCCTATGGCTGCTGGGCTTCAACCATCTTTTTCTTGCTTTTTAAGACTTTCAACTTCTATCTTGGCAGATTCTTTTTTAAACTCCTCCTCAAACTCTCTAGAAGCATCTTGGAACCCTTTAACAGCCTTACCTAAACTACGGGCAATATCGGGTAGCTTCTTTGGCCCAAAAATTATTAACGGTATTAGAATCAGAGCAGCCATATCAAGCGATCCAAAGCCGAAAGCATTATCAGTATTATTATCTAGTGAAGTATTCGAACTGTTTATTTGAGAACTATTCTCTCCTTCAATCTTGTCACTGCTGATATTCTCGGCAGTACTTGAAAGGATATTGTCTGGGTGAATAGTAGGCTGAAAATCTGAATCAAAAAACCTGCTAACTGTAGATATCAAAGCTACAAGCCACCCGAGACTGCCTACTAGCGACCAAAGAACTTTTCGTCGGTTCAGAAAGTCTTTTGATGCTTCTTGTGAGTTGTCTGGTTCTTGCTGCTTCTTTTCTTGTTCCAATCCTTTATCTTCAGATCGCCGTTGCTCTGCGACAAGTCGTTCTTGCTCACGCCTTTTCTCTTCCAGCATTTTCTGAGCTTTTTTCTGGGCTTTGACCTGTTCCCGTTCGCGTTGTTCTTGAGCAAGTCTTTCGCGTTCTTGCCTCTCTCGCTCCCATCGGGCAGTTTCTTCCTGCTGTCGTTTCAGTTTCTCGGCTTCTCGTTCCTTTACCTCTATGGCTTCTCGTCGTTGGACATTTAAAGAGGCTACTACTTGGCGAATGCCTTCTTCCACATCAAAGAAAGCTTCGGCTTTGTCTTCCCATCGAGTGATGGGCTTACCATCTTTGGGTAAAGCCTGAAGTTGGCTGAAGTTGCTGTATTGCCACCCACAGGTTTCCAGGATGATAGGTATAACCTTGACGGTGCCTTCGTAGTGACGCTGCACCGCCCGCTGCATTTCGGTTTCGTAACAATAGTCTGAGGCCAGGAAGTGTCGGGTAATCAGCAGCAGCACGATATCAGCTTTTTCCAGGTTGGCTTTGATCTCAGCGGCCCACTCTGCTCCGGCTTCGATGTCGAGGTCTTGCCAGGTTTTGATTTTGCCTTCACGCTGGAGCAGCTTGAGATGGTAATCGACCAACTCATCTTTGAGCCTTTCATCGCGACGCGAGTAAGAGATAAATACGTCTAGCGCCTCGCCTGCCATGCCCTGTGCTGCTCATTCGGTTGCCCTATTATAGTTGCACTCTAACGGGTAACGTTTCCCTAGCTATCTACGGTTGACGGCGATCGCTCCCACCACTATCATCATCCATTAAGCCGTTTGACTTGTACGGTGGCCACACAGAACTCGAAAATCTTAGCGCTGTCCGTAGGTGGTGATGACACCAACAGACAGTTGCCTAAGCGAAGGGGTTTCCCCCTCCGCTCGGCTTCAAAACCGTGCGTGAGACTTTCACCTCACACGGCTCCTCAGCAGGTGAGTCGTTGTCATTCGTACGGAACGAGCGGTGACGACCTGCCCCATGTGCCTGGTCGTGGCAGTGACGGTGCAGCACTTGGAGATTATCCAGACGGTCGTCTTGATGACACCCGTTAATGTGGTG
>NZ_JAYGIH010000124.1:0-6103 GCF_034932455.1 Leptolyngbya sp. CCNP1308 | reverse complement strand
AATTTAATCCTTGACAGGAACCTTGGCTTTGTTTCTAGACTATGTAGTTGTCGAGGTTCGCTGCTAACCCTCGGTCAGTGGCACCAGTGCGGTGCGCTTCCCTCAGGCGCTTTACTAATATAAGGCGGATAAAGGGAGGTGTCAATACCCTTCGATGGAAATTTTTTCGGCAGGGCAAAAACCCCGGCAGCAGAGGGTTCTAGAGCCTGATGGGGGATGGTAGGCCTGGTTCTCTCAAAAATTCGTCCCAAAATTCTCTTCCCGGATACTGTATCTAGAAATCTGGGGGCTAAAAGACACACAGCTGACAAGGCACCAACAGTGTGACGGAAACACCTATACCCGTAGGTCGGTAGCCTTGAAGCAAGCTCAGAGCAATCCGCGATTGGACAGTAGCGGCAATTTTGAAGTTCTACGTCTGTTGGAATCGACAATTCACTGGCTGATGTTGTCGATGTGTTTTTATCTGATGGGCGGGGCGCAGGTTGTTCTATATCTATTGTTAGTTTACTGATGCGCTCGGTATGGGCTCCAGATAGGGAACAAGGCGCGTCGCTCATCATGGTGGCAATCGCTGCTTATTGGATGTCTAGTAAACCGAGCGCAATCCCAAGATTGGGGCGGTGACCAGCGGCTGGGGAGGGCTCAGCACCTGCTGAGAGGAATATGTTAAGGATGATTGTTGTCAGGCCATGGCTCAACCGGGGGGCGGATGCGGTTGGCTTTCGTCTTCTATACCTGTCATAGTGCCTTAAACTAGCTGGGTTATGAATGCCTGCTGTGGCTGACCCTGGTTTAACCATAGCGAGGAACTCCCGCTATGATAAGTTCACATGATCTAGTGCTCCTGTACTGTGACTGAGTCTGCTACGGCCCCCTCCACTCCTTCTATAGCCGTAACGGCTGGCCTGCCCCGCCAGCGGTGGCAGGTGGCTACGCCAAATGCGCCGTTAGCAACATCTTTGGCCCAGGTTACGGGGCTGTCGCCGTTGCTGACTCAGGTGTTGATTAACCGGGGCATTACTACCCCGGCACAGGCGACCGATTTTCTTGACCCTGAGCGGCAGCAGTTGCCGTCGCCTTTGACGGAGTTTCCAGATCTGGCGGCAAGTTTAGAGCTATTGGTAGAGGCGATCGCAACGCAGCAGGCGATCGCCATCTGCGGTGACTACGACGCTGACGGTATGACCAGTACGGCTCTGCTGCTGCGGGCCTTGCGGGCGCTGGGCGGGCAGGTGAGCTATACCATTCCTAGCCGCATGGCCGAGGGCTACGGCATCAACACCCGCATTGTGGAAGATTGCTATGCGGAGGGTGTCAGCATCATTCTCACGGTGGATAACGGTATTGCGGCGGTGGCCCCGATCGCCCGGGCGAGGGAGTTGGGTCTGTCGGTGATTGTCACCGACCACCACGACATTCCGCCTGAGGTTCCGCCGGCCAACGCGATTTTGAACCCCAAGCTGCTGTCCGAGACCTCTCCCTACCGGGGGGTGGCGGGGGTGGGGGTGGCCTACATTCTGGCCGTGTGTCTGGCCCAGGCGCTGGGTCGCACCCAAGATTTGACTGGGCCGTTGCTGGAGCTGTTTACCCTAGGCACCATCGCCGATCTGGCTCCGCTGACGGGGGTAAACCGCCGCTGGGTACGGCGAGGGCTGGGACTGCTGCCGCGATCGCGCCTCTTTGGCATTCAGGCATTGATTCAGGTAGCCGGGCTGGCCGACCAGAGCAAGCCGCTGAAGCCCGAGCACATTGGCTTTCGCCTGGGGCCGCGCATCAACGCCGTGGGCCGGATCAGCGAACCGCAGATTGTGATCGATCTGCTGACGACAGATGACGTGGGGGTGGCGCTGGAGCGGGCGATGCAGTGTGAGCAGATCAACGGCACTCGCCAGGATCTCTGCCAGAGTATTGAGCAGGAGGCGATCGCCTGGTGTGAGCAGCAGCGGACGCTGGGCACGGTGGATATTGAGCGCGATCGCGTTCTTGTCGTTGTACAACCCGGCTGGCACCACGGCGTGATTGGCATTGTGGCTTCGCGGCTGGTGGAACGATATGGCGTGCCGGTGTTCATCGGCACCTACGAAGATGACGACCACCGGGTGATTCGCGGGTCGGCGCGGGGCATTCCAGAATTTGACGTGTTTGCCGCTCTGCAAACCTGCCACGACCTGATGGAGAAGTTTGGCGGCCACCGGGCAGCGGGGGGCTTTTCGTTTTTGGCCAATCGCCTGCGCCAGGTGACCTCGCGTCTCTCCCACTACGCCTGTGAAACCCTTTCTGTGGATTTGCTTAAGCCCCTAGTTAAAATCGACAGCCAGGCAAGGCTGAGCGATATTCACCAGGGGCTTTTCGACCAGATCGACCACCTGCACCCCTGTGGCATTGAGAACCCTGATCCGGTGTTTTGGACGCCCAACGTGCGGGTGCTAGAGCAGCAGACTGTGGGCCGCAACCGCGATCACCTCAAGCTGGTGCTGGCGGAAGAGGGGGGCGAGACGATCAAGGCGATCGCCTGGCGCTGGGGCGAATATTACCCCCTGCCCAATTGCCTCGATGTGGCCTATAAGCTGAAGCAAAACGAATGGCAGGGCACCACTACGGTGGAGCTAGAGCTAGTGGGGGTGCGATCGGCGGCGGGGGCAGAACCCACGAGCACTATGGCCAAGGATCCATCAGGCGTGCCGCTACCGACCCGCCTAGAGCTGACTCTGCCTAAGCTATCTAGGCCTGTTCCGCTGACAAGTCCTCTGGCGAAGAGTGAGGAGGAAGGAGGGCTGCCAACGGCGCGCGTTTCCGAGATCCCTATAGACACAGCAGATACGCTAATTGCAGAGCAGGAAGTAGAGGCGGCTATCCCTCAGCCCGCCGCACCGCCCGCTACCCCAGATGCGATTCCGGAACGGATACTCGTTCCGAGTCGGTTCCCGAACGCTTCGCGAATCGCTCCATCGACTACGGATGCCGCCGATTTTACCTACAGTAACCGCCGCTACTCCGCTACGACTAAAACGGCCTCAGACACCACCACCCTCACCATCAGCAATCCCGAGGGCCAGCGGTTAGTCGTCAATCGGGGCGACCAGCAGGGCTGGCTCTACCTGCCGGGCGAATCGGCCAAGCCGGTTGACCTCAGCGAACCCCACTACGGCAACCTGGTGCGAGCCGGGGCAGCGACGGTAGAACTTCATCAGATGGCACAGCGGCTGGCGGCAGCCGAGGCCGAGCTAAGCGAGAAGGAGGTTTTGCTGGCAGAACGGGATGCTTTACTAGCCGAACAGAACGTTCTGATGGTTCAAAAAGAGTCTCAACTAGCCACATTAAAAGCTGAGAATGCGGCTCTACTAAAGGCCCAAATACAGGTAAGTCAGCCCCAGCCTGCACCACGACAGGACGATCCCGTTCAGTCAGAAAAGGCGATTTTTGTGGCAACTCAGACCCATTCCACGTCAGTTCAGCCTTCTCGGGTCTCTAAGGCCTCAACAGACGCGTCGCCTCGGTCGGCGAAGGTTCAGCCCGTATCGCCCGTTCAGCCATCCCCATCGCCCGTGGCAGAACCGCCAGCCGCTACGAAGGCCGCAGCTTTGCCCCTGAAGCTCGACGACGCTAAGCAGCAGGTGCGCCAGAGTTTGAGCGATCGCGTCTGGTTTTGCCTCAGCCCCGACAGTCAGAGAGACTTGGCTACGGCAGTAGCCCACCTGTCCACCGCCAGCGGCCCCACAGCCGATGCCACGGCCGTAGGCGGGCTCGCCACGGTGCTTGAGCGCGAGCTGTTGCAGCCTCTGCTAGCCGACTTTGCCAGCTATGGCGATCAGACCGGCGATCGCGACCTAGCTTCCTTAGCTAGCGATTTAGCCCAGGCGGCGAGTCTGGCAGCGCTGCCGCCGCTGCTGAGCGAAACCTGGCGATCGCTGACCGCCAAAGCCCTAGCCGCCGCCAGCAAACCCCGCAAAGCGCTGCACGAAACCACCCACGCCGACACCAGCGAAACCCCCTTTCCCATTGACGATAGCCACCGGGTCATGCTCGACGAATTTCTTCAAGGATGGGATCACCCCATAGCTCGCTGGCTGACTGGGGGTGGGGCAGAGGCCGCCTCCGACCTGGCCCAAGTGGCCCAGTTGCAGCGAGCTAGCAATAATTTGCCCCTGTGGCAAGGGCAAATGCTGCAACATTTAGTACTGGGTCAGCGTCAAAAAAAGGGAATTTTACAGAAAGTTTTTGGATGATCTCCCTGATCCTACGGTTGCTCAGGGTATGGTGTTCTGAAAGCTTTCCTCCGCCCTGGATCTATCGTCTTTGCCCCCGATGGTCAACGTGCCTTTTAAGCCCCAGTTTTTGCTTGTCTGCGGCCTCTCGGCGGCTCTGGTGTCTTGCACAGGCGAGGGACAGGGCAGCAGTGGCCCCACTCGGTTCGTTAGCATTCAGCCGATTCAGGTGTGCGACGACTTTGGTATTTTTTGCGCCGACCTAGCTACTTTTGAAGAGGCCACCCGCAAGATCTGGGCCCAGGCCAACCTCGATGTCAGCTTTTTGGCCCCTAACCGGCTCAACGCCAGCCGCTTTCTCACCATTGACAATCAGAACGAGTTTTCAGAACTTGCCTTTGCCGGTGGGGCCGGAGCCTTTGGGCGCAGCCCGCTCTCGACTCGCACCTCTGGCCCCATCAATATGTGGTTTGTGGAGAGTATCTTCCCCTTTGAAGGGTTTGAAACCATTGGTCTGGCGTGGATTGACCAAAACGGCGTTTTGATTGACGACAGCATTCTCGACTTTAACAACGGCCTTGGCCGTCTCGACACGGTGGCCCACGAAATTGGCCACAACCTGGGCCTGACTCACTCGGGATTTGGAGCCGGTGGGGCAAACAACCTGATGACGGACGGCGGCTTTCGCAATTCGCCTAGCTCCCTCGACGACATTACCCCTGACGGGGCGCGCTTAGACCAGCTCACCAACCGCCAAATTGATGAAGTCCGCGACAGCGGCTTTACCCGCACCACGCCCAACCTCACTGGTGACCGAGCCCCTGGGGATCTACCTACAACGCTGCCGGCCTTAGCTGATGCAGCGCCTGATGCTTTACCGTGGGTAGCTCCGCCCAAAGTAACGCCGGTAACCGAACTGGCCCTCTTGCCCCAGGCCGCTTTTGCCGCGACGCCCCAAACTCCCCAACCCATCCCCAACGGCCCGGCAATGACGCTGCTGACGGCAGGGCTGCTGGCAGGCTATCTGCGATGGCAGCCTCGGAAGCAATGATAGTGATGCTGATTGGCTGGCTGCTGGTAGCTCAGGGGGCAATGGCTACGACGAACGGGGCGATTCGCGAAGCAATCCGTCCCGGAATCGCCTTCAGTGAGACTGCACTGGCTACCGTCACTCAGCCGTCTTCCGGCCTGGCTTGGGTTAGCTTGAGCGCTCCGACTAGTTTCGTCCTTCTATCGCAATCGCTGCCCGTGCTTGGCCAGGATGCTATTCCTTACCCACCGATACTGCGCTATGAAACGTCGCCCGCAGGCAACTACCACCTGATTCTGACGCTGGAGCCAGATGCCGCCGGTAGACGACACACTACCGCTAGCCTGTTTGAGACCCTGGGCGATCGCTGCCAGCAGGTCTGGTCACAACCCCTGCCCCACAGCTACGGCCCCCGCCTGGCCTTAGTAAATAACGCCGGTACCGTGGTGCTCCTAGACGACTGGATAAATGTGGCTAGCCCCCGTGCCATTGTGCTCATGGGGATAGACGGCGAGGTCAAGGCTCAGCAAGGCTTTGACGAGATTGTCGAAGTTACTGGCCAGTCGCGGGCGGAGGTGGTGGATCAAGCTACCCAAGGGTTTTGGCTAGCTGGCACCCCCGAGCTGAATCGCAATGGCACTCAACTGTCTATCCCCACCGCCGGAGGATGGCTCACCCTCGATTTGGCGACAGGAGAAATGGGGTTCTAGGGGTGTGTATGCCCGCACCAACCCCTAGGGATCGTGGATTGAATAAGGTGTAATACTGCGGGTTGGGCTCCTAAGCTAGAGAGGTAGCGAGAGGAGCGGATAGATGATCACCCCCTACCCTGCCCCAATTGAAGCTCAAATGCAACGGTACTATC
>NZ_JAYGIH010000123.1:0-9974 GCF_034932455.1 Leptolyngbya sp. CCNP1308 | reverse complement strand
AATTTCTTTGCCAAGCTCAAGCAGTATCGAGCCATTGCCACTCGCTACGACAAGCTAGCCGAAACGTTTCTCAGCGCGATTTACATCGCGGCTTCCATGATCTGGCTTATTTGATGACACGCCCTAGGATTCGCCAAAGCAAAGCTGAGCACAGCTGATTCACCTGCCCCAAGATCCCAGGCTAAAATTACTGGGTTAATCGCTGGGGACACCACGTTGATCCAGAATAGGGTGGGAAGTTGTATAGCCGCACTATCGGCCTTAGTCGACGTAATTTCCTGGTAAACGGCCTGCGGAACCACAATGCGGCTGAATAGCTTGGGCAGCAACTCTACCTGGCCACTCTTGCACAGAACAATTGAAGGCGAAGCGTTGACGACGACCTGACTACTCCAGTCCATTCAGTTCCTCGGCCAGTTCTTCGGCAGTGTACTGAAAAACCGAAACCCGATAACGTCCGAGAGTATTGATAAAGTCAGCTCGGCTGAGGTTAGCAATTTCAGCCGCTTTTTCCTACGAGATATCTCCCAATTCATACCATTTGACCGCAGCGGCAATGCGCATTTCTCGCACGAATTCGTCTGGGGCCTTCCGTAGCGCTGAAAAGATCGTATCTGGAAGCTGTATTTGAATGGTTTGCATGGCAGATCACCAAGAAGGCCCAGAGATAAGGAATGGCTACTTCCACGGTAGCGCCTTGAATCAAAAAAGGGATTATTGTACATCATACAGATGTACTAGCTCTAGTTGGCTACTCAGACAGATCAAACATCACCTCAAAGACCCCCTGCGGAATATGTCGCCGCATGGCCCTGAGGTGATCATCCGCATCCTGCCGATTCCGAAAGCGAGTAATGACTGATCGCCTTACGGCATCGCGGATCATCACGATCGCCCAGGGCCGACAATCAGGATGCAGCTCGGTGTCTGAGGCTAGCACCTGCAGCCAGGACAGCCGCTCTGGAGCCAGCACCGACTGGACAATTTCGGTGATTTGCTGTCGAACTGGAGTCTCATCAATGGGATGCAGTACCCAGCCACTAATAGGGACGGGCTGAAAGCTGAGCCGGTAGCTCTGGGCCTCAGGGGCCGTAATCGACCAAATGGGCTGCTTAGGCTGTTTGCGGGTGCGAAAGCCGACCTGATGAAGGGCGCTCTGTATGCGCTGAATCTCGATAGCGACCCGGTGACCTTCCGAGCCGGTCTGACATTGTTGAAGCATGGTGTAAAGACCTCGATTGCATAGGCGTTGAGGTGAGCGATTCAGGATCATTTGCTCACCCTAGGCAACGAAATTTCGGAAAGAAATATCCGCTGGATATTGAAAAAAATGAGGTTATGTGCTCGCGTCCCTGGATTCTTCGGATGCGTTGAGGGCGACTCCAGCGCAGAGCAGGGCCATGAGGTCAGTGGGCATCGTCTCGAAGTGCTCCAGCATGAAATCCATCAGGGCTAAATGCCGCAGGTCGCTAACACTGGGAGCCCGGTAGTCTTGCCCCTGCAAAAACCAGCGATGCACAGTGAAGGGAGAGCGGGAGCAGATGGCGGCAATGAGTTCGTGGCTGACCCCCCACTTGCTGTAAAAGGCTTGTGGCGAAAGGCCCAGGCGACAGCGGGCATAGATCTGAATCAATTCCAATTCCCGATCAGTCAAAGGGCGCGTCATGGCATGGCCTCCAGGTCATCTTCCCAGGCGCTATCGGCCAGTACCTGGCCGCTGGGGTCATTGAGCCAGACCAGGTAGTTCCAGGCCCAGCAGCCCCGGTGATGGGCATAGGCAAAGTAGCGCCCGATGACGGTGCCGGTAGTCAGGGTATCGGCAGTCCAGCGGACAGGGTCGCCATAGAGAAATACCGGCAACGGCGCTTCGTCAGGGAAATTGACCGGTAGATACCGCATGGGATAGCGAACCCGGATCTTGATCGGGGGCAGATCAAGGCTTTCCCCAGAACGCAGGGCGTGGAGGTAGGCCGTAAGCAGCCTGCCGGAGAGCGATCTCGTGAGCTGATGAATCAGCAAAGCAGCCAGCGCTTCAGCCTCGTCCACACTTAGATGCATCCAGGCGGCATCAAAGTAGGCATCGGAGAAGTTGCCCAGGCGATCAATCAGGGCTGGGACGTTGAAATCTCGGACAGGGGTAGGTGAAGCGTCATTAACGCTGGAATGAAGTGGGGTTTGCATGGGTAGACTCCCAAAAAGAAACCCCGAAGGCGATCGCTCTCAGGGTGACAACAAAGTGGTGGGTAACAGAATTAGCCTTCAGCAACGTGACCTGGCTGTTCGTTCAGTTCCAGAAACCCAGGGCCATTGCCCTCGGCATCACACTGGGCGATGACATAGAAGATCAGGGATTCGTCGGGCTTGGTGATGATCAGGTAGGGGTAGCCATCGTCGCTTAGCCCGGCATGGCGCACCTGACCACCAATCAGAGCTTTGAGGTCGTCTTCGTAGGGCAGTGACATCGTGAAGTCCTCTGAAGGGGATTAAGAAAACAGCCCGAAGAAATGTCTCCGGGCTGTGGGAATAGTCTCTAGAAGTCGTCGTAGCCAAAGGCGGATCCATCCAATGGGCTTTGGGCAGGGGGATTCATTGCGCCCTTACCAAAATCAGCCCAGGTCTCGAAGTCACGCAAGATGCGGGCTTTGATGACCTCGTCGTAGCCGACAAAGTAGGACTTCCAGTTCTCGGCGGTAGGCTGCCCGTAGCCCGCCACCGAGCACACCCAGGACTTTTTCTCTTTGCCCTTGAGTGCTGGCTCCACCCGCACCGCCAGCACCGAGAGCGCCATGAAGCGATCGCCCCGTGGCTTCTTGGCACCCGTTGCTTCCCCGTAAGCCTTGCTCATATCGCTATGGAACGCCCGCACGGTATCGCCAAAGCTACCGCAGAAGGAACCCTTGGTGGTCAGCATCAGCGGGGAGTCCTGCATCAGCTGCTTATCTTTGGTAATCAGGTAGACCAGATAGCGCTGCTTCAGCAAGTGGATGGTGCGGTCGTAGGTGGATTTTTGAAAGTCACTGATGAACTCGCCACTATCGCGGTCATACATCAGCAGCTTGGACTTGCCCAGAATCAGCAGTCGGGCCAGCAAAGAGCGATAGCCTTTAGCGGTTTCGCCCCGCTGAAACGTAGCTGTGTGCAGCGACCAATCTTCGTTGGGAACAAAGAAAGACGCCTCCATATTCTCAACGGTGATGAAAAAGCCAGCCTGGTTGGGGTCTTGATAATTCAACATTTGCAGGTAGGGCAAGGATTCCCGCCCGTCTTCGTAGTCAGCGGTATCGAATTCGTCGTGCTTGGATGCAGGAGCCAACGTTTCAGCAGCGTGGGGATTGTGGCCGTTTTGAGCAGCGGCGGTCACGGTCGTTGACGTGGTCATGGGAAGTCTCCTTGAAAAATGAAGTGAAGGGAGCAAAGCCCTAGCTCTGCCCTGATGCGTGGAAATAAATCGGTCTAGAACTCGTCGTCACAGCTACAGGGGTTGGGGCTGTCCACATAGCCAAAGGCGAAGTGCTGCCTGGGTGTGTAGTGGATTAGCCGCCCAAGAGGGTCTTTGGGCAACTCTTTGAGCTTGGCGATATAGCCTTCCAGATAAGCGTCGTGGGCATATTCGGGCAGGCGACCCATGGCAGCATCGGTGCTGCCATCGAGATAGCGTTCGGCGTAAGCGGCCTCGGCCTGCTCGGCCATCTCGGTTTGGATAGAATTAGTGAATGCGGGTAACACGGTCATTTCTCCCAAAATGAAAGTGAATCCGGCAGTGCCCCGGTGGTCGTTGGTAGCGCTCCGGGGCATCACCGTATGTAAGCGAAGGTGATATTGAACTTGGTCAGTTTTCAGTCGTGGGGGACATCGGAATCAGCTCCGGTGGCTGCGGTAACAGCAGGTTCCCCGTACTTTGTGGCTCCGGCGTCCTGTTCTTTTCTCTGACTCTTTTATTTCAGCCCATGTATACGCGGGTTGCAAGGCTTAGGGAGGGGTTTTACAAGGTTTTCGATGAGAGTTTCTGATAATTTCCAGGAAAAAATTGGCAGGCCAATAAGCCCCACTGATCGATAGTCGAGAGAGATTGATGCCTCGTATACTTGGGGTGAATCTGACACCCCTACTGTGGAGTTTTCCGGTAATGAGTGATGAGGCTCCCCGCAGAGATTATTTGACTCGCTTCCAGCAGCAGGGGGAGGTGGCCATGGCAGAGCGGCCCCTTTGTGTGCGGTTGCCGGAGGATATTGATGGGCTGATGCGGGAGAAGAAGAACCGGACGGCGTGGTTGCGCGATGCAATCATGGAAAAGCTCTGGCGAGAAGGGGCGCTACCAGAGCGGTATCGGGGATTGATGGATGAGGAGAAATAATCAGGGATGTTCATCCTTTCCCAATGCCGTTTCCCAAGTCAGGCACACTATGGGATTGCAAAGATGAAAACCGTTAATTTGCTGCCTGTTTTAGCCGTTACTCTAGGTAGTCTTACGGGTTGCGCGATGATAGATATGGTGCAGCGGGGAGAAACCCAGCGCTTTGCCGAGCAGCAGACTGAATACTGGGCCGTTGAAGCAGTACAGAATGACTAAACACTGACGCTGGTGCAGGGCGATCGCACAGAGAGAGCCATCCTCTGCGGAATTGATGCCCCAGCACTAGATGAACCCCTAGGGCAGGAAAGTCTCGACTATCTCAAGCAGCTCTTAGCCAGTAGCGCTGAGGGCGATATGGGGTGGTACCCGTGGCCCGTGACCCAGAAGACCGGCTGTTGGCTGAGGTGTTTGTGCCTACCGGGGGTGCTGAGGAAATCCGCCTCAACAGTCAGATGGTCTTAGACGGCATGGCCTACACAGATGCGGCGGTGAATGACTGCTCCAATGGTGGAGTAATTGCTGGAGCTGAAGACCAGGCCAAGGAGGCAGGGGTAGGGGTTTGGAAGGAGGCTAGGGCCAGCGAATGACAACTCCAGTCAATTCAGCCCCAGAGCCCATTGTCTGATAAGGCTTGCGATCCCCCAGACATTAAAGGATTTAGACGATGGGGCTAGAATTCCCTGGAGCTGAACTATCCTCCTGAGTAATTGCATTAGGGGGAAGATATGGATCAGTTGAACGATTGGGCCACCAACCTAGCAATGGCAGCAGATCCTTCTGAGGCTGACCTGGCCCTCGATATTGTTGATGCCTACATTGAGGGAGGCGCGTCGAGAGAAGAGTTATTTACCCGAACAGATACCAGCATTGCTGGAGGCTTTGGCCCTGGTAGCGCGATCGCATTATTGCCTTTGGTTTTACGGGGCATTACCGCAGCGGGCAAGTGGATACTAACCTTAGTCTCTGCCGATGCAACTGGCAATGTTGTGGGTGTCGTTAAGGACTTGCTAGACATCGGTAAAGATGTCACCCCAAAAGAAAAGCTAGACCAGCTACCCGATACCAGCCCCTACACGGCTCTGAAGCGAGTCATTGATACGGTTGGCCTGGAGCTTAGGACAGCGGGCATTGAGGCCAATGAAGCTGATCTGATTACGTTTCGAGTCTTAAATTCCCTGCTCGAAGATCCTCAGGGCACCGCCACATTTATCGAACAATCGGGGCCAAATCCGTGACTACTCCAGGCCGTGTTAGCAGCAACGTGGTGCCCCCTTGGCTGTGGTTCTGGCTGATTGTGTTCTTCGTCCTGCTGCTGCCCTACTACGTGGCCGTCTGGATCCGCAACATTCAACAGCTCTTTCAAACACCTGCTGCTGGTATCGACCCGGTGACCGATGCCGCTTATCGAATCCTGGGCCTGGCAGGTCTTTTAGAACTGGTGCCATCTCTGGCCCTATTTATCGGGATTTTGGCCTTGCTACGGCCCTCGATTAGAACCAATCGCCTGGAGCAGAAGTACAAACTCAAACCTGCTGGCCCGACAACTCCGGTAATGGTGGAAATCTTAGAATTCATTCACCACCATGCCCCAGGGATTGAAGTCAGAGCAAACCGCCTACGCTTTGACCAGACCCCTTTTGTCTACCCACTGGGATTTCGCACAACGGCGATCGCTATCTTTGGTCAACTGGTCAAGCTGTGGCAGGCAGATCGACCCGCAGCAGAGGCCATCTTGCTCCATGAATTAGCCCACTATCGCCACGGCGATGCCTTGATTATTGGCGCGGGTAGCCCCTTTCGAGGGGTGATTGAGCAGTGGGGTAAGCTCTACAGCCAACTGTTCTTACTGCCCTTCATTCTGTCGTTTGTAGCGATAACGGTTCTCTTCTTTGGCGAGATCATTTACCTAATGTCGATTGGGGGTGGTGGTATTGGGTTGCTGTTCAGCGCCATTATTCACAAGCTGGGCCAGTCATTCTCCATGCTGTTTGGAGCGTTGTTTACCAGCATCGGCTTGCTGATCTTTACCGCCAGCGTGTTCATCGTGCCGATGGTGGCGATTTGGTGCTCTGAACTGAATGCGGATCAGGCCCCAGCTAGCCGGTCAGTTGAAGATGCCCTTCGCGCGCTCCATCGGCTCCCAGAGCATGCCCAAGGCCGACAGTGGCTTTTATTTCGATTAGCCCATCCTCCCGGAAAACTACGGCAATGGATGGCAGCAAACTCAACGAACCCGTTGGGAAGGGTCATGTTGTTGTTGCTATTCCCCCTGTCCTTTGCTCTACAGGCATGGCTACTGAGGTTGCTGCGAGCGATGGGACGGATCAATGGCATAGAAATTGTATCCATCGATCGGGTCGCTAGTCAGCAGGCTATATCGGGGCTGTGGCTAGCCGCCGCTGCACTGCTGGTTTTGTGGCCCTTCTTGGCTTCAGCCTGGGAGAGAGTTTTTTGCCGTAGCCAGCGATCGCCTTCCCTTAACCCTTTGCCCTACTGGATAAGCGCTGGGGTTCTGGGGGTACTTGGCCTTTGGATATTGTCCTAGGTTTTCCTGATTCCAGATTATTAAGCAAAGTAAAGTATCGTTCTATCATCCTGATGGGAACTATTTATTGAGTAAGAACAAATAAATCCTTTTAGAGAACTTTAAAAGTTTAACACTTAGGTTTCTGTCGCCAATCTGATAATTACCCCATACTTCCTAAAAATTACAGCAACTCCAATTCTTGTAGACTTCGTTCGAAGTCAGGTGTTTTCGCATGGGTAAAACTTTGAGTCAATCTACCATGTCTAATAATGAGATTTCAGGTAAGCCAGGAGCACTTTGGGGGCCTCTTCCCATTCCAATGCGTGGTAGAACAAGCGCCAAGGTAGTAGGAGATATTCTTCAAGCAACTGTAACAAATGGTGCAGCCAAGCAGATTATAAAAGTTAGAGTGCAGAACATTGACAATGTAGAGTTTCAAGAAGCACCCAACTATTTTTTACTTGTTTTAGGTTACTTTCTTGCTTTGCTTGGAGGTTTGGGTATTCTTTCAGCACTCCTCCGGATGGTGAACTACTTTGGCCTGATCTCATTTATTTCAAGTGTAATTGGCAGCTTGATTTTTCTGGTTCCGGGAATTCTCATTATTCTCTATGCCAGGAAGAACAAAAGCAAGCTCATGACCTTTCGTACTCCATGCTGCGTAATTCCAATCTTTTTTACAGCAGACATCGGCATGTATGAACAATTTGGCAACAATGTTTTGCTATTGGCACGCCAACTTAACAGCCCAGTATCGCCCCAAGCACAAAAACGACCTCAGCCTGCTCAGACCCAGGGAACACGGGCAGTTTAGTGAAATTTTGATTGTTTTTTCCCGGAAATGCGATCGCAATTTCAAAGTTTCGCTATGTTCTGGAGATAACCCTGTGAACAATGTGTAGTAGGAGCTAATTAGCTTGGAGTGGCTTTATTACCGTTGTTCTAGGGATAACGGAGGGCAAGGATTTTCTGGTGAGCGGAGGATGGCCAGATCCAGGTCAAGATCCACGGCATTGATGTGTTCCATCCTCAGTCTGGAGAGGTGCGGGCAAGTAGCCCGGATGAGATCGCCTGCTGGTTCATCGACACTGACTATAACGAGGAAAGTTTCTTCGTCCGTCGTGCCTATTTCTTAGGCGCGAGTGACCCCTACAAATCCCTGAAAACTACGCTCAAGGCTGAGATTGACGAGGAAGCTTGGGAACCCTTATATAGTGACACCTCACGACCTTTTGACAAGCCGAGGTCTGAAAGGATTGCGGTGAAGGTGATTAACCACCTAGGGGATGAGGTGATGAAAGTTTTAGCGTGGGTTGACTGTTCTTTATAGATCCGTTCTTCACATCAAATACTTAGTTAGAGGTAACAGCATGATTTGGACTCAATTCCAACACTTTGCCAGGAAAATGACTTCATATTTTCTTGTAATATTAGTCTTGTTTTTCATTTCATTTTCATTTTCTGGGAATGCTCTTGCGAATAACCCAGAAGATGTCAATCATCTCGTCTCCATGAATAGCTGTTATCAATGTGACTTAACCAACATTGATCTTGCTAAGCGAAAATTTGAGGCTGCATATCTTGTTGAATCTGATTTATCAGAAAGTGTCTTATCGGAAGGCTCTCTGAAATTAGCCGATCTCTCAAAAGCGACTCTTCAAAATGCCCAACTCTATAAAGTTGATTTGACAAGCTCTGATTTAACTGATGCCAACTTAGAGAAAGCCAATTTAGGGGAGGCAATTCTGAGTAATGCTAATTTCACGCGAGCTAACTTGACAGGGGCGGATCTTAGAAATGCTAGGTTCTGGGGTTTTGCAGGCAACGCCAATATGACTTTAGCAACTCTTAGCTATGCTGATTTATCAGGCACTATGCTACTGGAAAATCTAAGCTTTTTGGGTGCCAATCTTAGCCACGCCAACATGAGTGGAAGTATCAGCCTTCGAGGAGCTGATTTACGTCGCACGAACTTTGAAGAGGCTAACTTATCTGGTGCTAATTTAGCTGGAGCAAAAATAAGCAATGCTAATCTTAAGGGGGCTAATTTAGCCAATGCCAATTTGCCACGAGTTGACTTAACAGCATCCGATTTAACGGGTGCTAACCTTCGGGGGATTAATCTAAAAGATGCCATTCTAACTGGAACTTTAGGGCTTGATCCTTATGGAGATTATTTATTATCTCAGGCAGAAAATGCCGCAAAGATGGGTGACATGAAAGGAGCAGTTGACTACTTAGACAAAATTCCTCCTCAAACTCAAGCTTATTCTCAAGCACAAGACACAATCCTTGAATACATTTCGAAGCAGTAAAGAGTTAGTAATTCAGTCATGGAATTCCGCATCGCTGACACCTTTACTGATTGCCTTGCCAAGCTAACCAGCCAAGAACAGAAGGCTACTAAGACAGCCGCCTTTGATATCTAACGTAACCCTCCTAGTTCTGACCTGCGGTGTCATAAACCCGATCGCGCTAAAGATCCTAAACTTTGTTTGGTCAGTCAGCGCAAACATGGACATCCGCCTGATTCTCCACAGAACTGAGTCAGCCTATTGCTCTGCTAGGGGCTCATTACGACACCACCCACAGCTTGACCGTGCGATCGCCGCCATCAAAGCAGCGGGGGCTACTCCTGTAGAAATCGATGATCACATTGCCTGCGCTCCTGGCCACATCACCGTCAGCATCATGCACCTGGCCAAGGGACTGGAGTTCCGGGCTGTAGTAGTAATGGCCTGTGACGATGAGGTGATCCCCCAACAGGGGCGGGTCGAGAGCGAGGCCGGTGAGGCTGACCTAGAGGAGGTGTACATCACAGAGCGACACCTGCTGTATGTGGCATTGACTAAGGCGAGGGATTACCTGCTGGTGAGTGGGGTCGATCCGGCGTCTGAATTTTTAGATGATTTGTGATTTTGCTTGAGATTAATTATGAAGACAAAATTAGGCATTCTTTGCTTCTCTAGGGAACCTCGATTAATTGATTTTTTTGGCCAGTGGTGTCTCATTTGAGACAGTCAAGGTGGATTTAGAGGAATTGCGTGACATCTCAACGGAAAGAGTCCCCTATTTTGACGAAAAAATAGGGAT
>NZ_JAYGIH010000122.1:0-13893 GCF_034932455.1 Leptolyngbya sp. CCNP1308 | reverse complement strand
TTGGAGATGTCGTGAGACCCACAAGTTGGACAGGTCATCTCGATTGTCATGGAGCCTACTCCCTCAGAATCTAGGAATACGTCGGCGTTACCTTATTTCCCTCTATCCTTTACGTTAATCCACTACCGAATAATGAACTTCCGGCCCACCGCCGTCAGGGCCGTGGCGATCACCAGCTCGACCTGCACTACGTGTTTTCGGATGTAGGCGGTGATATTTTCTAAAATCTCCAAGGCGATCAGCACGGTTAAAAAGAGGCCAAAGATATCGATTACGGTCTGGCCCAAAAACTCGCCGGGGGCAGTGGTAAAAATGGCGCGAATCAACACCACGGCCAGATCAAACACGATCGCCAGAATAACGATCACCATACCTAGGGAAAGCGCCTTCGAGACGCTGCCTTCAAACTGGTGCAGGCGACTTAAAAAGGTGTCGTTTTCAAGTTGCTTAATCAACCGTCTGGCCCAGTTTGCCATCGCTGCTAGCTGCTTAGGAGGTGGGTGCTGCTGAGAGAATAGACGATTCTGTAGCCTTGGGTAAAGTTTCGGCGGCGACAGTTGCCGTTTCGGGTCGCTTTAGCGGCACGACCTGCACCGCGCAGGCTTTGAGTTCGGGCTGGCCTGAGATCGGGCAGACGACTGGGTGAGTCAGGGCATTGCACTCGGCCTCTTCGGCCCACAGGCTGCCCCAGTGCATGGGCACGAACAGGGTGCCCCGGCGAATATTTTGGGTGACCAGCAGCGGCAGGAGGGCAGCGCCTCGGGGCGATCGCACCTCCACCCATTCTCCCCCCTGCACCTCGAGCTGCTGGGCATCGCGGGGGTTGATCTCTAGAAACGGGGCCGGGTGCATTTTCTGAATTTTTTCGATCCGTCCGGTGCGGGTCTGGGTGTGCCAGTGGCCGTAGAGCCGCCCGGTAGTCAGCACAAAGGGATACTGGTCGTCGGGGGGTTCGGCTAGGCCGTTGGAGTGCAGGGCGGCAAAGCGGGCGCGGCCATCGCCAGTGTTGAAGATGCCTCGGGTGTAGAGGCGCTTGTCGTGGCGGGTGGCGGCGGTGGCGGTGGTTTCAGGGTCGGGGCAGGGCCACTGAATCGGACCAAGATCTCCCAGGCGATCGTGGCTGATGCCGGTAATGTCGCAGGGCTGCCCCCGGGTGATGGCCGCAAATTCGCGGTAGACTTCGGCGCTGGTGGCAAAGTCAAACTGGTCAGCAAAGCCCAGGCGACGGCCCACCTCGGCAAAGATCTCCCAGTCGGGGCGGGCCTCGCCGGGAGGGGGACGAAAGGCGGCGCAGAGGGTGATCACCCGTTCAGAATTGGTCATGGTGCCGGTCTTTTCGCCCCACTGGGCGGCGGGCAGCAGCAGGTGGGCAAACTCTGCGGTTTCAGTAGGGTAGTAGGCGTCTTGGTAGACGGTAAAGGGTGACTGGCGCAGAGCCGCCTTGGTGCGGTTGAGATCGGGCAGGCTGACCGCCGGGTTAGTGGCGGCAATCCACAGCAGGCCCACTCGCCGGTGCTCTAGGGCCAGCATCATTTCGCCTACTGAGAGGCCCGGTGTCGGGGAGATCTGCCCGGCGGGCAGCCCCCAGAATTCTTCCACCTGGCGGCGGTGGTCGGCATTTTTCACCAGGCGGTAGCCCGGCAGAATGTGGGAGAGCCCCCCAGCCTCACGCCCGCCCATGGCGTTGGGCTGCCCGGTCAACGAAAACGGCCCCGCCCCCGGTCGGCCCACGTTGCCGGTCATCAGGTGGAGGTTGATCAGCGACCTGACCTTCGCCGTCCCCTCCGACGACTGGTTTAGCCCCATCGACCACAGCGACAGCACGGCCTTGGCCTGAGACCAGGTGCGGGCGGCGGTTTCGAGGTCGGCCAGGGCAATGCCGCAGCGATCGGCCACTAGCTCAGGCTCGTAGTGGCGCAATACCTCGGTGTAGGCGGCAAAGCCCTGGGTACAGCCGTCAATAAACTCGGGGTCGAGGGCACCCCAGCGCAGCAGCAGGTGGCCGATGCCGTTGAGCAGGGTGATGTCACTGCCGGGGCGAATCGCCAGGTGCAGGTCGGCGGCCTTAGCGGTGTCGGTGCGGCGGGGGTCAACCACGATCAGCTTGACGTGGCCGTTGCGCTTGTGGTGTTTCTTCAGCCGGTTGAACACAATTGGGTGGCACTCGGCGGCGTTGGTGCCGATCAAAAAGGCGCAGTCGGTGGCTTCTAGGTCGGCGTAGCAGCAGGGAGGGCCGTCGCTGCCAAAACTCTGAATATAGCCTGCCACCGCCGACGACATGCACAGCCGCGAGTTAGCGTCAAAGTTGTTGGTGCCCAGGCAGCCCTTCACCAGCTTTTGGGCCACGTAGTAGTCTTCGGTCTGAAACTGCCCCGAGCCATAGACGCAGAGGCCGTCTGGCCCTATTTCCTGGCGCACGGTTTGAATGCGGCTGACGATCGCATCCAGCGCCACCTCCCACGACACTCGCTGGAAGGGCTCGTCGAGGGAGGCCCGCAGCATCGGGTACTTGAGCCGATCGCGATCGAGGGATTCGGCCACGGTGGCTCCCTTGACGCACACCATGCCCTGGCTGGAGGGATGGGCGCGATCGCCCCGCGTCTGCCACAGCGGATTTCCCTGGGCGTCGCGGTTCGTGGGCTTATGGGGCTGGGCCGGAGGTAAGACTTCCAGGCCGCAACCCACGCCGCAGTAAGGACACAAGGTTTTAGCCGGATCGGTCATAGGGGGTAGGGGGTGGATGGGTAGGGGCAGACCTGGGTGTCTGCCCTAATTTTGGATTGGCGATTTTGGATTTTGGAGCCGTCGTAACTGGGGACCTGGGGAGCAAAAAGAGTTGCATTTTCCCCCTTTCTAAGGGGGGCTACCGAGGGAATCTCCTACGGCAAATCCTGGGGGATCAGTTCGGATCTCAAGCACACCTCATTTCAAAAACATTCAAAACCACAAGGTTGTGAAAACCTAATATTTGCTCTCGCCACCGGGCTGTGGACTGTGCTACGTTTGCCTCAAATGCAAACTGTGTGTCCTGGGGCCGTCGGCCCACAGGACATTTTTCTAGTCCGCCGTCACCATCACGCCATTCACGCCGTTGTGGACTTCAGCGGTGCCTCTGGGCTGGGCACCGAAGTTTTCGATCAGCAGCGATCGCAGCACCCCGTGCAGTTCATCACAGGGAATGCCCTGCTGCACTTTCTCACCCAGGTGGGCCTCTTTGCCCACCTTGCCGCCCATAAAAATATCCACTCCCTCCACGGTTTTGCCGTCTTTGCGCACCTTGGTGCCCATCAGGCCAATGTCGGCCACCTGGGGTTGCCCGCAGGAGTTAGGGCAGCCCGTCCAGTGAATCCGCACCGGCTGGGTCAGGGACAGTTCTTCATCGAGGGCCAGGGCCAGGGCCAGGGCGCGCTGCTTGGTTTCCACTAGGGCAAAGTTGCAGAATTGCGCCCCGGTACAAGAGACCAGCGATCGCGTTAGGGCCGAGGGGGCGATCGAGAATTTCTCCAGCAGCGGCTCCTCTAGCAGCACCGCCAGCCGTGAGTCAGGCACGTTCGGCAGAATCACATTCTGCTCTACCGTCAGCCGCAGTTCGCCGCTGCCGTAGACCTCCGCCAGGCGGGCCAGGTTAAACAGGTCGCTGGCCGTTAACCGTCCCACCGGCACATGCAGCCCCACGTAGTTGAGCCCCACCTGCTTTTGAGGGTAGACGCCAATGTGGTCGCGCTTGTCCCAGTCCATCTCATCGTTGGGGGCGGCAGACAGCAGCGGCTGACCGTAGGCAGTCTCCACGGCGGTGCGGAACCGATCTAGGCCCCACTCATCGATCAGCCACATCAGCCGGGCTTTCTGCCGATTTACCCGAGGGCCGTGGTCGCGGTACACCTCCAGAATGGCGCGGCACAGCTCTACCACGCTGTCGTCGGGCGGCACCCAGGCGTTGAGCGGGATGGCGGCCTCACAGCGGCGGGCCGAGAAAAAGCCCCCTACCACCACGTTAAAGCCCAGCACGCCCTCCCGGTAAGCGGGCACGAAGGCGATGTCGTTGATCTCGGCGTGGATAGAGTTGTCGCGCCCGCCCTCGATCGCAATGTTGAACTTGCGGGGCAGGTTGGTAAAAGACGGGTTGCCCTCGCCATTGGCCGTGATCATGTCCTGCACCTTCATCACCAGGCCCTGGGTGTCGATCAGCTCGTCGGCATCTAGCCCTGAGACTGGCGAACCGGTGATGTTGCGCACGTTGTCCATGCCCGACTGAATGGAGGTCAGGCCCGCCGCGTGCATGCGGCGAAAAATATCGGGGATATCTTCGAGCAAAATACCCCGCAGCTGAAGGTTTTGCCGAGTTGTAATGTCGGCGCTGCCATCTTCGCCGTAGCGCTGAATGATCTCCGCCAGGGTGCGGGCCTTGTAGCCGCTGAGCAGCCCGTTGGGCAGTCGCAGCCGCAGCATGAATTTGCCCGGTGTTACGGGGCGAAAGAAAATGCCCAGCCATTTGAGCCGGTGGGTGAGGTCGGTGTCGTCTACGGCTTCCCACCCCAGCTGGGCAAACTGCTCTAGCTCGTGCTTGACCAGCAGCCCGTCTTTCTCGGCCTTAAACTGTTCAAACTTGTTGAGTTTGGCTTTGGCCGTCGTGTTGGCCGTGTCGATGGAAGTGGTCACAGGCACACCGTTGTAGCAAGACGTTTACCGACGCATCCCCTTAGTTGAGGAAAGTTTCCCAGGCTCCCCCCAGGCGCTACTGCCTCGATCGCTACAGAACGACCGGGCCAGCCTGGGGTTAGGTGTGGCTAGCCTAGAACCGCTCTAGGGAGGCTTTTGTATAGACTCATACGTTTTGCCCAGCACCATGCAGGCTCCGCAAGAGGCGGCTGCGCGAACTGCATAGTCAACGCTTGGGAAACTTAGGTTCAGGCCCTATGGTGGAGGTGGCCAGGGCCAAAGCCGAAGCCGATTCCTGAGCCTGCGCCAGATCCCAGAGCCAACCAGGAGCGTTCTGTGTCCTCTTTTGATGAATTTGCAGTTTCATCCCCTACGGCGGTAAGCCGGGCCACGGTGGCGCAGCTCTGCGCCGGAGACTTTCACGATCGCTGGGAGCAGTCGCGCCAGGTCGCTAACCTGGGCGATGCGGCCTTGGGCGATCTGTTGGCCATTCTCCAAAATAGCGAGTGCGATTGGGAGGCCCGCTGGTTTGCGGCCCGCGCCCTGGGGGAGTTTGACCGCCCCGAGGTGATTGCCGCCCTGGTCAAAGCCTTTGCCACTGCGCCCGATGAAGACCTGCGCCAGGCGATGGCGGCAGCCCTGACTCAGATTGGCCCCTCGGCGATCGCCGCCCTCGGCGAGCAGCTGGCCCAACCCACCCTGCGGCCCCTGGCGGTGCAGGCCCTGGCCCGCATTCACCACCCCGCCACCATTCCTCTGCTGAAGCTGGCGATGGATGACGGGCGATCGCCCGTGCGAGCCACCGCCCTCGATGCCCTCAGCGCCTTTGCCGACCCCACCCTGTTGCCGATAGTGCAGCGGAGTCTGGGCGATCCGGCGGCGGCGGTGCGGGCAGCGGCCATTCGCGGGCTGCTGGGGATGCGCGCGCGCCTGCCGGTTCAACAGCTGATCGACACCCTTTCCCCGCTGCTGGGCGACGAGGATGAGCGGGTTGTCCAACAGGCTGCCTACGCCCTGGGGCGACTGTCCCACGGGGCGGCGGCAGCGCCGCTGCTGCACTTGCTGCAAGCCCCCGACAGCCCTGAAACGCGGCAAGTTTTTGCCGTGCAGGCTCTGACCTGGCAGAACACCGCCCCGGCCCTAGGGGGCCTAATTCAGGCCTGGGATCGGTTGGAGCCTCCCGCTCGGCTGGCCCTGGTGCAGGGCATGGCGGCGGTCGCCCCCGATCATCGTCCCCTGGCGACATCAGCCCTGGCGAGCTGGCTGCGATCGCTGCCCCCCACGGCTGACAACAGCGCCCTGCGCCGCCACCTGGTGTTGTCCCTGGGGCAAATGGGTGAGCCCGCCCTGGAGCTCGAGCTGCGATCGCTGCTCCACGACCCCGACCCCGGCGTACAGCTCCACGCCGAAGCGGCCCTCCGGCAGCTGCAATCCCAATAGCGCAGATTCACCTGCCGGATTCTGGCGCGTTAAAGAATCGAGAATTCTAGGGTAAATGTCTGCTGCGTCAGCCTTGGGGCGGTCTATCCAGCCCCAAGGCCCAGGGTTTTACAGTCAGAATCCCCGTTTCCCAAGCTGGGACCGCAACTTTTGATACCAAGTGCGGGGGTACGATCTGCTAATCAAGACAAGGGCAACCTAACAGAACCTCATCGGGGCGTTCGGCCCAGTCGTGGTTTGGATAACCTGTCAAGAATGCGCATAGAGCAGCTCCAGGCATTTTTATCGGTGGCCGAGACCGGCAGCTTTCAGGCGGCGGCGCAGCAGTGCGCGGTGACGCAGTCTACCGTCAGCCGTCAGGTGCAGGCCCTGGAGGCCGAGCTGGATGCGCCCCTGTTTCATCGCGGGGCCCAGGCCAAACTGACGGTGGCGGGGGAGCGGCTGCTGCCCAAGGCGCGGCGCATTGCCCAAGACTGGATGCAGGTCTCAAAGGATATTGCCGACCTGATGGCCGGTAAGCAGCCCGAGCTGTGCGTGGCGGCGATTCAGTCGGTGTGCGCCACGGTGCTGCCGCCGGTGCTCCAGCAGTTTTGCGCCGAATATCCCCAGGTGCAGCTGCGGGTGACGGCCCTGGGCAGCGATCGCTCCCTCAAGGTGCTGCGCGACGGCCTGGTAGATCTGGCCATTGTGATGGATAACCCCCGCCTCACCACCCAGCCCGAAATGGTGGTCACGCCCCTGTTTACCGAACCCATTGAGGTGCTGATGGCGGCCAACCACGACCTGGCCTGCCAGCCCGCGATCTCCTGGGAGATGCTGGCCCGGTTTCCGCAGATTATTTTCAAAGATGGCTACGGTATGGCGCGGCTGGTGCAGCAGCAGTTTCAAGACCGGGGCGAGGTGTTTAACCCGGCGATGGAGCTAAATACCCTGGATGCCTTTCGCGGCGTGATTCGTCAGGGCAATTTTCTCGCCCTGCTGCCCCAGTCGGCCCTGGCCGACTGCCGCGACGACCCCACCCTGGCGGTGCGCCCCACCGAAGCGCCAGTGCTGACCCGCTCGGTGGTGCTGGTGACTACCCGCGATCGCCTGGTGATTCCCCCCATTCAGCGGTTTCACGATTTGGTGCAGAGCCTGGCCACCCCCGCCCGCCCCAGACCCGCAGCGGTGTCTTACAGTTAGGTAATCATCCTTTACGAACCCCTCTTCCCCAGGGTCAGCAGTCTCTATGAGCCATGAGTTTCGGGATTTGCTCAAGCAGGTCGGCAGCGGCAGCCACACCTCTAGGCCGCTGACCCGCGCCGAAGCCGAAGCCGCCACCCGCATGATGCTCACCCAAACAGCCACCCCGGCTCAGATTGGGGCGTTTATGATTGCCCACCGCATCAAACGCCCCACCGCTGAAGAGCTGGCGGGCACGCTGGATGCCTACGAAAAGCTGGGGCCGACTATGCCAGCAATTGCGGATGGCCGCCGCGCCCTGGTGCTGAGCTGCCCCTACGACGGGCGATCGCGCACCGCTCCGGTCACCCCAATCACTGCCCTGGTGCTGGCGGCGGCGGGGGTGCCGGTGGTGATGCACGGGGGCGATCGCATGCCCACCAAAGAAGGCATTCCCCTAGTTGAACTGTGGGGCCAGCTGGGCGTTGACCTGCGCCCCCACAGCCTAGAGCAGGCCCACACCCTGCTCAACCGCACCGGCATTGGCTTTGTCTACCTGCCCCAGCACTTTCCGCTGGCCCACGGGCTGGTACCCTACCGCGAGCAGATCGGCAAACGCCCTCCCTTCGCCACCGTCGAGCTGCTGTGGTCGCCCTATGCTGGCCCCCACACCCTGGTGATGGGCTTTGTGCACCCGCCCACCGAGGAGTTTGCCAAGGGCACCTTTGCCCTGCGCGGCCAAACCGACTGGGTTACGGTCAAGGGGCTAGAGGGTAGTTGTGACCTGGCGCGGGGCAGGACGGCGATCGTGGGGGTAAACCATCCGGGGCAGACCGATCGCCTGCTGCTGCACCCCCGCGACTACGGCCTTGAGGGTGACGATGTGGAATTGGGCGATGAGGGGACGCTGGGCGATCGCCTGCTCGATATCCTCTCCGGCAACCCTTCAGAGCTGGCCAAAACCGCCCTCTGGAATGCCGGGTTTTACCTCTGGCAAGGGGAGACAGCTGACTCACTGGAGACGGGGCTGGCCCAAGCCCAGGAGATCATCGCCACAGGCGGCGCAATGGCCAAGCTAAATGAATTGCGGCTCCAGGCCGCCAGCTTGACTCAACCGTTGGCCTATAGCCACAGTTAGTTCAGCGGGGTGAGCAGTGCAAATCACCAGAGAGAATGGTTTTCAAACATGACCTCAAGCGGCGGCTAGCAACTCCACCAAATCAGCCTTTTTGAGCTTAGACAGGCCTTTGACATCGCGCTTTTTGGCCATGTCTTTGAGCTGTTGAGTGGTCAGAGTCTCCAGAATCTTGCGGTCTGTAATCACCTCTGGCATCGGCTCAGGCGTCAGATAAAACACTTCTTCTAGCGCTTTGAGTTTTTTGCCGCCTGTGACCCGACAGCCCAGTTTTGTAATCGGCTGCAAGTTTTTCCAGTACTGCCGAGGCGCTTCATCGAGACGAGCTACCAGGGAAGCATGGCTGACCCCTTTTAAGGGCGTAGCAGGCTGGCGCAGCACATAGTCTACTGCCGCAGAAATTTCCTCACGGCTAGCGATAGAAAGGTTGGTTTTAGGCAAAACCTCCTGTGCTAACGAGCGAGAAATTGAAACAGTTTCCGGCAAATCATCGGCAATGATGCACCAAACTTCAGACAGCCCAGCCTCAGCCGCTACAGCATAAACAAAGCTATTGCCAATCACCTGGTATTGATCGGGGGCAGTTTCTTTGACAATCACCGGAATCCAGTTTCGTCCCTCTGGCCCTAGCTGGTTAGCTGCCGATTGAATTAGGTATTCATGCACATCGGTAGGCTCACCCGGCTCAATTTCATCGAAGGGAAGGCACATCAGGTTGCCAACATCTGAAAAGCTCATTAGAGAAAATACTCCTTAACAAGGTTTTGGTATTGCTCACGGGCAGGCTTAAATGCAAAAGCAGCGGGCATATGCATAAAATCAGCCCTCGGGATAAACGCCATATAGGGAACGCTGACCATATCCAAGTTCTTTTGACCCTTACAGTATTTTGGATAGAAGTAGTGAGTTAGGTCAAAACCCGTTTCGCTTTTAGATTTGACAATTATTTTCTTGATAGCATTATGCATTAATGCGACCTGAAAAGGTGCGGATCTTGTGGGTGTGTTGTTCATAAAAATAGGCAGCACAATAGGGCCGGACTCTTGTACTGCTCGTCGCTTCTCTCGCATTTCTGGAATGAACTGAGTAATTGCTGTGCTGGCGTTCTGGAGAGAGTGGAGGTTGTCATGGCGTGCTGGAATTAGCACCACATCGGCAGCGTAGATTGCTTTTTGGGCGAATAAACGCCAGTTGGGCGGAGAATCGATCAAGATATAGTCATAATCACTTTTGAGAGGTTCGAGAGCCTTGTGCAGATCATGCAGCTTTACAACCTGCCTCAGCTTCGCCTCATCCAGTTCCCCAGAAAATGCTTCATCGGCCGCAATAACGTCAAAGCCCAAGGGCTCTTTCAGAGACGGATGCTCTAGCTTATAGGGAGTGATGATATCTCTGATGTCTGCCTCTTTGCTTTTTAGAACGCCCAAAACTTTATTTTTCAGAGGCGATAGATTGAGGGCATCGCCAAGATCGCTTTGGTTGTGATCAAAATCAATTACTAAAACCTTCTTTTTATATAGCGTTAAGGTTGCGGCAAGGTTGATAGTTGTAGTTGTTTTGCCTACACCACCCTTATTATTGTATAGCGCAATAGTTAGCGCTTTGGGCGGACTTTCTATATGTTGTCTAAGGAGTTTGACAACCTGCTTCAGGTTTCCTTCAAGGGATAGACAAGAGGTGACTGGGTGAACAATTTTTCCATGTTTCCGAAAAAGTTGAACGTGAAGGGAGTTCATGATCAACCCCCACTTCACTGATTTGGAAGACGGGGCAAGCAAATATCTTTTTAATTGAAGAACGGTATTGCGATAGTCGGGATAACCTTCTCCTGAAAGATTTGCAGGCCTACCTTTGACCTCCATATAAAGATAGGGATCTTTTTGAGTGTGGAGAAAAACATCATCCTCGGTATTCTTGCGCGCTGCTTGGTCAACGGCCCAGTTTCTAATCTTAAATTTAGGCACGATTTCTTCATCACTAAAGCCCAGCGCATTGAGGAAAGGCTTAGAGAAAATAGATTCGACAACAGCCTCGGCTGCATCTGGAGGCAGCGATTTAAATGCTTGTTCTAGGCTCATGGTTATCTTATGGGCTTTACTCTAGTCGTACCGAATGCAACTGAAGGCATCCGTAAATTTTCTGTTGATTTCATCGAAGCTTTATTCAATGCAGCAGACAATATGGCTGTTCATTATCTTTCAGCCCTGCCAGATCCGCATATTCAACATGCCCAACTGGCCGCGATCGCCATTAGCTATTTTTGTCAATTATTTTTGGTGGAATGCCAAGGTTTACTGTCGCTGGTTCCCTCCTATGGGCAACAAGATCAACCTGGCATTCGCTGCCACAGATCAAGAGAAAACTCAGTTGACAGGAGCATTCTCGATCAAGTAGCGGAAAAATCTCCGATAAAGGCAAAATTTCGCCGTTTATCAAAGAATTGTAAAGGTTGCATAGACTTTCCATAAAGTGCCTCTGGCCCTGCAACATCAGGGTTTTCGGCCCGTCATGGAAACTCAGCAATGAGGAGCATTGTGATTTCGACCGATGGGGCGGGCAGACTGCGGGAGTCGCCTAGTTATAGGCGGCACTACGGAAGTGTCTATCTACCTCATCACCATTACACTTCAAAGACTCTACGGGGAATGAACGAGAATGACTCAAACTAACTGGGCTAAGCTACTGCGCTTGGCACCGCTTTCGGCGATTTTGGCTACCTTGACCGTCGGCAGTGGGGCCGCGATCGCCCTAGCCGCCGAAGGCCCTATCCAAAATTTCAACTGGCTCAAAGACGAGGCCCTGCTCGACCAGGCCCTCGATGCGGCCCACACCAAAGACGACGACGATGACGATGACGATGACGACGACGACGTAGAATCGGGCGAAGTCATCTACCAGCGCCGCACCACGACCACGACGACCACCACCGTCAACCAGGTCAGCTTTAGCGACATTTCCACCAACTACTGGGCCAGCGACTTTGTCTATCGCCTCTCGGCGATCAAAGTGGTCAGCGGCTTTCCGGGCGGTAACTTCTTACCGAGCAACAATCTCACCAAAGCTCAGTACGCGGCCATGGTTGTCCAGGCTTTTGATCGGCCTGCGACTCGTCAAACGGTGACCTTGCGCAATGTTTCTAGCAGCTACTGGGCCTACAGCGCCATCCAAAAAGCCTACTCCATGGGCTTTTTAGATATCTCCAACGGGCTGTTTGACACCAACGGCACCATGACCCGCCTCGACATGCTGGTGATGCTGGCGCAGGGACTCAACATTACCGAAGTCACCTCGGGGCAGTCAGTCGATAGCCTGTTGAGTATCTTCAGCGACGCCAGCCAAATTCCCAGCGAGTATCGCGTTGTCATCGCGGCCCTGGTCGAGCGCGGCATTTTGGTGAACTATCCCACCATCACTGAGCTGAATTTGTTTGAAACGGTCTCGCGTTCTGAGGCCTGTAGCTTTGTCTACCAGGCCCTCGCCTACATGGGCAAGGTCGAAACCATCGAGTCGGCCTACATCGTCAACAACAGCAACTTCTCTAGCCTGAGCGAAACCGTCACCGTCACCGAAACCACCACCACCGAAACCAACTTCGGTGGCATGGACGACGATGATGATGACGGCGACGACGATGACGACGACGATGATGACGACGACGATGATGGCCGCAGACAGAACTGCAACCAGGGCATTGGCAATGGTGCCGAGGGCTGCGACCCGGGTAACTCCCGCCCCCACGGCGGCAGCAATGACGAGGGTGGTCGCACCCCCGGCAATCGCTAATCTGCGTTATCTGTCCTGATGAGTGTTATAAGACGCCCTTCGGGGCGTCTTTTTTTGCGCCTAAGACTCAGGGGTTGGGGTGTCGATGCCAAAGGCTTGGGCAGGGGGAAGCTGGAGCAGGCTCAGCAACCCATCCAGCATGTACTGTACGGCCAGAGCCGCTAGCAGCACCCCCAGCACGCGGGTCACCACGTTGATGCCAATTTGGCCCAACACCTTAGCCAAAGGCCGCGACAGCAGCAAAAACAGATAGCACAGCAGCAACACCACCGCTGCCGCCGCCAGCACTACGCTCAAGCCCAGGTAATAGTTAGCTGACTCCCGCGACAGCACCAAAATACTGGCCAAACTGCCCGGCCCCGCAATCAGCGGAATCGCCAAAGGGAAGACGCTGACGTCTTGCTTGGTGCCCGCTTCTTGCACTTCGGCTTCAGTCTCGCGCTCTTGGTGAACAAAGATCATGTCGAGGGCGATCTTAAACAGCAAAAACCCCGCCGCAATTTGAAAGGCTTGCAAGCTAATGCCCAGGTTGTGCAGCACGTAGGCTCCGGTAAGCCCAAAGGCTAAAAGAATGCCCGCCGACACCACCACGGCTCGCGTGGCGATCTGGGTTTGCTCGGTTTCGGTGCGATCGCTCACCAGGGCCAAATACAAGGGCGCTAGCCCCACCGGGTCAATGACCACAAACAGCGTCAAAAAGGCTTTGGCAAACAGCGGCAGAACAATGGGCATAGGGTCGCTTGAGAGACTGCCTCAAATCTACCGCTGTTCTGAGCAAACGGTCGCACCACCCTGTGTTAGATCAAAGATACAGATTACCGGCAGGATTCCCACTTTTGCAGTCACGACGCAGCGCCCTCTCTAAAGGATTGACCAGCTACCACATCAAGGTTTTAGCGGCGGTGACCATGCTGGTGGATCATATTGGCGTGGTGTTTTTCCCCGAGGCGATCGCGTTTCGCATCATTGGACGCCTCAGCTTTCCGCTGTTTGTCTGGCTGCTGGTGCAGGGCGAAGCCCACACCCGAGACGCAGGGCGCTACGGCCTCAGGCTGGCGATCTTGGGCGTGGTGACGCAGCCCATCTATCAGGCGACCTTCAGCACGACCGAGCTAAACATCTTGTTTCAGCTGCTAATAGGGTTGGTTTGCCTGCGGTTTGCCCGCAGTTTTCCCCGGCTCCAGATCCCTGTGTGGTTGGGGGCGGCTGTGTTAACGGAGCTGGGCAACGTGGGCTACGGCAGCTACGGCATCGGTCTGATCGTACTCACCCGCTACTTTCGCCCCAATCTGCCGTGGGCGTTGGCCTGGGTGGGGCTGCACCTGGTCGAGGCCTGGTGGTATGGGCCATTTCAGCTGCCTGCCCTAGTAGTCCCTCTCTTATTCTGGCTGGCCAATGGAGAGCGAGGTGCCAAAGCGCGATGGTTCTACGCTTTCTACCCAGGCCATCTGGCTTTGCTGTGGCTAATTTGGCAAGGTTTGAATTGACGGAATGGAGATATAGCTATAGCCACTTAGGTTAGGACGCTGCTTGCTTGAGGACGGCCTCAATGGCAGCCCGCAAGCCATGTTCATGGGGAAGGGCTTTTCGAATCCGGCTTTTCAACCACCCCCAGCACTTTTCAATGCGATTGAGGTCAGGAGAATACGGTGGAAGATAAACCACTTCACAACCTGCCGATTCAATCAACTCGGCAATGCGTCCACCATGGTGAA
>NZ_JAYGIH010000121.1:0-21182 GCF_034932455.1 Leptolyngbya sp. CCNP1308 | reverse complement strand
TGGTCTCGGGTTAGGTTGCTGGGGTAGTCTTTACTCATCGTCTCACTCCGGCATTGCTGACATTCATCTGCAACTTATACGGAGTGAGCTTTTTTACTCAAGCCCTAACTTTTCAAACACCCTCTAACGCTTGAGGCCACACCCGCTGGGAAAACAGGGGCGCAAACGCTATCGTCATCGATATAAATTCCATCGCAGTAAGCTCCTCAGACCCTCATCTGAATTCTGCTTGCTGCTTTCCTTTTCAGACCAAATGGATAAAGTCGAGCTAAGACCACGACAGCCCAGGGACTGTGTGTCGTCAGTTTCTTTACTCAGTGGGGTGGTCATGATGAGTATGTCTTCTGCTGTTCCTCAATATCAATTATTTGTGGGCATTGATATTTCTGCTAAGACTGCTGCGGTGGCCTGGCTATCACCTGGAAAAAAGGTGACTGCTGCCTTCACGGTGGAACAGATCTATCCAGGATTTGCGCAACTGCGTGACAAACTGGTGGCCACCGGTCATCAACCTGCCGAGGTGCTAGTCGTGATGGAAGCGACTGGATGCTACTGGGTTGGCATGGTCACAACGTTGGTCGCATTCGGCTTTCGCGTGAGTGTCGTCAATCCAGCTCAAGCTCACTATTTTGCGAAGGCTCTGCTCAAACGTTCCAAAACGGACGCGATCGATGCGCAGACGTTGGCTAAACTCGCGAGCCTGCTGAATCCAGAACTCTGGGTGCCGCCGCCCGCGGTTTACCATCAATTGCAACAACGTTTGACGCAACGCGAAGGCTTGATCAGCGTCCGTACTCAGTTGCGAAATCAACTGCATGCCCTCCAACATCATCCCGTCGTGATTGAAGCTGTACAGTCACGGCTGGAGACTTTGATTAATACGCTCAATAAACAGGTGGAACAAATCGAGTCAGAAATGGTTGAAGTGCTGACGACCAATGAGGAATGGCAGACCTCCGCTCAGCTCCTGCAAACCATCAAAGGTATCGGGTTGATTACGACAGTCTCTCTACTGGTGACGACGCTCAACTTTACGACCAGTAAAACGGTCGAATCCTTGACGGCCTATGCCGGTCTGGCACCAACCTTATATCAATCTGGCTCCAGTGTTTGGCATAAGCCCGCAATCGGACACACTGGCAAAGCCCGCCTCCGAGCCGCGTTGTACCTCGCCACGTTGAGTGCAGCGCAGAGCAATCCCATGATCAAAGCGTTTTACGATCGCCTACGTGAGGCTGGTAAACCGATGAAGGTGGCTCGATGTGCGGCCGCTCGAAAGCTGCTACACCTGGCTTGGGCCGTCGTGAAGAAAGGACAGCCGTTTGATCCTGATTACGGGAAAGAGCCTCAGCCAACTTGACATCTGACTACTGTATCTTCGCTACTTTAAGGCCTATCAGTCAGAATAGCGGAGTTGGCTGCCTGTAGGAGGATGCCCACTACAGCTATAGGATGGCTGTAGCCCGCAGAACTGCTCTATCGCGGCATTCGATACGCTCGCTAGACCACCAGCTTTCTCTCAGAGAGGACGTCTGACCTAAAGACTGCCGAGAAGAACCATCGATAGGCTGATCGTCGCTAAAAACAGCCACGAAAGCCCGGCGAGATAAAGTGGCTTGAGGCCGAGCTGGGTCAGGTTAGCTACGTTAGTCTCCAGCCCCATAGCCACCAGCGACATGCAGAGCAAAACTTGGTTGCCGCTGAGTACGACAGCTTTGATAGGGGCCGCCACCAGGCCCAAGCTGTTAACCCCCACTAAGAGACAAAAGAACAGCACAAACCAGGGGATGGGGAGCGGGCGGGCCGATTGCTTGGCCTGGCGAGGGCGAGGGGTTTGCCAGCCCAGGCTAAGAATAATCGGCACGATCAGCAGCACACGAGAGAGCTTGGTAACAGTAGCCACCTCGCCGCTGAGGTCACCGTTTTGAAAGGCGGTGGCAATCACCTGAGCCACCTCATGCACCGAAGCCCCACACCAGATGCCAAAGGCCGAGGGGCTAAGCTGCAACAGGGTGCCCACGAGCGGATAGGTGAGCATGGCCAGGGTGCCAAAGCCGGTAATGGTGGCGATCGCATAGGTCATATCTTCCTCAGACCCCTCGATCACCGGATTGGTGGCCACCACCGCCGAGGCCCCGCAGATCGACGTGCCCGCCGCAATCAGCTGGGCCAGGCGAGGGTTGACCCCCAGCCACCGCCCCAGCCAGCAGGTCAGGTAAAAGGTGCTGAGGGTGGCGATCGTGACCAGACCTAACCCCCAGGGGCCGACCGCCAGCACCTCCGTCAGGCTCAGCCGCAGGCCCAGCAAAATCACCGCCAGGCGCAGCACCCGCTTCATCGCAAACTTGATGCCGGGGCGATAGGTGGCGGGCACCACGCCCCACTGTCGCCAGCCCATCCCCAGCAAGACAGCTATCAGCAACGGGTTGAGGGTGTGGAGGTCGCTCAAGCGATCTAACCCCAGGGCCACCCCCGCGATCAGCGTCGTCAGCAACAGCCCCGGCAAAATTGAGAGCCCCTGGGTTTTCCAGTCACTCGTCACCCGACCCAAGGTAGAAACCCCTGGGCCAGCTTTAGAAGATAGTTTCATAATTTAAACCCGTTTATAGAGTTGGCTCAGGCCACCAAGGCCAGCACCGCCACCGTCAGCAATAGCCCCATGACAAAGCGGCGAAAGAGTATCTCGTCAACCCGCTTGAAGCACAGCTGCCCAAGCAGCTGTCCCAAGAAAAACGCCGGTAAAAAGCGGATAAATAGGCCCCCGACCGCCACCGATATCAAACCGCTGGCCCAGTAAGACCCCAGGGCAATCAGCTGGATGAGCGCAAAAAACACGATAAAGTTGGCCCGGTTGGCCGCCGCCAAGTTGCTGCTAGACATCTGGTAGAGCACGATGGGAGGCCCACCAATGCCCGCCAATCCAGTCAAAAAACCACTCAGGGCACCGACCCCCGAGGTCAAGGCCAGGTGGGGATGGGTATAGCGGCTTTTGCCGCTCAACAGCAGCAGCACAAACCCCAAAATTAGCCCGCCAATGATGCGCCGCAGCAGCGTTGGATCGAGCAGGGCCAGAAAGTGCGCTCCCACCGGCACCATCACCATGGCGCTAAGCGCCAAAGGCAAGACCTGCTGCCACTTGGTCTTTTGCACAGCTCCGGGCACTATCCCAGCCCCGGCCGTCATGTCGATCAAGAGAATAGTCGCTACCGCCAGCTGCGGATTGAACAGCAGACTCAGCGCAGGAGCAAGAATTAACCCCGAGCCAAAGCCAGAGAAGCCTCGGGTAAAGCCTGCGATCGCCACCACCCCCAGACTAATCAGCCAGATCTCGACGCCCATGGGCTAGTCTCCTGCCAGTGCAAACATTAGAAAAGGATCCCCTGATTGACCAGGTTAAGTCAGGAGTGAGGTATCGGCGGGGATCCAGAAGATGGGATAGGGGTAGATGGGTAGGCGGGTGGATAGGGCGTAGGGGCAAACGCCGTTTGCCCGAACCAATGGTGGGCAATTGGCATTTAATGATGGTGGGCAGTGCCCACCCTACGGTGGATCTATCAACAAACCGCTGCCAATTCCTCCACCGCTGCCACCCCAAAGGTCGCATTCAACCCCAGGGCAATTTGGCCAAAAATCTGGCTCAGGGGCGCATCGGGCAGTTTCATCGGCAAGGGTACGCCCGCATCGCCCTGCTCGCAAATGCGGGGGTCAATGGGCACCTGGCCCCACAGCGGCACCGAGAGTTCGGTGGCGATCTGGGCACCGCCGCCGCTGCCGAAGATTGGCGTCGGTTCGCCGCAGTGGCCACAGAGCAGGTAGCTCATGTTTTCGACCAGGCCCAGCACCGGCACCCCCACCTGGCGAAACATGTGCACACTGCGGCGCACGTCGGAAACCGCCACCTGCTGCGGGGTTGTCACCATCACCACGCCGCAGATTGGGCTTTCTTGCACGATGGTGATCTGAGCGTCGCCGGTGCCGGGGGGCAGGTCGATCAGCAGGTAGTCCAGCTCGCCCCAGTCCACCTCGTGGAGAAACTGGGTGAGAATCTTGTGCATTACCGGGCCGCGCCAGGCGAGGGGATGGTCACCCTTTGCCAGCAGCCCGACGGACATCAGCTTGATGCCGTGGGCCTCTAGGGGCACAAACCGCTGGCCCTCGGGCGTATCAATCACACGCACTTCTGAATGCCCCAGACCCAGCATTTGGGGCACGTTGGGGCCGTAGATGTCGGCATCGAGCAGCCCCACCTTGGCCCCGGTTTGGGCCAGGGCCGCCGCCAGATTTACAGCGGTGGTCGATTTGCCCACGCCACCCTTGCCGCTCGACACCGCTAGGGTAGTGCGCACGCCGGGGATGGTGCAGAGCTGGGCGTAAGCTTTTTTGCACCAGGGCAGCTGGCTAAGAGTGTCCTGTACCCGTTGCTGCAAATCCAGCTGGTGACGGCCCACGTAGAGCCGCAGGTAGACGTAGTCGTCTACGACTTGCAGGTTGCGCACCATGCCTAGACTGACCAGGTCGGTGCCCAGGGTAGGCTCCTGCAGGGTTTTGAGCTGGGCGATGACCTCGGCTTTGCGGGCGATCGCCTCGGCGCTGGGGGGCGCTTCGACGGGAGCATCAGCAGCGCGATGAAACGGAGAGGAATGGCTAGACATTAGAGGGTTCTGGCTGAGACTTCTGGATCGCATCAATGGCCCGCTGGGAGAAAATCCGCACGTCCATATCGGGGTCGTTGAGGGTCTGCTGCAGGGCGGGCAGGGCGTTGGTGTCGGCCAGTTTACCTAGAGCAGTGGCCGCATCGCGCCGCACGTCGGAGTATTCGTCGGCCAGGGACTTGATCAGCACTGGAAGAGCCTGTACGTCTGGAGTTTTTTGCAGGGCGCGGGCGGTGAACTTGCGCACCTGCCATTCGGGGTCATCCATCGCCTTGGCCAGGGCAGGAATTGCCGCTGGGTCTGCCAAAATATCGAGCGACTGGGCCGCATTGCGCCGCACCTGCCAGTCAGGGTCGCTGGTTAACAATTCGCACAGCAGCGGTACTACCTCAGCGTCGCTGAGGTGGCCCAGGGTGAGCGTTGTGGCCCGCCGCACCGCCTCGTTGGGATCTTTCGCCAGGGCCAAGGCCGGTTCGCAGCGCACCACCTGGTTCAAGTAGCGCAGGGTAATCACCGCCGCCTCCCGCAGCTCGGGGTTCTCTGACTCAAAGAAAGGCATGATGTACGGCAGCGCCTGGGCATCGTGAATTTTGCGCAGCAGCACCAGCACGTTGAGCTGGGCGTGGACATTGCCCACCTGCAACACATCCAGCAGCTTCATCAGGTCGTTGGTGGAAACCAGCTCCTTGAGGGCCGACAGCGCTTCGCTACGCACATTCTCGTGGGGCGAACTGAGGCACTCGATCAGTGGGTTGATGGCAACCGGGTTAGCAAACTCCCACAGGGTGGTGATGGCGATCTCTTGCACCGTGGGGTTTTCGTCGCAGAGCGCCCCGATCAAAGGCTCGATCGCATCTTCATCGCCCAGGTGTTGCAGGGTTTTGACGGCGACCAAACGGTTGTCAAGATCGGGCGATCGCAGCATCTCAACCCACTGGGCTACTTCAGGGTCCATATCGGTGGTGTACATGAGCAAGGGTTCCAAAATGACGGCAGGGGGATGGGAGTGAGGGAGTGGATGAGTAGGGTACATAACGCTAAGGCGAGGCTCCGCCAACGCGCAGCAATGCACCTACCTCACCGATATCTCTCGTCCTCATCGCAGCAAGAACGGAATCTGCACCGTAATCGCCCCGGTGGGACATTCCTTCTCGCAGGGCAGGCAGAACCAGCACTCGTCGTATTTCATGTAGGCTTTGCCAGTCTCGGGGTTTTTGACCAGCACATCGAGAGGGCAGACCTCAATGCAGGCGTTGCATTTTTCGAGGCATTTCGATTCATCGACGATCACGGGTACGTCAACCCGTTGGGTAGTTAAGGCCATGGGGAATTCCTTCAGCTAAAAATTGAGGTGTAGGTTGGGTGGAGCGCTAGCGGAACCCAACAGCGGGGATTGGCGTTGGGTTGCACTTCGTTTCACCCAACCTACGGGGTTACTGGGTGCAGCACAGGGAGATGGTGGGCGGTGCCCACCCTACCGGACGGCGACATCGTAGACTTCTTCGACGAGATCGACATCGACGATGTAGGGTTCTACCGGGCGCTTAAACAGCTCCATGTGGCCGGTTTCGCCCTTCTTCAGGTTGACGTGGCAGAACCATTCCTCGTTGTTCTTTTCAGGGTAGTCGAGGCGGTAGTGGTAGAGGCCCCAGCGGGTCTCTTTACGGAACAGGGAGGCGCGGGCGGCCATCTCGGCGCAGTCGCGGATGAAGTGCACCTCCATGCAGCGCATCAGTTCGTGGGGGTCACGGGCTCCCATCAGGTTGAGGGTTTCTTCGTAAGCGACAAACTTTTGTAGACCAATATCCATGTTATTGGGCGACTTGGGCGGCTGCAGGTAGTCGTTGACCAGGCGGCGCAGCTTGTATTCCACCTGGGTGTGGGGTACGCCATCGGGCTGTTGCAGGGGGGCGTAGATGCGGGCCTGCTCGGCGGCGAGGAATTCAGCGTCGGGTTCCACATGCTCTAGATCGCGCACGTAATCCATGGCGTTCTCGCCCGCGATGCGACCGTAGACAAAGGCCCCGATCATATAGTTGTGGGGCACGCTGGCCATATCGCCCGCCGCGTAGAGGCCGGGGACGGTGGTTTCGGCTCGCTCGTTGACCCAGACGCCCGAGGCGCTGTGGCCGCTGCACAGGCCAATTTCAGAAATATTCATCTCGACACCGTGGGTGCGGTAGCTTTCGCCCCGACCCTCGTGGAAGCGGCCTCGGCTGGGCCGTTCGTTGTCCCACAGAATGGTTTCGATTTCGCTGATGGTGTCGTCATCGAGGTGGTACATCTTCAGGTGTACCGGGCCTTTGCCGGAGTTGAGTTCTTTGTAGACCTCCAGCATCATCTGGCCGCTCCAGTAGTCGCAGTTGATGAAGCGGTGGCCCTCGGCGTTAGCAGTGTAGGCCCCAAATGGGCTGGCCACATAGGCGCAGGCGGGGCCGTTGTAGTCTTTGATCAACGGGTTGATCTGGAAGCACTCGATGTTGGTCAGCTCGGCCCCGGCGTGGTAGGCCATAGAGTAGCCGTCGCCCGCGTTGGTGGGGTTTTCGTAGGTGCCGTAGAGGTAGCCGGAGGCGGGCAGCCCCAGGCGACCGCAGGCTCCGGTGCAGAGCACGACGGCCTTGGCCTGAATCACCACCATATTGCCGTTGCGTACGTCGAGGCCCACCGCCCCAGTGACGCGACCGTTTTGCACCATGACGCGGGTGGCCATGACGCGGTTGGTGACGTTGACCTTGTGGCGCTTGACCTGGCGGGCAAGAATTTTTTTCAGGTCTTTGCCCTCGGGCATGGGCAGCACGTACTTGCCCACCCGGTGCACCTGCTTGAGGTCGTAGTTGCCCTCGTGGTCTTTTTGAAACTTAACGCCCCAGCTCTCCAGTTCTTGGATCACCTCAAAGCCCAGCCGCCCGGTTTCGTAGACGGCCTTCTGGTTCACAATGCCGTCGTTGGCGATGGTAATTTCGCGCACGTACTGCTCGGGGGTGGAGTTGCCGGGGATGACGGCGGTGTTGACCCCATCCATGCCCATGGCGATCGCGCCACTGCGGCGAATATTGGCCTTCTCTAAAATCAGCACGTCGCTCTCGGGGCTGGCCTGCTTCGCCTTAATGCCTGCCATGGTGCCAGCGGTGCCACCGCCGACGACTAGAAAATCAGTTTTAAGATACTGAATGTTCACGTAACCACGTCCTTGGTTTAAACGGCAGTGAAATGGAATTATTGAGGCTAGCCAATGCCTAAAAATTAACGACTAACCCTGGGCTTCTGAGCCTTTGACATGTAGCTTAAGGGAGGTTCCCAAGGTCAATCAATACAGTTTGTAGCAATAACTACGGTTTATCCATCACAGCCTTCTATACACTCATAAAAAAGCTAAATAGGATTAGCTATATTGCCGTTTCAAGTATTTTTAAGAGTACATCCTAGGAAGCTATAATCTGCTTTTCTTATGATCGGAAAGAGAGAAAATTGGCCGAGGAATAACCGCAGATTTAACTCTATTTCTAAAACAATTTAAGCGAGTCAAAGCGATATGGAGATTTACCAGCTCAAAGTTTTTCTAGAAGTAGCTCGATGTCTAAGTTTTACCGAAGCTGCGGACACGCTAAATTTGACCCAGCCAGCGGTAAGCGCCAAAATCAAGTGTCTAGAATCTGACCTTGAGACTCCTCTGTTCAGGCGCTTAGGGCGGCGTATAGAACTCACCCAGGCAGGGGAGTATCTGTTAGAAGAAGGGCCTACCCTGGTGGATTTAGAAACTCGCTTGGTGGCTGAAATAGAGGAAATCAAACAAGGAAAATTCAGCACCTTAAAAATTGGCTGCATGCCGGATGTGTTAAGTAACTGGCTGCCGTCGGTGCTGTACGAATATCGGCGGGCTTATCCCGATGTGCAAACCAAGTGTACACAGTTTGATGCGGTTGAGCCGCTGTATCGCGCCATTAAGATGGGCGAAGTTGATATTGCCATCTCAGATCTAAGTTTTTCGACTTTTGACGAAATTTTAGGACTAGAAATTGGCTCCGTTAACTATTCGCTGATAGTCTCCAGCAGCCATCAGCTTGCTCAGCGGCCATGGCTGAGTCTAAAAGAGCTAGCTGACCAGGCATGGGTTTTGCCCCCAGATGGCGTGCCCAGTCGCATTATGCTGCAAAAGCGCATGCAGGAACTGAGGCTAAATCTCACCGATTTTGCCCATGTGGAAATTGTCGATGCGGCCAGTTTGATGCGCACCTATCTGCTCCAGGGGCACTACCTGGGATTTGTCTCTGACTTTGAATTCCAAATGGAGTGTGAAGCGGGGCTGCTGTGCCGCATTCCCCTGGAAGAATTTGCCCTGGGCACGCCTCTGTTTTTACTGATGGCCAAGCGTTTGGGACGGGCCTTGGGCTTGATAGGTCAACCCGCCGGTCGGGGCAGCCTGGGGCTAGAGCCGATTCGCCAGTTTGTGGCTATGGTGCAGGGCCAGCCCGGTGTTAGCCAGGGCAGTCTGCCCAAAAAACTGTCTCTCCTTGAACCATTGCCGGTGGCCTCGACGACAACGCCAGCCTCCATGGTGCCCCGGTTCCAGGCTCCCAACTTTTTGGTGCGCGCTGGTGCCGCCAGCGGAGCCGAGACGATCAACCTCACCATCGGTACCCAAAATCGCACCATTCAAACTGTGACCGCTGGGCTAATTATTCAGCGGCTGGGGCTGCTAGAGCATTTTTTACCGCGCGAGGGTCGCTACAGCGGGGTGCAGTATCGGCTGCGCTGGGCTGACTACGATTCTGGGGCACCGATTGTGGCTGGGCTAGAGGCTCAGCAGATCGACATTGGCGTGCTGGGCGACTACCCCCTGCTGCTCAGCGCAGCTCCCGGTGACAGCACGGCCCCAGCGGCGGGCACCCGCTTAATTAGCTTTGTGGCCAGCAATCTAGATGGCACCGGCAACGACATCATTGTGCCGCAGCACTCGACCCTCGACTGCATTGATGACCTGGCGGGGCGGGTGATTGCGGTGCCCTTTGGCTCGGCGGCCCACGGCATGGTGATGCGATCGCTCCACCACCGCCACATTCTAGACGCCGTCACCCTAACCTCTATCGACAGTGCTGGCCCCCAGCGATCGGGTCGCAGCTCCGCACCCGCCGATGGCTACGCCTATTTCGCCCCCTTCCACGAAATTGCCAAGCACAAGGGCCAGTTTCGCCGTCTGCTGCACGAAAACCTCGACGGGTTGCCCACCTTCCACGGAGTAGTGATTCGCGCCGCCCTGGCCGAACAATATCCCGAAATTGCCGTGGCCTACCTACGGGCGCTGCTGGCAGCCCAGTATTGGTACGCCACCCAACCTATGGCCACCACCCTGGTCAGCCGCTGGGTGAAGATGGATGCCGCGATTGTCAGCAAAACGTTGCGATCTAGCACCAGCGATCGCGCCGATGTGGTTTACCTGCCCGAAACCCAGCTGCGCACTGACTGGCTGCAAGCCCACATCCACCAGCTGGGGAAGATCGCTGGGCAAGAACACCTGGGACAAATCAACCTCGATCGCTGGATGCAGCCTGAGTTTTTGGAGCGGGCGATCGCAGCGCTTTGATCGGTAGGTGGGCAGCAATGAACCGTTCTGTAGGGGCATTGCAGTGCAATGCTCCCTACCAGATATCGGCGTTAAGTAGTCAATTGGGCAGGGCAAACGCCGTTTGCCCCTACAGGCAGCCCTCCATGCTTTTCATCGTCTCTTCGCGGATGCACTCGAACACTTGGCGGTGCAGGTTCACAAACTCCGCCGAGAGGGTGTCATCGAAGTGGCGGGGGCGACGCAGACCAATCGGCAGCTCGGCCTTGATGTGACCGGGCTGCACCCCCATAATGCAGATGCGATCGCCCAAAAAGATCGCCTCCTCAATGTCGTGGGTGACAAAAATCACCGTGGTTTTCAAGTCATCCCAAATATCCAGCAGCAGCTCCTGCATCATGTGGCGGGTTTGGGCATCCAGCGCCGCAAAGGGCTCATCCATCAGCAGCACCGAGGGCGAGTTGACCAGGGCCCGTATAATGCTAGCCCGCTGCTGCATGCCCCCCGACATCTGGTGCGGGTAGCTGTTGCGGTGCTTGTAGAGCCCCACTCGGTTGAGATAGTCGTGGACCAGCTCGGTGCGATCGCCCTTGGCCATGCCGCGAATTTTGAGCCCCAGCTCAATGTTTTGAAACGCCGTCTTCCAGGGCAGCAGCGAATATTGCTGAAACACAAAGCCGCGATCGGCCCCCGGTCGGGTAACAGGATCCTGATCCACCATCACATAGCCCGCCGTCGGTTTGATAAACCCGGCAATCACATTCAGCAGCGTCGATTTACCGCAGCCCGACGGCCCCAATAAACAGACAAACTCTCCCGGCTTAATGCCCAGCTGAATTTGATTCAGCACATAAATATCTTGGCCTCGGCTGCGAAAGGTGACCGATAGCCCCTCCACCTGCACCGCGCCTTTGACCGTCTGCCGTTGCTCTAGCTGCGTCATCATCACGTCTTAGTTGTCCTCTTGAGTAGCATCAAAAAAGTCTTTGCCAATCGCGATTTAAGGGTTATGGCGGAGTAATGATGGTGGGCATTGCCCACCCTACAAGCTATCAAACTCAAAACTCAGAACTTAAAACTCAAAATTTCCCCAAACCCTAAGCGCTGCCCTGCTTCTTCACCACTCGCCAGGGCATCAGCGCCCCCATGCCTCGGCTCACCGCCCAAGAGCTAAACGCCCCCATCAGCCCCATCAGCAGCATCCCCATCACAATCGGCGGATAGTTAGAGGTGACGTAAGACTCCCAGGTGATGTAGCCAATGCCGTAGCGACCCGCTAAAATCTCCGCCGTCACCAGACAAAACCAGGCGTTGCCCATGCCGATGGTCAGCCCGCTGGCAATGCTCGGCAGAGATCCCGGCACCACAATATCTTTGAAGGTATGCCAGGGTTTAGCCCCCAAACACTGCCCCACCCGCATCAGCACCGTATCGCTGAGGGTGCTCTCAACTCCGTTAATCGTGCTTATCAAAATCGGGAAAAATGCCCCCACAAAGGTGAGAAATACCATGCCGCTCTCGGCATTGGGAAACATCAAAATCGCCAGCGGAATCCACGCCACCGCCGGAATCGGGCGCAGCAGCTCTAGGGGCGGCAGTAGCAGATCTTCAACCGCCGCAAACCAGCCAATCATCACCCCCAGCAGCACTCCCGCGCCGGCCGCCAGGCCAAAGCCAATCAGCACCCGCATGATGCTAGAGCGAAAATGCACCCAGGGGCTAGAGACAAAAAACGTCAGCGTTGCCTTCAACACCTCCACCGGAGACGGCACAAACTGAAAATTGATGAAAAAGTCGAAATTGATCGCGCACAGCAGCTGCCAGACCCCAAAAAACAGAACCAGAGACAGCAGCCGCCGCGCCGAACGGTTGGCTAAAAATATGACACTAAACGCATCACTAAGCTGACTTAACCAACGCGGATTACCTACCCGTGAAACCGAAACCGCCATGGGTTGCCTCTCAATCACATCAATACGTATTAGCTGGAAGCCACAGTAGAGCAAGCAGATTGCGCCATTCTGCTCCCCATGACCCACGCAAAGCCCCCCTAGGTGCAGCGGCATTGCCGTAGGGCGTCAAAGCCACCGTAGGGTGGGCACTGCCCACCATTAGGGAGAAAGTTTTCTAGAAGTCACCTAAGGCCGTTGCCCTGTCGTGGCGAGGGTGAACCAAAACCGCTACTGCTGAGCACCGACTAGCACGGGCTGGCGATCGGCATAGAGGTCTTGCAGCCCCCTAAAGGCCGTCATCTGGCCGCCAGTGGACGAGGCGTAGGTCTGGGCATCGGCCTCTACTAAGAAGGCCGCCACCTCGTCTCCGTTGCTGACAAAGTAGGCGTTCTCTGCAAACAGCTTCCAGCCGTTGTTGTAGTCGTGAACGAACATCACATCCGCCGCCTGGCCCTCAGTTTGGAGAGCAGACAGGGCTTTGACCATATTGGCGATCGAGGCAAAGTTAGTCACGGTCTCCTCCCCCTGCACCCAAAACTGAGCCGCCAGTTTCGGGTCTTCAATCGCTTCGCCAGTGAGAGCATCTTCGCCGGTAATTTGATAGGCCTCAGCCGTAGCAATCACCTCGTCATAGTCTAGCCCTAGCTCTTCCATAGCGGTGAGCAGATAGCTTTCATCAATCCAGTTAACGACTTCCTCTGGGTTGACGGGTTTTTCGATTTTGCCCAGGCTGGTGAGGGTCACAATACTGTTCTTAAGAGCGCTCACCTGCACCTCTCCAATAGTCGGGTCAAGGGGTTGTAACCCAGAGGGGCCTAAGAACATATAAACCACTTCTTTTTCAATACCTGACCACTTTTCGATCTGGGCAGAAATACCCTCTGGATCGTCTTGAAACATCTGGTTGGCTTCTAGTACCGCTTTCAAATAGGCCACGACAATTTCTGGATGTTCCTCAGCGAAATCAGACCGCACCGTAATGCCGTGGAGGGTCGGTACTCCAGTTTGAGCACCATCAAAAATCTTTCTTGCAAAGCCGCGAAAGGGAAACAGTTCGCCAAAGGGAACAAAATCAGCGTGGGCGTCAATTTGACCAGTGCGTAGACTCGAACCGCCCACCTCAGGGGCCTGGCTGATTAGATTCACATCGTTTTCTGGGTCAAGCCCGGCGTCCGCCAGAGCCTTGAGCAGCATGCCGTGGGCCGCTGAGCCAAAGGGAACAGATACGGTGCCGCCCTTTAGGTCGGCTAAGGTCTTAGCATCGCTATCTTTAGGCACTACGACCGCATTGCCTGCCCCGTTGGGGCTGTAGGCTAGAGTGCCAATAAAAATGGTGTCGGCATCTTCGGCTTCCTGCTGAAACTTGATTAGATTGATCACTGCCGGAAAATCACCCATCAATCCAATATCAATCTGATCGGCCAACATTTTGTTGGTGATCGGTGGGCCAGAGGTATAGCTAGACCACTGAATATCGTACTTAACGCCTTCATACTTACCATCGGTGGGAAGGTGTTTTTCTAACAGCTCTAGCTCACGCACAGTGGCCCCGCCCACGGCAGTGTTGATCACCTGATCTTGGGTGCCAATCGCGATTCGAATAACCTTACCAGAATTGCTACCTGAGCTAGATGATTCACCACTGGAACTGACTTCGCCTGACGAACAGGCTCCCATAAAAATTACCGTGGTCGCTAATAGTCCTGAAGCAAATTTAGTCCGAGACCAACCCAGTAAGTGGCGCATAGATTTACCTACATCAACTCATCTGAAGCCATTTATTCCATCAAGCTTAGTTGGGGATTGTAAACCGAGATACATCTTGATTTATCTCGGTCTTTTACTCATAAAATTATTTTCTAGGTCTATACAAATCACTTATTAAAAGCTAAAGTTTTCTTGGTTTTCTAGCTCTTTTCTTGACGCAGTCAAGAAAGTCTAGATGACTGGTTATCGTCAAGAAATAGGCTGACATTGGCGTTAGCCCAGCAATGGCCGCCCAGTAAAGGAGTGCTTTTGGGGCATCTGCAGCATGGGCAAATACCGATGGGCACTGACGGTGGCACAGGGATGCTCCAAGAGTCACCGCAGTCATGACAGCGCTCATCTGTAACATGTCACAGACAAACGCGGCGATCGCGTAGGCAGCGCAGCAGGTCACCTGATTCTCCTAACTGTCTTCTGTACAGTCCCGCTTTGGCAGCAGTCAGTTGCGCCAGCAGTTCGCCGTAATAGGGCAGCTTAATATAAGCAGGTACAGGGGTCGTCCTTAAAATAGCGCTTTGCCAACATGCCCAGTCGCACTAGCTGAGGGTCAAACCGCTTGAGAAATACATAAATTGCTCATCTACAGACGCCTAAAGCGCTCGCTAGCTACACCCAGGGTGCCCTTCTCCTTCAAAAATTGCCATAAAGTGCTCCGCTCACTGATTAATATTGTTTCTAGTAAAAACCGACACCCTGAACTCTGGATTATGGATCCTATTGGTTATAAATAGCTCACGGGCATCAGGGATGAGAGGGTTTCCAGCCCAAGAAGATGTCCTCAAAAGTCTGTAAACTCCGATACTCCGATACATTGTGATAGTTCCGAGCAGTCTCCAGTTATGCCATCTATCGTGAGGCGACCCAGTGATGAAACGACTACCATCCCTGCTGCTGGTTCTGATAATGATGCCCGTGGGCTTGGCTTGCACCCCAGTGGTCGACCGGCCCCCCTCCCCCTCGTCACCGGTGCTGAGCGCCCCTGCCGCTAACCCCATGCTCCCAGCCATTGATCGATTTACTCTTGACGAACTGTTTGCTCAGGATGGGGGAGGCTGCGGCATGACGCTGTGGCACCGGGACGATGGCATGCGATCGCCGGGGTATCTCTTCTTTAACGGGCTGGCTCAACCGTCAGCCGATGCCATAGCCCTGATGAAACTCAATGGCGAATTTATCCGCTTTCGCCGCATCGCCGCATCGGGGGATGAGTTTTATGGACAACAAACCTCGCAAACCTTTGCCAGCCCAGATGACGCCATTCAGCTACAAATCGATGTCGCCCTGGGTGAACCAGGAGAAATTGAGTCGGTCTCGGTAGCAGGCACCCTGCAACTTCAGCAGAACGGTGAAATGACAGAAATTCCAGTTCTAGGTGACGCGGGTTGTTGAGGGTTGGCCTTGAGCTAGGGCTTCGACAGGGTGAGCAAAAAGGCCAGATTTGCGATCGCCTTCAAGGCATGAGGCGCATTAGCAGGCATCACAATAAATACCCCCGGCTCTAGGGCAATTTCCTTGCCCTCTAGAGTCAACACCCCCTGGCCCTCGAGGCACTGAACAACGGCATTGCGGGTGGAGGTGTGTTCTGAAATTTCGGTGTCTGCCGCCAGGCAAAAGAGCGTGTATTGACAGGCGCTATCTTGCAACAGCACTTTGCTCAACACGCCCGCCTGGGGGTACTCAATGTGATCTTGCAGCCGGGTAAAGGAGGGTTGCAGCGAGAGGATTGTGGTTGTCATAGCGACCTTGAAGAAAGAACATTAGCCCTGGGGAGAATCATTCAGTTTTTCAGCGCGCAGGATGATGTAGCCCAGGTCGTCGCCGTACTCGGTAAACACCCGCCGCATTGCGAAAATGCGCTGCCGCATGGGCGGATGCACAAGCACATTCCAGCCCAGGCTGAGCAGGGTGTCCAGGCCTTCTTCTTGGGCGATGCGCAGCGGGTTGAGCAGGGCCATGGGGCCAGTTTGGTGCTGCTGCACGGTTAGACCCGCCGCCTCAGAGGCCGCTTGCCAGCCCGCCTCGCTCAGAGGAGCGGTGTTGACGCGAATGGTGGTGGCCAGCTCGCGGTAAATGTCGTCAATGCGGGCACCCTGGGCCAGCATTTCATGGCTGAGGAACTGGCCGCCGGGTTTGAGGCGATCGCCCACCCCCTGCAAAATTTTGGTCTTGGCGGGGGCCGACTGCATCGACAAAATCGCCTCGCCCAGCACGTAGTCAAACTGCTCAGGAATGCGCTCTAGGTGAAAAATATCGCCTTCGCGGATGTCTACGCGATCGCCCAGGCCCGCTGCTGCCACATTGGCGCAGGCGCGGGCCACACTCTCAGGATTTTTTTCGACCCCTACGACCTTGACGCCATAGCGCTGGGCCAGGGCGATGGCGCTGTAGCCAAAGCTGGCGGCCAGTTCCAGCACAGTATCGCCGGGTTGAAAGTCAACCCAGGTGAACAGCGTTTCCGTGGCTCCCCGCCCGCCGGGGCGCAGGATCTTTTTGCCGGCTGCGGCCAGCACCTCATGGCCAGGAGCAGTTTTGAGATTGAGCTGTTTTGCCGTCATGGCGTTGACCAGAAGGGGATATCTCCACTGTGGCAGAGTGGGCTAGAGGCGTTCATGAGGTAGCTCATAAACGCCCAAAAAGGTGACGCTCAATTTGCCTGAGATGCTTATGTTGCAGGGCTGACAGGAGATCGCAGCTCGCCCAGTATGGGGCCAGTATAGGGCTTGAGAATCGGTATAGTTGAGTGAAGGCCCGACGTTCTCTGAGTTACCCCAACCATGCCGGTCGATGCCCAGCAGCTTCAGAAAATTGGCCTGTTTAAAGACCTAGACCTGCCGCTGCTGTCGCAGCTCGCCACCCACAGCCGCCTCACAGGCTACGACACCGATGAGACCGTATTTCAGGAGGGTGATGCCCTGCCCGCCTGCCTCTACCTGCTGGCAGCGGGTTCGCTGCGCCTGACTAAGGTCTCTGAGTCAGGTAAAGAGACGATCTTGCGGCTGCTGTGGGCCGATGAGATGTTTGCCGCTCCGGCGATGTTTGGCAATGGCCAGGCCCCGGCCACCGCCACGGCCATAGAGCCGATTGAGGTGCTGACCATCGAGCGAGAATCTCTGCTGAAGGGGTTTCAGGAAGCTCCAGAGCTAGCGCTGCACCTGCTGGGCATCTTCAACCAGCGGCTTCAGCACCTGCACAACCGAGTGCATGGCCTGGTGTCAGAACGGGCGATCGTGCGGTTGATTCATTACCTGGAATATTTTGCTGCCAGCGCCGGTACGGAGGTGGTACCAGAGGGTCAACGGCTGCGATCGCACCTCACCCACTACCAAATCGCCCGTAGCATTGGCATCACTTACGAAGAGTGTGTGCGCCTGTTTAAGCAACTTAAGGGGGTTGTGACGTACCAGCGTGGGGGCAAAATCACGATTCTTGCCCCTGAGAGACTCGCTGCCATCGTGCAGCACCAGGCCGACTAACCCTCTCTTGCCCTCTAGGAGACTAAATCGGCTACAGCAAAGTGGGTCGTGGTACAAGCCATGCAGCGCCCGTTTGTCTCCCCCCTGATAGCGCCCCAGCGTTGACTACATCCCCAGCCCCGCTGTGGCTAGAAGCTGAACTGAGCGATCGCCAGCGCAACACCCGTGATCTGCATCCATAGCCAAGAGAATTCACATCACGCCCCATCTCCAGGATTATCACTACCTAGCCAATACCTCTGTCACCGCCTCAATTGAGGATTCACGGGACTATGAATGTGTTCGCAAAAAGCCCCCATTACCCTGGAGCCCCAGCTATGCAACTTTCCTTCCTCGGCAAATCCTACTCCACTTCTACCCCTGCCATTGATGCCACTATCACTGGCGAAACCGCCACCTTCATGGGCTGCTCCTACGCCCGCAAGCAATTCACAGTGGTTAAACGTCAGCAGCCCGCAGAACTGACCTATCGCGGCGTTCGCTACGCTCGCTAGCCCACCAGCTTCTTCTCAGACATCCTCAACATTCCTCCTGTATCCCCGCCGTTCCCAGCGGGGATTTTTTGTTGTCTGCTTAGTTGATTAATCAGCTAAGCAATTAACCTGAGACAGCAAAAGAGCACCTGTTCTAGCTAAGCGATTAATCACTTAAGCAATTATCCTGGACATACCCAACGATCCAATTGAGCGATGGGGATAAGGCATTGGTATAGTGCCCGTGAATTTAACAGTAGGCTGCCCAACCTGGCTAGTGCTTTAAGGCGAAACCATTAAATAACCCCCAGTGCACAAGGCACCGGGGGCGGTTTCGTTATAGGGAGTTCGCTATAAGTTGACTGTGTTAGAAGGAGAGGCTGCTGCCTCCCTTACAATGCCTTAGACCCAAGGTCGTAGACAGAGTTCCTGGTCATATTTATCAAAACTTGGTCTGCACCCAAAGCCCCTCAACCTTTCGGTAAACTGTGACTCCCGTCACTTACAGAACCCAAAAGTCCCGTAGGCAACGCTTGGAATGGGTGCTGAACGGAGTGAGAGCTAAAATTGGCCTGGCGATTCGCGCAAACAGCAGCTAGGCATTGACAATGGTCAACGTTTCTATCAACCTCTCCCCTACGCAGCAATGCCGGAGCTGTCGTTTTAACGCGCGCAGTTCCTACCTGGTCTGTGCGGTGCATCCAACCGGGCCAGAGCAGCGGCGGTGCCCCGACTTTGAGTCTCTCACGCCCGTCGCCCAGCGCCCTAGCGGCAGCTCGCCGCAGACCCCAGCAATAGAGCCTGACTGGATGAGGTTCTGGGGGCCATCAGAGGATGAATGGATGGCCTTTTGGGGGCCAGAGGATTTAGGTTAATCAATTAACTGATTAACCAATTAACCGATTAATTGATTAATCTCCTAATCAGCAAGCTTTACCAGCTTGTACCTCCTGCCAAGAACGCCTTGCCTCCTCCATCTGCGAGAAAGCCATCGGCTGATCATTACAACGTCCAATGACTCCTTGCAAACCGGGGAAGGTAATCAACTGATTAACCAACTAATTAAAGTTTCGGCTAATCGATTAACTGCTTAATCGTTTATTCGGTTTATCGATTAAGCGATAGAATTCGGCTAACCAGTAAAGCGCTTAGTCGACTGACTGATTAACCGATTAATCGAATAAGTAAATGATTATTACCGTTGCCGGATTCAAAGGCGGGGTTGGCAAAACCACCACCGCTGTACACCTAGCCTGCTACTTTGCCAAACAGTCTGACAAGACTCTGCTGGTCGATGGCGACCCCAACCGCTCATCCCTCTCTTGGTCAAAACGGGGGACACTGCCCTTTCAGGTCTGCGACCTGATGTCGGCAGCTAAAGCCTCCAGAGGCAAAGAGCACGTCATTGTCGATACCGAAGCCCACCCTGACGAAGATGAGCTACAGGCCCTGGCCGAAGGCTGCGATCTGCTGGTGCTGCCTTCTACCCCCGATGCCCTTTCCTTAGAGGCCCTGTTGTCCACCGTCGATAACCTTCAAAACCTAACTTCCTACGGAGTGGTGCTCACGATGGTCGACAGCCGCAAAAAGGGCACCGCTACCCAAGCCAAAGAAACGCTTAACCGCTTAAGCATTCCAGTGTTCAATCAAATGATTAGGCGCTTAACCGCTTACGAGAAAGCGGCTCTGGCCGGAGTGCCTGTATATGAGACGGGCGATCGCTTTGGGCGCATTGCCTGGGGAGAGTATGAATCACTAGCCAAGGAGATTGAGAACCGTGCCTGATGCATCCAGCATGTTTGACAAACTAGCCCAGAAGCGAGAGAAGGTAAAATCGACCCCAGACCCAGCGCCGGAGACCACACCGAAGAAACGGCAGCGCAAGGCCACTGGCAAGCGCTCTGACCCCAACTACATCCAGGTGGGAGCCTACATCCCCATCGAGCTCAACAAGCGCGTCAAACGACAGCTGGTAGATACTGACCAAGATTTCTCTGAGCTAGTGGCCGAACTATTAGACCAATGGGCTCAAAGCAATAACGCTTAAGCGGATAATCAAACAATCAGTTAATCGGTTATTCAGTCAATCAGTTAGCCATCTTTCTGCTGAGCGCGTCTGCATCGCTCGCCGCCTAGGCAAGCTTCATCTGCATCGCCCTATATTCCTTGCTGCATAAGAGCTATGAAGTGCGATCGCCCTAAATTTGGATCACCCCCTCATACCGGCTCAGCGATTGTTTGATTAACCAACTAATCGCTTAATCACCTATAGGTAGCCAGGTAGCAGCTGTCTGACTACCATGCCGCGAATGTCTGATCTTAACCCTGTACATACCCCCGACGACGACGGCGTTTGAGAACATCCTGCATCAGCCGATTGCCGTCTTCAAGGTCAGCGCATGGGGTTTCACAGTGGCCACCCTTACCCGTTCGGCGGCCACCCCACTTGCGTAATAAGACCCACTCACCGAATAGGTTCTGGCGTAGGGCGCACCAGTAATAGCGATCGCCCCGCTGCCAGAACATCTCCTGCCATTGGGTTAAGTCATAGCTCGGCTGGGTCATAGACTCCCCGCTCCCGATCAACAAAGCCCTATGGCTCGTTACCGTCTTAGCCTGATAATAATGTGCCTGCAAACGAAGGAAAAGCCCCTTGCCGCAAGACAATTCCCTATTTCCTGCCGACAATTATGAGGCCTTCCTCAAAGACCTCAAAACCCGCATTCGCCGGGCGCAGGTCAAGGCAGCTCTCGCCGTCAATACAGAGCTGATCATCCTGTACTGGCAGATTGGGCAGGAAATCCTCGTCCGCCAGCAGCAGGAAGGGTGGGGGACAAAGGTCATTGACCGCCTCGCCAAAGACCTAAAGCGGGAGTTCCCCGATATGAAGGGGTTTTCACCGCGCAACCTTAAATACATGCGGGCTTTTGCCGAAGCTTACCCAGATCAGGCAATTGTGCAGCGGTGCGCTGCACAAATACCCTGGCGGCATAATCAAGTATTAATCGACAAGCTCAATGCCCAGCCAGAACGCATCTGGTACGCTCAGCAATCCCTGGACAATGGCTGGAGCCGTGACATCTTAGTCATGCAGATCGAATCTAACCTGTTCCAGCGTCAAGGCGGAGCGGTTACCAATTTTGAACGCACCCTACCGCCTGAACAGTCTGATCTCGCCCAACAGCTAATCAAGGATCCCTATGTGCGACGTGAAAGTTGCCCGTTCCGAGCGAGAGGCCGTCCTCTCCAAAGACTCCTTCTCTTTGTCCTCACGTAACAGAGTCACTGACTCCGCCTACGGTGGC
>NZ_JAYGIH010000120.1:0-25830 GCF_034932455.1 Leptolyngbya sp. CCNP1308 | reverse complement strand
CCAAACGGGGCGAAAAGTAGCTGAAGACTTCAAAGCCACGATGACAATTGTCTTTGATGACCTCTTGCCTCAATGGAACTACACCGCCGTCCCAGAAGTTCAGGTTATTTAATCCACGTTCCTAAGGAGCAATCTATGACCCGATCGCGGTTTAGGGCCATGCCCTCAGACGCAATAGTTGGTGCAGTGTTTGGCGCAACCCTGAGCGCTTTAGTTTGTCTGGGTCTGGTTCGAGGGTTGGCCAGCCCCATCTACGTCGATCTGGTCGGCCTGGTTTTGGCAGACAGCGCCAGCTACCCCGACAGCCGGATGAACAATCGGATTGTGCTGGTAGAACCGCAGGTTGAAGGGCCGGTTTACCTCACGTCTGAAGCGATCGCTATCAACGACCTGTACGGGCTAGTTGACCAATCCGTTCGGCTACGGGGGAAGTTTAGGCGACTGACGCTCACCACGGGGGAGTCAATTTTAGAACTGGAGGTTAAGCAAGTCTTAAAAACCAGCGCACCTGGGTAGGTTCACGTTTTTGAGACCTTAGGCTAACGTTTAGACAGCCCGTGCCCACTCATGCTGTAAATCAATTCGACGCTATGGTAACTGCTCTGTCTTCCCCCACTGCGATCGCCGACTGGCTCGGCCCCGACGCCGAAACCCTGCTCGACTATGAGGCTAAAGTGTCAAAGTCGATGCTGCACCTACCGGGGCCAGACTGGGTAGATAGAATATTTGCCCAGAGCGATCGCAACCCCCAAGTCCTCCGCAGCCTGCAACAGCTCTACAGCACGGGTCGCCTGGCCAACACCGGCTATCTCTCGATATTGCCGGTAGATCAGGGCATCGAGCACTCGGCTGGGGCCTCCTTTGCGCCCAACCCTATGTACTTTGACCCGCAGAATATTGTCGAACTGGCGATCGCTGGGGGCTGCAATGCCGTCGCCACCACTCTTGGCGTTCTGGGCAGCATGTCGCGCCGCTACGCCCACAAAATTCCCTTCATCCTCAAGCTCAACCACAACGAGCTGCTCACCGCCCCCAACCGCTTTGACCAGGTGATGTTTGCCGATGTTGAGCAGGCCTGGAACCTGGGCGCCGTTGCCGTCGGGGCCACCATCTACTTTGGTTCTGACGAATCGACCCGCCAGATTCAAGAGGTCAGCGCCGCCTTTCAGCGAGCTCACGAGCTGGGTATGGCCACCATTCTCTGGTGCTACCTGCGCAGCAGCTCCTTCAAGCAAGACCGAGATTATCACCTGGCCGCCGACCTCACAGGCCAGGCCAATCATCTGGGCGTCACCATCGAAGCCGACATCATCAAGCAAAAGCTGCCGGAGGTCAACAACGGCTATGGGGCCGTCGCCAAAGCCATGGGCAGCACCTACGGCAAAACCCACAAGCTGGTCTACAGCGACCTCACCACCGACCACCCCATCGACCTCACCCGCTACCAGGTGCTCAACTGCTACGCCGGGCGCATGGGGTTGATCAACTCCGGCGGCGGCTCCGGTGAAAACGACTTTGCCGAGGCCGTGCGCACCGCCGTGATCAACAAGCGGGCCGGGGGCATGGGGCTAATTTCAGGCCGCAAGACCTTCCAGCGCGACTTCAAAGAAGGGGTGAAGCTGTTTCACCTGATTCAGGACGTGTACCTGTCTGACGCAGTCACCATCGCCTGAGGCTGACTGGGCTGGCTGGCCCGCACGGCGCGAAACATGCCAAACCGGCACAGCCCCGCGCCAAAGGCCAGCCTCATCAGCAGCAGTGTGGGCACCTCCCGCACCGACTTGACAATCCCCGCTGGCCCAAAGCGCACCATGCCCTGGGGTCGGATCACCCCCTGCCAAATGGAATCAAGCCAGGAGGGCAGGGTTTCCTTTGACCAGTCGGCGGTAGTCACCTGGCCCGCTACTAGCCCAGTGGCTTCGAGCTGCTCAGCAAAGCCTTCGATACTGGCAAAGGCTGGGTGCGACCACTGATCGAGCAGCTGGCGCATAACCGGCTTCTCCCAGGCGTTGAGGGGAATGTTGCGGTCATCTCGCTGGTTCCAGTCGGCCACCACCAGCACCCCGCCGGGCTTTAGCACCCGCAGCAGTTCGCGGGCAAACACGGCCTTGTCAGGCATGTGGGGGCCAGCCTCCACCGACCACACCACGTCAAAGCTACCGTCGGGGAACGATAGCGCCATGGCGTCATCCACCTGGAACTGAGCGGAGACTCCGGGGGGGGTGAGTTGCTGGGCGCGCTGTACCTGGTTGGGGCTGATGGTGACCCCCGTAACCGCAAAGCCGTAGTCGCGAGCGAGGATGCGACTGCTGCCGCCAATGCCGCAGCCCACATCGAGAACCGTGGTGCCCGCAGGCAGGCGGTCTAGACCGCCCCAGCGCACCATCTCATGGACAAAGTCGGCCTTGGCGGTGAGAAAGTCTTTGCGGCGCGGCGGTGAGCCATAGTGGCCTAGGTGAATGTGCTCACCCCAGTAAAACTCCAGAATGCCGTCTTCGGTCCACTGGTCGTAGGAATTGGCTACGGTGTTGGAAGACTCGTAGCGGCGGGGGGTGAGGAGGTAAAACAGTGCCCCTACAGCCAGTAGCCCGAGAAGAATGCCAAGAATGCCGATTGCGTTCATTTAGAGGAAAATCTGCTGCGTTGCGGTTTGTATCGTCGATTGTTACCTCATTGTGACAAGCTTGCGGCCCTCGATCAACTCAGGTGTCTGAGCCAAGCCGGTTTGCCCTCAATAAAAACCCCCGACCGAAGCCGGGGGAAACCCCATCAGGAGACGCCTATTTGACGATTAAGCTAAATTTAAGCCGCCCTTTTAGCGCTTGTAATAAGACTATCGAACCGGACGATGTATGGAGCAAGCACCACCGCAAATTTACGGAAACAACACGGCGGACTTTAAGAATTGCTTACAAAATCCGGGTAATCTTGCGGGAACCTGGGGGTTCCCGCAAGATTTTGTGATGATGCTTGGCTGGCGATCGCCGAATCCATAGGCATCACCGGAGGCATAGCGCCAGGGCAACAGCAGTCGCGGTGAGCATGGTAAAACAAAAGCAGTTCAGTCTAGAGGTATGCGGTGGGGTGGTTCTTTAGCTTGCTTAAGCATTCTGCTTTGGCGGTTTTTAGTTTGGTCTTGGTCGTTAACCTATGGAGCGGGACGGCGGTGGCCAACCCCAATTACCCACCGCCGCTGTCCTTTAGCAACGCTGAACTCAAGGGCAGAGACTTTTCTGGGCAGCAGCTGCGGGCGGCAGAATTTTCGAACGCTAACCTGGAGCTGGCCGATTTTAGCGAGGCCGATGTGCGGGGAGCCGTTTTTAGCGGTTCGGTAGCTACCAACGCCAACTTTCACGGGGCAGATTTCACCACAGGCATGCTTGACTCGGTCAGCTTCACCCGCAGCGACCTGGGCGATGCGGTTCTGGTAGACACCATTTTGCTGCGGGCTACCTTTGAGGAAACCGAGATCGCCGGGGCAGATTTTTCGGGGGCAATTTTAGATGGAGCCCTGGTTCGACAGCTCTGCAAGACAGCGGCGGGGGTGAATTCTAAAACCGGGGTAGCCACGCGAGATTCCCTCGGCTGCCGTTAGGGGCTACGGCGGCTCGGAGCGAGTGGTGAGAACGAGGACGGCGATCGCCACCAAAAACCCCACGTACCCGCCTACAAACAGCCACTCCTGCCAACTCCCTTCCATCACTGGCCCTCTCTAAGCTGAGGGGAGCGATCGCTCCATTGAACTAACCACTGCTCCATCTCGGTGGGCAGTGGACTGCGGCGGCGACTCGCCACCTCAATGCAGACGTGGCGGGTAACGGCCTGGGCCACTGCCGTAGCCTCAAGCGTTAGCTGATATTGAATTTCAAAGCTGCTGTCGTCTAAGCGGGTGGGGGCCAGGTGAATGGTGATGCGATCGCCGCACCGCAGCGGACGCCGATAGTCCATGCTGGTGTGGACAATGGGGTAAGCCAGCGCTTCAGCCCGAAAAAATGCTCCCAAATCCAGCCCTGCCGCCTCTAGGGAGGCTTCGTAGGCGGCGTGGCACATCATCAATTCATTGGCGAAATAGACCACCCCGGCCCCGTCGGTTTCGTGAAACCGCACCTGATGCTCAAAGACATAGCCCATAGCGGCTATCCCCACCTCTTCAACCACCACCAAACCGACAAAGCCGGTCTAGCTGGCATTGGGCTGGGCCGGGCGGAAGGGATAGTCGGTCGGCAAACCGCCTTCGGTTTCTGCGGCCTTCGCGGCGCCTTGGCCCAGGGCCAGCATCGGGTTGTCGATGATCTGCAGCAGGTTGGCCACGCCGTACTCCAGTACCTCAACCGGGTCTACTGCGACCCAGCCTTCGCCAGTTAGCTGACGCAGCTCAAAGTGCAGGTGAGGGCCGGTGGAGGTGCCGGTACTGCCCACTAAGCCAATCACTTCGCCCTGCTCCACCCATTCCCCAGCTTCTACGGCGAGTTGAGAGAGGTGGGCGTAGCGAGACTCAAGCTTGTCGTCGTCGTGGCGCATGATCACCGTCAGGCCATAGCCGCCCAAAAAGTCTGACACCGAGACACGCCCAGCTCTGGTTGCCAGCACTGGAGTGCCCATCGGGGCCGCCAGGTCGGTACCGGAGTGAAAGCGCCAGCTCTGGGCAACGGGGTGCATACGCCAGCCAAACAGCGATGAAATTGACGCGGGCACCGACAGCGGAAACACGTATTCTTCATTGCCGCGCCGCAGCACGTTGAGGGGACGCAGCTTTTCGTTGAGGGCTTCGCGGCTGACGATGGTGGTGCTGCCCAGTCGTACCCCTTGAGAACCTACGGCAATGGGGCCAACCCGGATTTCGCCCTGGCCAGTACTGACCGTCCCAGCGCCCTGGGAGGCTGAGGCATTGGAGGCACAGGCTGCACTGGGGGTGCTTTGCCCTGAGGCAACGGTAATTTGGCAGCCGCTAGAGCGTTCGGCAAACACTACGTTGGGAGAGCCGCCGGGTCGAGCGGCTGGAGCCTGGGTGGCCCCTAGGCTGTAGTCGGTGGGGTCAATAAAAACGCTGTTGTAGCCCGCAGGCACCGATTCATCGGCGGCAATGGCGTCGGGCACTACGGTGGCAGGGGCCTCTGCCGGAACCGGCTCTGACGTAGTGGCCGCGGCGGGAACCTCTGCTTCAGCTGCTGCGCCCGGCATCGAGGCGATCGCGGGTTTCAGCAAGCTCTCGGCCATGGTGGGGGCCGTGGGGGTGGCCGGAATGGTAACGGTGATAGCCGCTGGGGGCGGCGGAGGAACCGGAGAGAACATCGGCGAACTCGCTGGAGGGGGGGATGTCACAACGGCTGAGGTAGACGGGCGCTGAGGCGTAAACTCAGGCTGTGCTACAGAGGGTGAAGGTAAACTTAGCGTCGCTGGAGAGCTAGCCCTATGGGCGCTGCCATTCGCTGGCATGAGATAGTCAGCTGAGGTTTCAACTGGCCCTTCTTGGTCAGACGAGTCAGGGGTATCGGTAGTTCCGGCAACGGCTAAGCCGCTGTGGGCTAGACCCATGCCCCCAACGAGCATTGCTATCTGTATCCAGGCTACTGAAGGAAAAACTCCGGGGAGTTTATACGCTTGAATAGGCTCTGCGTTATTTCTGTTCACCATAATAATCAGCCGCTACGCATTGTAGCCCAAAGTTACTTTACCTGGTTCAATCTCCAGCGTCTTGACCGCTGGCGTATCGTTATGTACTGGCTTTAGCCGCACCCGCAGGTTCCCCGATGGGGCGACGCCAATCACCTCCGCTGCCTGGCCTTCTACCGTGAGACCCTGGCCTAGATTGGCCAGGCGAGTCTGGTAGTCGATTAAAAAGGCGTCATCGCCCTGGTTTTGCCAGTGGAGATAGCCCTGCATGAGGCCGTAGAGGGCGATCGCAGCCAGGCCCTCCAAGGTATTCAACGGGCCGGCAGCCAGTTCCGGTTGAATTAGCGCTTGAATCGAGGTGCCGGTGGCGGGAACGGGGTTAAATCCATTCAGCCCCAGACCAATCACCACGGTTTGTACCCGACCGCTCTCCAGGTGGGTTTCAGCCAGTACACCGCCCAGCTTTTTGCCCCCGGCGACTAAATCGTTGGGCCACTTGACCTGCACTGGCAGGCCTAGATTGGCCAGACTGGTAGCCACACCCCAGGCGCTGGCCAGGGTGAGGTATGGGCTACGGGCAGCGGGCAGATCCGGCTTGAGCCCCAGCGACAGGTACAGCCCTCCGGGGGGAGACTGCCACTGCCGCCCCCACTGCCCCCGCCCGGCCTGCTGGGTCGCTGCCACTAGCACTGTGCCTGCCGGAGCGCCAGCGGCCATCATGGCTGCCAGCGCTCGGTTGGTGGAGTCAATCTGCTCGGCCCAGTGGAGATAAAAACGGGGGCGCAATGCCTGATAGTCGGGCATTATTCCCAAGTTTTTGGGTGGTTGGAGTAGGGCATGGCGAAGTCGGTCTAGGTTCACCCGCTAATCGTCCTAGAATTTTATGTAGAAATTAAAATAGGTCTCTGACTAATACCTGATCACGCTACCACCTTAGAAAACCTGCGGAGACGGTTGGGGAAACAGCAAAATAGAACTTGATAAAACGGCGCTGCAACTTAACGCCTGCTCTACATTGACGGTGGGGGCGGCGATGATATTGCAGCGTACAGGTATTACAACCACTGCAGGGGGCGATATGGCAAATTGGCATTGGCAGACCCGGCAAGGGCAAGACTTGCTCACCTGTGATCTGCTGCAAGATTGGTATCACGGCTTTTTTACTCGCCAGTTTTGGCCCCAGACCCCGGAGACCCTGACGGCGGCTCTCGACGCGACGGCAGCGGTGCAGCGGGTGAAGCAGGTTCACGGCAACCAGGTGCTAGCCCCTGCTGACCTACCCGTTCCCGATTCAGCGGAGATGGCTGAGGCCGATGGTCTGGTGAGCGATCGCCCCGGTCAAGCCCTCTGGGTCTGCTCGGCGGACTGTAGCCCAGTGTTAATTGGCGATCGCGCTACCGGTCAGGTCGCGGCTATCCACGCGGGCTGGCGGGGCACGGCCCAGGTGATTGTGCCGGTGGCGGTGAGCAAGCTCCAGGCCCAAGGCAGCCGATTGGAGGATTTGGTGGTGGCGATTGGCCCGGCGATCGCGGGGGAGGTCTACCAGGTTTCTGTGGATGTGGCCGCAGCGGTGGGGAGGACGATTATTCCTCAGTCCCTTGGCTCTCCTGATAACGACGAAGCGGTGTTAGCAGACCTGCAACAGCGCGAAAATTCCCCCGTGCTAGGAGATGACGCCCCCGGCAAGGTGCGGTTGGATGTGCGGCTGGCCAATCGGTGGCAGCTAGAGCAGTTGGGGCTGAGGCCGGAGCAGGTGGCAATCGCCCCCCACTGCACCTTTCAGGAGGGCGATCGCTTTTTCTCTTACCGCCGCACGGGGGAAAAGCAGGTGCAGTGGTCGGGCATTGTCAGCCAGGGAGCAGCCACCCATTAGGGTAGCCAAGTAGCCTGGAGGCCGCTAAAAGGAAACTCCTCAGGATCGGTGACGGTGGGCATGCTTCCAGCGCCATCTTTAGTAGCGGCATCCCCGACCTCAGTCCTGTCCTCAGTTTCGGCTGCGCCTGCGGTAGTGTCGGCACCTGCGGCAGATGCAGCGGCGGCGAGAGAGACTAGCGGTAAATGCCAGATCACAGGTGCGCCGGTTTCGCCCTCGGGGGTAGTTTGCCGGGCCAAGTCGAGCAGCAGCGATCGCCCGTCGGGGGCCACGCTCATGTGCATGCGCTGCTGCTGGGGCAGGCGGAGCAGAGGGCGGGTCTCCCCATCGGCTAGGGTAACCACTAGCAGCAGCGGCTGCTCAACGTAGGCATCTTCAGATTGAAGGGTGTCGGCTTCCACGGGAGCTTCGACCAGCTCGCTGGCCAGCACGTAGAGAAACTGGCGGGTGGGGTCAAACTGGGCGTCAACAATGGCCCCGCTCACCTGCAACAGCTCCTCTTCTCGGCCCTGGTTAGTGACTAAAAACAGCGATTCGGTAAAGCGCTTTTCGGGGTCGTCTTGGTTGAAGTTGACCATGGCGGCGGCAGAGCCATCGGCGGCCAGATCGAGCACTCGCCCGTAGTTGGGCAAAAAGTCGAGGGGCTGACTGGGCCCGCGAGCCTTCTCTGCACCCAGATCAATAATGGCGGTGCCCTGACCCTGAAGCAGCAGCAGCGACTGGCTGTCGGGGGCAATTAAAAAGTCGCCGCCGGGCTCGGTTTCGATCGGCTGAGGATCTGAACCCTGGCGCACTATCCAGGGGCCAAAGTCGGCGGGGTTTTGCTGGTTGACCCGCTGCACCACGATGGTTTGCCCATCGGCAGAGAGGTCAAACTTGAGGTTTTGGTAGGTGCTACTGTCGAGCACCAGGGTGGTTTCCCCCGAAGTCGCGGCTTTTTTCTGGGGCCAGAGCTGCTGCCACAGGGGCGGGCGCTGGGCGGCAAAGTCGATGGGTGGGCGGGGGGTGAGGCCCGTGGTGACGGTATAAATCTGCTGGTTGAGCAGGTTACTCGCCTGGCTACTGTCGCTGGCCGAAAACAGCACCTTGTCGCCCAGGGGATAAGGCTCAAAGGCCATCACCGAGAGGTTTTTAGGAGTCAGAATGGTGCGCTCTTGACGGCTTAGGTCGGCCAGCACTAGGCGGTTGGCTTCGTCGTCCTCAGCTCCGATATATAAAAAGGCACGAGGGCGGGTTTCAAACTGGCTCTGGAAGGGCTCAAACCGGCTAGCGCCAGCGGTAAGGGAGGCGTAGCGATCGCGCGCCCCCTTCAAGCTCACGCTAAACGATTCCCCGTAGGGCAGCGGCTCGGTCAGGGTGTAGGCCATGCGCCGCCCGGCCCAGCTCACCTTGCCCGGCAGGGGCGGGTCGAGGGTGAGGTTTTGCTCCACGCTGGCCACATCCATGGGGCGGCTAAAGGTGAGCAAAAAGGCCTGGTCTTCGGCTCCCACCTGGCGGTCTTGCCAGGTAAAATCGCGCACCCGCGCCGTGGCGTGATCGCCCGAGAGAATCAGCAGCCCCAGCGCCAGGGACAGACCGGCAATGACGGTCATAGCCAGGCGATCGAGGGGTTGAGAGCGAGAGCGGCGAGAGCGGCGACGGGCCATGGTTAATATTCGTAGGGGGTGCGGGGTTCGGGAATTTCGGTCAGGGTGGGGTCGCCAATGGCGAGCTGGCGTTTGCCGTCGAGGGTGCTGGTCTGTACTGTGCCCTCAATCTCAAGCCAGGTGTCCGGGGCCGGACGGGCGGTGCCGGGGGGCAGCTCCACCGGCAGGCCTACGGGGTAGGCGTCGGCGGCGCAGCAGGTGAGCACAAACCGCGAAATCATCACAAACTCGTCGGGCCAGCCGGGAATGTGGGTGACAAACCCGCTCACTTTGGCAGGCAGGCCCGCGTAGGCGTCGGGCTCAGGGTAAACGTTGAGGGTGCGTACCCAGTCAACAATGGTGCGCTCCTCCGACTCGCCACCGAGGGAAAACCGCTGGGGCCGCGATCGCGTCTGACCCAGCACATCGGTAATGCCGCGCTGAAAGGCGGTCTCGCTGGCGAAGGGGCGCGGCGTGTAGACCAGCCCAAACACCGCGATCGCAATCAATAGGCCCACGCTAAACTGCCGGGGTAGCAGGGCCATATGCTCCTGACTGCGAATGGTCTGGCGGGTTCCCTGGCGGTAGCTCAGCCCCACCTGCACCAGGCGGCTCACCCCCATGGCCAGCAGCAGCACCATGGCCAGGTGGGCCAGCCACATGTAGTCGGGGTGCAGCAGCAGGTAGAGCTTGCCCGTCACCGTAAAGCGCAGCAGCATCAGCCCCCAGAGCAGCAGCATGGCCGCATCCACCAGGGCCTGCCAGGGCAGCGATCGCCCTCGGGGGGCGCGAGAACCGTTAGAACTGGGCGTTGAGGTCATAATCGCCAGAGGAGAATAGGTTTTCGCAGCATAACAAACGAGTCATCGACCACAATTTTTGCCGCAGCCGTACCCAGTGACGGGCTGCTCGGGGTGGTCTTAACCGGTGTAGAGATTCATCACCAGGGTTAGCAGAAAAACTAGCTGCGCCGCCAGCACAAATAAATAGAGAATGGCTCGCCCCTTAAACACCGTCAGCAGCAGGCTGATGTTTTTCAGGTCAATCATCGGACCAAATACCAAAAAGGCCAGCAGCGCCCCGCTGGTGAAGGTAGAGGCAAACGACAGCGCAAAGAATGAATCCACCGTCGAGCAGATCGACACCACCCAGGCCAGGGCCATCATCGCCACAATCGACGTCACCGGCCCCTGGCCCAGACCGAGGATTACCTCGCGGGGGACAGCGACCTGGACAAAGGCGGCGATCGCACTGCCGATCACCAGCACTGCCCCCAGTTCCCGCAGCTCCAGCACCATGTTGTCCACCATCATCCGCAGTCGGGTGGCCATGGGCGGCGCGGCGACGGCCACCTGGGCCAACACCTGGGCGGGCGGCGCATCGAGCTGCAGCACCTGCCCCGGCGACTGCATTAAAAAGGTGCCAGACTTGAGCAGCGGTGAAATTTCCTCTTCCGCTGCAGCTACCGCCACCGGCTCAGGCTCTCCCATCATGCGGGTGAGACTATCCTGCAAAAAGGGCCGCACATCGGCCTGGGCGCTAAAGATTAGGGCGATCGTGACCGCCACGATCAGGGTGAACCCCACCCGCAGAAACACAATCTCGGGCTGGTCGCGAAAGGCAATCCAGGTAGCCCAAAACACCACCGGGTTTACCGTCGGAGCCGCCAGCAAAAAGCCGATCGCCACCGCCGTCGGTGCGCCCTTAGTCAACAGCCGCCGGGCCACCGGAATATTGCCGCACTCACACACCGGAAACAAAAAACCAATCAGGCTGCCCGCCAGCGCCGCCAGCACCACGTTTTTAGGAATCAGCGTCAGCAGCTTTTGCTCATCGACAAACAGCAGCAGTACGCTAGAAAAGATTACCCCCAGCAGCAGGAAAGGCATGGCCTCCACCAGCAAGCTAAAAAATAGCGTAATGCCATTGTTGAGTTGGGTCATAGAACCAGCCATAGGCAGGAAAAGTATCCCGGCGGGTGGTTGACCCCCAGGCAGAAGCACATTTTAGCGGATCTTGTTGCCTCCTGCCTGTAACGGGGATCGCTGGAGACAGAAGCGATCCCCAGTCAAACTGCTCTGCGGCGGGAAGCAGTGAATTAGGGTTTTTGCCAAATCAGTGAATAACGCCAGAACAGATGCCTGCGGAGACGGTAGCCTGGAATAATAGCGTCCGCAACTTTTTTAATCTGTTTTAGTGACAACTGGGCAGGACGGGTCGGCGCAACTTTGATCGACCTCGCTGTTGATGCTCGATGCCATTGCCCATACACAAAGTTGAGTGGAATAGAAATTGCGCTATAGGCATAGTCGATTGGGGTTTTCTCTCGATAAAGCCCAAGAATTAGCAGTTTTCCGGAAGGACGTAGCAGCAGCCTAATTTTCTGCAAAGCTGCCGCCATATTCATATGGTGTAAGGATGCGATCGCTACAGTCACATCGTAAGCAGTCTCGGGCAAGTCAGTTGCCAAAAAGTCGCCATTTATATAGGCAATATTGGCATCAAAACTAAGACCTGATGCTTCTGCCAAAACAGCTTCATCAACATCAAGAGCATCTACTGAGTTGGAGCGCTCCGCCAGTTTTCTGGCAAAGAGACCTAACCCACATCCTATATCCAGTGAGCGATTGACCCTGTTTGGGATTTGGCTCAACAGATAGCGATGATAATGGGTGTTGTGATCCCACATTTCTGCGTAACTCAAAGGAGCTCAAAGCCTAATGGGACTTCCTGCGATCGACCTTTAAAGAAAGGCGACCGCCATACGGACGTTGGTTTCTAGAGTCTGCTGCGGCTCAATCACTAGCAAATTTTCCCCCGAGTTGAGGGCATTGCGGGGGGCTGTCCAGGGCTCTAAACAGTAGTAGTCTTTGCCCTGCACCGTCCAAAACACCAGCTTGGTGTAGTCGCTACTCCAAGACAGGGTGAGCCGCCGCCCTAGATGGTGGTCGGTGACCGTCGCCGCCGGAGCCGTCAGGTTTTGAAAGGCTAGGTCAATCTCGGCCTGGCCAAAGTCAAACCTGCCCCCAAAGGTCTCAACCCCGCCCGTCAGGTGGTTGCGGAACTCCGTGGAGGGAATTTCAAAGGTCAGCTGCGATTTATCTTCCACCAAAAAATAAGGGTGCAGCCCGGTAGAAAAGGGCATGGGCTGAGCCGAAAGGTTGGTAAACCGCTGCTGCAATTCTAAAATATGGCCCCGCAGCTTAAAGGTAAAGGCCAGCTTGAACGCGAAAGGATACTGCGCCAGGGTAGCTTCGCTGCTCGTCAGTTCCAGGGTGAGGCTGGCCGATTCTGTCACATCCTGCTGGGTGACCTGCCAGGGCAAGTCGCGGGCAAAGCCGTGCTGCTTCAGGCTGTAGGTCTGGCCGTCCAGCTCGTATTGGTTGTTGGGCAGGTTGCCGCAGATGGGAAACAGAATCGGAATACCGCCCCGCACCGATAGCTCGGAGTTGGCGAAGCGATCGCCATCAAAGTAAAAAATATCCTGCCCCTCTACCTGCCAGCGGGTGGCAATGCCGCCGCGATCGGGCACCAGTTCAAGCCGGGTGTCGGTGTCCGTATCCGACAGCACGTAGGTGGAGTGGGGGTCTGCTTTTTGGGCGACGGCAAACACAGGACACCTCAACGGCACAATGCCTAGACGTTACCATAGCTGTCTGCCGTCAGGTGCTCTAGCCACAGCTGTTTATAGGGCTTTTTATTGAAGTTATGAAGCCCTAACGGTGCGTTATTCACCTTCGGTAGGGATTGGGGTCTCAGGTATGGTGTCGGCCCAGGCCTCGGACTCAGCGAGATCCGCTAAAGCGGCGGGCTGGGGAGTGCCCAGCGGTACTGCCGCTACGGGCTCGGCCTTCATCTGGATTGGGGCAGGCAGCGGCACAGGAACTTCACTGGGGCGATTTCCGGCGGGAGATGCGTTCTGCACCGGCTCCCGAGCGCTTTGCGAGGTGCCGCCGCTGCGTTCGGGCGGCACAGGCTTAAACTCCTGCTGCTCTGGTGAGACCTTAGGCCCCCATTCTTCTAGGTCGCCATCAAACTCGACCTCCATCTCCAGGGGTTCTGGCACATTGGGAGAGGACTGATCTGTCTCTGGGGCTGCCGACGGCTGATCTACGTTGGCAGGCTCACTACTGTCGTCAAGCGCCTCAGGGGTATTTGAGTCCTGAGTAGGCGCTGCCGAATCTTCCAGAATGTCCTTGGAGTCAGTTCCGTCCTCCAGTCTATCCTTGGGCTCTGATGTCGGTTCGGCTTCCAGCTCCACTGGCAGAACGTCCTCCGCATCGGGCGATACAAAGGGGCTGCTGGGGTCGCTGACCGTTTCTGGCGGTGCTTCTTGGACTTTGAGGTCAAGTACAACGGGCGACTTGAGCGGTTTGTCAAACTGCGAAGACGCTTGCTCAATGCGCTGGAGAACGTGCTGACTGTCATTGCCAGCCAGGGTTTTAGGATGGGAGTCTTGCACCCGCACCGGCACCAGTTCAACCCGCATCTGGTCGTCCTTCAGCGAAACCTTGAGCACTGCTGAATCCTGATTTTCAACGGGCTCGTCGGGGCGAAACACAAAGTCGCCCAGAGAGTAGGCAATGGGCCGACCCTTGTAGATTTCACCCCCCTGAATCACGGTGGGATGGTAGCCCACCACCACGTCTGCCCCCTGGTCGATGGCTAGGCGGGCCAGGTTGGTCTGCATAAAGTTGGGCTGTTCGCTGAGATGGTCAACCCAGCGAAAGTTCACCACAATCCAATCGACTTCGTCGCGCAGAGCCTGAATGTCAGCGACAATTTCGGGCATGTTTTGGGCGTTAAATCCGGCCCTGTCTTTAAAGGCTGTGGCTGTTTTAAAGGTCTCGACTTCTTTAGCGATCGCCTTGTCGCTGGCCCCAGCCCGCTCTCTGAGCACGTCGGTATCGTGGGCCGCATTGTTGCCTCCCATGGCATAGCTCAGGTAGGCAATGCGTTTACCCTTAACGTCGAGCACCTCTGGGCGGCGGGCTTCGAGGGCGTTGCGCCCGGCCCCAATGCGATAGAGGCCTTTGCTGTCTAGGGTGGTGAGGGTTTCGTTGAGGCCCTCGGCCCCATAGTCCATCAGGCTGCTGTGGGTGAGGTTGACAATATCTACGCCGCTGTTGACCAATAGATTGACCGCATCGGTGCGGGTCTGATGCCGCAGCCCCTCCTGAAGGTTGGTGGCCGCCGTGGCTAGCGGGGTGGCCAGGTTCACCAGCGCTAAATCGGCCTGGTCGTACTCGGCAACATCAGCGAAGAACCCCCCGGGAGCCGTCAGGCTTTCCGGAGCAATATCCTCTAGGGAAATATCGCCGCCAAACAAGAGGGTGACGTCATCGGAAGCGGCTGGCTCGACGGCTTGGTGGGCAATCACGCCCACTGGCTCAAGGGCCGTATCGACTACCGTAGGGCGGTTGCCACTGGAAGAACCTGCCGTTGTCGTCCCAGTGGCCGAGACAGGCATGGCCGTGCCGTCATCTCTGAGAGCAGAGGGTGCCACCGGAGGAGCTTCCAGATCTGAACCCGCCGCTGGTAGCACCTCAACCTGGGCCGAAAACTGGGGCAATGACGGCGACGGCGCCGAAATAATCACTTCGAGCAGACAGCCCATCACAAAGGCCGCCACCGCCGACCCCGACAGCACAAAGGTGCGTAGGGTCTGTAAGCGCTGGCGCGACAGGGTTCTGGCCGGGCGTGGCGATCGAATTTTGGGTGGCATCGCCGAGGCGGCCTGGCGCTGGGCCTGGGCTTTGAGCTTGCTCTGGCGGCGCTTTAGTGCTGGGGTGACAATCTTGACGCGCTGCTGCCAGAGCACTCGGCGATGACCCAAGGGGCGCGCCACAACCGAAATGCCTTCAATCAGCTCTGAGTTGAGCAGCCAGACGCGGTGACACAGAAACCGCAGCAGCCGGTCTTTAATCGGCGGCTGCCGAAATTCCACTACTAACTGGAGGCAGCCGGGGCGATCGGCCTGCACCTGCACAAAAATCCCGTGGGGGGTGAGGGGCTGGTTGAGCCACAGGGCAATGTCGCGGAAGTACCCTGCCGCTGCCCGTTCTTTCACGGAGGGCGGCTGAAGCAGCGGCCCCTGGGGCAATACCTGAGGCTGGGGAGGAATAACCGCGCTAATCATAAACGTGCAGGGGTAACAAGACGGCACATGAAAGGCGGTAGATCGGCCTCAACGACGGGGCGAAACTACCACGGCAAATGCGATGCCCCAATCATAGTGCAGACTTGAGGGGGTGACACATCTGTACTCAGATAGCCTTAGCAGGCGATCGCAGGCTCCCCGTGGCGATCTTTTGCCCCCGGCGATACAGACCCGGAAGCGGCCTCCCCATAATCTGCTAGTGTCTTATTTTTACAGATGCTTGCCCATGTCCACACCACCTCTAAGCGGGCGCGACCTGCTAAGCCTGAGTGACCTGAGTGTCGATGAGCTGCTAGAACTTTTGGCCTTTGCCACCGAACTTAAGGCGGGTAAACACCAGCCTCAGTTTCCCCAGAAGGTTCTGGGTCTACTGTTTCGCAAAGCGTCAACTCGTACCCGCGTCAGCTTTTCGGTGGCCATGTATCAGTTGGGTGGGCAAGTGCTCGATCTCCATTCTGGGGTGACTCAGGTAAGCCGAGGTGAGCCCACTAGCGATACGGCGCGAGTCCTCGATCGCTACCTAGATGTGGTGGCCATTCGCACCTTTGACCAGGCTGAAATTCAAGAATTTGCCGACTACGCTTCGATCCCTGTGATCAACGCCCTGACCGATCTGGAGCATCCCTGCCAGATCTTGGCCGATCTGCTGACCATTCAAGAAGAGTTTGGCTCCCTACAAGGGTTGACCCTGACCTACCTGGGGGACGGCAACAACGTTGCCCATTCTCTGCTGCTGGGCTGCGCCATGGTGGGAATGAATGTGCATATCGCCGGGCCGGAAGGTTATGCCCCAGACCCGGCTATTGTGGCCCAGGCCAATCAGCTGATGCAGGGTAACGGCCAGGTGCTCGTCACCACTGACCCCGAGGTCGCCGTCAAAAATGCCCAGGTGCTCTATACCGATGTCTGGGCCAGCATGGGTCAAGAGTCTGAGGCGGGCCAGCGGATGCCGATATTTCAGCCCTACCAGGTGAACGATGCGCTGCTAGAAAAAGCCAGCCCGGAGGCGATCGTGCTGCACTGCCTCCCAGCCCACCGGGGAGAAGAAATTACCCACGAGGTCATGGAAGGCTTGGCCTCTCGGGTCTGGGATCAGGCTGAGAACCGAATGCATGCCCAGAAGGCGCTGTTGGCAAGCGTCCTCGGGTAGTTTTGGAATTGCATTTGGAATTGCATAAAGAGTAGTTTGGAGCGGCAAGGTGGAGAGATGAGGAAATGATGGCATGGGGGGACGAGGAAGGTTTAGATGCTGCTGCTACCGTCTCTATCCTCCTCATATTCTTAATCGTCCTCATCTCTCCCTTGAATTTTGCCTAGATTAGATTTAAGAAATGCAGCACGCCCTGGCCGCTGAGGGCTTCGATCGCAATGGCAAAGGCAAAGCCCAGCATGGCCAACCGTCCGTTGAGGCTTTCGGCGGCGGGGGTGAAGCCCCATTCACGGGTTTCAGATGGGTTGGGGAAATTAGCCATAGATCTCTTTTGTAACGCTTTGTTAAGCATTATAGCGAGTTAGCTACGGAGTCACAGGGGTGAGTCACGATATTGCCGCCGATGGGGCGAAGGTATGGCGCTATCCGCCGCCGCTAAAGCCGGGCGATCGCCTGCGGGTAATCGCCCCCAGCGGGGCTCTGCGAGAGTTAGAGCGCTTTAACCAGGGGGTAGAAGTCTGGCGCAGCTGGGGCTTTGAGGTGGATGTTAGCCCTGGCGTTAGGGAGCAGTGGGGGTATCTGGCGGGCTCAGACGCCAACCGCCGTCACCAGCTGGGTCATGCCCTGGCAGACCCCACCTACAGCGGTATGCTCTGCGCTCGCGGCGGCTACGGGGGCACTCGGCTGCTGGAGGGCTGGCACTGGCCAGGGGCAATGCCGCCCAAGTGGCTAATTGGCTTTTCTGACATCACCAGCCTGCTGTGGAGCCTGGGAAAGCAGGGGATAGGCGGGGTGCATGGGCCGCTGTTGACCACCCTAGGGTTGGAACCCGATTGGTCGCAGCAGCGGCTGAAAAATCTAGTGATGGGCCATGGGTTACCGCCCCTGCACGGTGAAGGCTGGAGCCACGGGATGGCAGAGGGACGCCTGTGGCCCGCTAACCTAACGGTGGCCACCCATTTGCTGGGCACTGCCCACGAGCCGAATCTCACGGGCGCAATTTTGGCCTTTGAGGATGTCACTGAGGCTCCTTACCGCATCGATCGCATGCTGACCCACTGGCGCATGGCGGGCAAGTTTTCCCAGATCGGCGGTATTGCTCTGGGTCGGTTTAGCCGCTGCGAGCCACCCGATGGCGTGGCCAGTTTTACGGTGGCGGAGGTGCTGCGCGATCGCCTCGGCGATCTGGGCATTCCCGTCGTGGCTAATTTGCCCTTTGGCCACGACGGCGACAATGCTGCCCTGCCTGTGGGGGCCATGGCCCGCCTTGATGGCGGCGCGGGCAGTCTCGAAATTCTGCCAACCGCTTAGGTTTATACGGTCTGGGCGTCTTTAGAATGAAGTCACGCTTTAGGTACAGCCGTGGTTCCCCTCCGTGACGACAACCCGATCACCATTACCCCTGTGGTGACCTACGGGCTGATTGGGCTCAACATTGCCGTGTTTGTGTTTCAGCTCAGCCTGTCGCGGGAGGGTCTGGATAACTTTTTCGAGGCCTGGGCGCTGGTGCCGGCCCAGCTGACCGAGAGTTTTCAGGGGGCGATCCAGGCTCCGGTTTATGAATGGATTACCCTGATCTCGTCTCAATTCCTCCACGGCGGCTTTTTCCACGTGGGGGGCAACCTGCTCTACCTGTGGGTGTTTGGCAACAACATTGAAGACCGGCTGGGACACATCAAGTTTTTAATCTTTTACCTGGGCTGTGGGGCACTAGCCGGGCTAGCCCAGTGGGTTTTTGACCCCTACTCGGCGGTGCCGACCATTGGGGCTAGCGGGGCGATCGCCGGGGTGATGGGGGCCTACATCCTGAGGTTTCCTCGGGCCCGGATTGTCACCTTGATTCCGCTAATCATCTTTTTCACCACCGTTCGCATTCCGGCGGTTTTTTTCTTAGGATTTTGGTTTGTGCAGCAGGCGCTATTTAGCATAGCCAGCCTCAGCAGCGACGTTGACATGGGCGCTGGCGGGGTGGCCTACTGGGCTCACTCGGGGGGGTTTGTGTTTGGCCTGATCCTAGGGCCGCTGCTGGGGTTGATGGCCGACAAGCCGCGATCGCTTCGTCGGTAACCGTAGATCCACTAGATTCGGTGGCCCCAGCCGCGGCGGTGGAGTGGTAACTTCATAAAGTTCTCGAGTAAGCTATGAAATTATTTGTCGGTTTATTACTGATGCCCCGTAAAAGGCTTGAAAAGCACTAAAAGGGCGTTGGGCACCATGGCTGGTGAGCTTGCCCTTCGAGGGTTCCTGACTATCATCCTGATTAGCCAACTTACAGAAAGGTACGACTATGGCGGAAGCCAAGATCCTCGTTGTTGACGACGACCCCGCAATTCGCAACCTGATTCATCGGTTCCTGGCTAAGCAGGACTATGAAATGGAGTCGGCAGAGGACGGCAAAAAGGCCCTGGCGGTGTTCGAGCAGTTTACCCCCGACCTAGTCATCCTCGACCTCAACCTGCCTGACACCAATGGCTACGACCTCTGTAAAGAGATGCAGTCGCGCACCGGGGTGTTTGTCCTCATGCTCACGAGCCGCACCGACGAGTCGGACAAAATTCGTGGGTTTCACGAGGGGGCCGACGATTATTTGACCAAGCCCTTTAGCCTCGGCGAGCTAGAGGTGCGGGTGGGAGCGATTCTCAAGCGCCAGCGCCCGGTCACCGCCGCAGAACAGCAGTGCCTAACCTTCAACAGCCTGGCCATTGACCCGGTGCGCCGGGAGGTGATGCTTAACGATGAAATGGTACCCCTGACGGCCCTGGAGTTTGATCTGCTGCACTTCTTGGCCAGCCACCCCGGTCGCGTCTGGCGGCGGGCAGAACTGATTCAAAAGGTGTGGGACTACGACTATGTCGGCGACCAACGCGTTGTAGATGTCCACGTCGGCCAGATTCGCAAGAAGATTGAGAAAGACACGACCCAACCGGCCCTAATTCAAACGGTGCGGGGCGTGGGCTACAAATTTGAGCCGCCGGGTACCGGCGACGAGGCGATCGCAGGCTAGCCCGCCGCCGCCCCCCGCACCTGATTGCGAAAAGTCCAGGCCAGCTTCAGCACCTTGGTCCAGTTGCGCTGCACTTTTTTGGGCGTCCAGCCCAGGGTTTGGGCGATCGCCTCGTCGGTCAGGGCGGCGTCACCGATCTGCTGCCGCTTGAGGTCGAGGAACCGGTGGTAGTCTTCGGGCAGGGTGGTTAAAAACTCACCCCACTCCGTCGGCGTCATGCCCAGCCGAGCCTCCAGGTTGGCCCCGAGCCACTGGTGTACCAGCTGCCACTCGTGCTGCTGGGAAAACTTTTCAACGTGGTACTTGAACCGCTGCTGGAGGTAGTCGCGCTCCCGAGCTGAGAGGCCCAAAATGTCGTCGATTTCGGCGGCGGAACAGTCTTTGAGCTTGAGCACCAGGTAGTCGACGCAGTCGGTCTGGTTTTGGGTTTTGAGGTACTGCATCAGGGCGTTAATGACGCGATCGCGCATCACCCCATCGCCGGGGTCATCGACCTCGGCCATCATTTTTTCGCGCACCTGCTGCACTACCGAGCTGCGGGCGTGGCCTTCGGCGGCCTCGGTTTTGGCCCCCTCGCTGACTAGCGCCATATCCACCGAGGTTTCGGCAGGCTGGCGGCGGCTAAAGGCCTGGGCGCGCAGCACAATTAGCTGCTGGCTACCGCCCCGCAGGTTAATGCGCCGTTTGGCGTACTGCTCGCTAAAGGCCATGTACTCGGCCAGCTCCAGCCGGGTGCGAGGGGTGTAGGTGGCCGGTAGCTCGTGCTCGCGCCGAAAGGCGTTGAGCACCTCAATGTAGAAAATCTGCATGAAGTCTTCGAGCAGGGCGTAGCGTCCCTTAAACCCCAAATGGCTGCCCTGGGGAGCCACATGGCGGTAGACAATAGCGCTGAGGCTGCTGTGCAGCTCGACCCGACCCCGGTTCGAGCCCATGTCGTAGTAGGCCAGGCATTTGCTCACCCGATGGCGCACCAGGGCGGTCTGCCAGTGGTTGATATCGCCGGAGGCCTGGATGCGATCGCTCATGGCGCAGATGCGCTCAATCTCGGCTGTCAGCCGCTGCATCACCCCGTCAATGCCCCCCAACCGCCGCTGGAGGTGGGCCATAAATAACTCGTCTACCAGGGCGGCAATGGTCGAAACCGTTCCGGCAGCCTCGGGCTGGGGAGAAGGTTCTGGGGGCGGTGGGGTAGTCCCAGGGGGCGATGGGGGCATGGCTAAGCAGGTAGATGCGGTCTTCATAGTTACCCAATCCTAACAACGACACTGAAATCGGGAATAGCCAGCCGGGACACTCAGTAGATTGGTAAACCAGATTGGTGAATTGCCGGTGGGTTGTTGTGTACCCCCGCTTCAGCCGCTGGGATTTCCTAGAGCATGTGCCAGCACGCAAAGCTACCCGCCCTCGCCGCAGGTCATTCGCAGTGGGTTTGCCAAGCTGATGATCCTAGAAGAATACCCGGCCTGCCCTGAGCTATCGATCCTGAAAAGACTTGTTCTGCATTGGTTTCAGCATTTTCCGCAGCTATGCAAGGCTGTCGATCGCCAGCCGAATTGGCGCAAGCGATCGCGATCGAAGCGGTGCGCCCAGGATTTGCCGAGGGGGGTGCCAGTTGCCCAGTTGCCCCCCGTTGGCGATGGCCTAGTCAGCGGCAGCTACACCGGCTGAGCACCCCAGTCGAGAGCGGTCTCCCACCCTAGACCCTTGCGAATCATCAGGGGATTCTCCCCCTCCATATCCAGAATGGTCGAGACTTCGTAGCCCAGGGGGCGATCGTCATCGATCACGATGTCCACCAGTTTTTCGAGGGTGTCAAACATCGTCATTTTGTCCATGGAGCGTCCTTTGGTCGCCTCCGGCAGCAGCGTCAGGGCTGAGGTCGAAATAATCGGGTTTTGCAAGGTTTCTACCAGGGCCAAGCAAAGGGCGTGATCGGGTACCCGAATGCCCGTGGTGCGCCGCTTGGGGTTCATCACCAGGCGGGGTACCTGGCGAGTGGCGGGCAGCAAAAAGGTAAACGGCCCCGGAATTAATCGCTTAATCAGGCGGTAGGCTCCATCGCTGACGATCGCATAGTCGGCAATATTGGACAGCGAGGCACAGAGAAATGTCAAGGGCTTGTCGTTGGCCAACTGCTTGAGCTGGCGCACCCGCTGCACTGCCCCGCGATGGTTGAGGTCACAGCCAATGGCGTAAACTGTATCGGTGGGATAAAGGGCGATCGCCCCCTGCCGCAGCGCTGAAACCACGGCCTCCACTTTGCGGCTCTGCGGGTTGTCAGGATGTAGCTTATACGTTGTTGCCATTGTCCCGGTCTCCGCTGCGGTTGCGCTGTTGAAAATCCTAGCTTACCTCGATTGCCCCTCGGGCATTGCCGGCGACATGTGCCTGGCCGCCCTGGTCGATGCCGGGGTACCCCTTGACTATCTGCAAGCTCAGCTAGCGACCCTGGGCCTGAACGACGAATTTACCCTGACGGTGACACCGACCCATCGCCAGGGGCTGCGGGCGCTCCACGCTGAGGTCACGCTGACCTCGCCTCCCCAAGATCACCGCACTGGAAACCACCACCATCCCCCTGCCGCTGCCGAGCAAGACCAAGGTTCTGGGGCGGCGATCGCGTCAACTGCCGCCTCTCGCAATCTGCCTGCGATCGAACAGCTGATCACCCAGGCCACCCTGCCCGATCGCGCCCAGCGCTGGAGCCTAGCCGTGTTTCGTCGCCTGGCCGAGGCCGAGGCTGCCGTTCACGGCATCGCCGTAGATCAGGTGCATTTCCACGAGGTCGGTGCCACCGATGCCATTGTCGATATCGTCGGCACCTGTCTGGGCCTCGACTACCTGGGCGTCGATCATCTGGTCTGCTCGCCCCTGCCCACCGGGCGGGGCAAGGTGCGCGCGGCCCACGGCTGGCTGCCCGTGCCCGCCCCCGCCGTGCTTAAGCTGCTAGAGCAGCGCCAGGTGCCGATTTACAGCAATGGTCTCAATGGGGAACTGGTGACCCCGACCGGGGCGGCGATCGCCACTGCCCTCGCCGACTCCTTTGGCGACCCCCCTACCATGACCCTCCGCAGTACCGGCCTGGGGGCTGGGGGAAAGGATCTGCCCGTCGCCAATGTGCTGCGCCTGTGGATTGGTGAAACAGCGGCGACTCCGGATTCAACAGCAGTATCCCCTGCCTCAGCCCCAGCCGCGATCGCCTACGAGTCAGACACCGTGACCCTGCTCGAAACCCAAGTTGACGATTTGCTACCCCAGGCCGTGGGTTACCTCTACGATCGCCTCCTCGCAGCCGGAGCCCTCGACCTCTTCACCCAGCCCGTAGCCATGAAAAAATCCCGTCCTGGGCTGCTCATTACCGTGCTCTGCCGCCCTGCGGACGAACCCCACTGCACCGACATTTTGTTTGCTGAAACTTCCACCCTCGGCATTCGCCGCCAGTCTCAGCAGCGGTGGGTGCTGCCTCGCCGCATAGAAACCCTAGAAACCCCCTACGGCTCGGTTGCGCTGAAGTTGGCCTACCACCCCCGCACCCAGGCGGTGCTCAATGTTCACCCAGAGTACGAAGACTGTGCTGCCCTAGCCCGCCGTGCCAGCATTCCCTGGCAGACGGTACACCAGACCGCCCTCAGCCTGTGGTACCAACAGCAGTCCGAAGGCGCTTACTGATTTGGTTCCCTAGGCCTGCTCCTCAGAGTCTAAGGTCTCCTCCACCGACTCTCCCCGCAGATCTTCTTTATCAGCAGTGGGATCGGCATTGCCCAAAGCCTCAAAATGAGCCTGATTCAGCTTCTGAGAAAAAATTCTGAAGGCGTCTAGCCCCTGGCGTTCAGCGAGAAACAGAGCTGTCGTCCCCTGGTCGCGCTGGATTACCTTTACGAGGTTATATTCTGTGTTGTCACCATAGATGGCAAACGTGATTTGAAACACTTCTATAAAATTGATTACCCACTGACATTCACTGCGGGGAAACTGCTCGTAGTAGCGAATCAGGCTGGCAACTCTCGCCTCCATATAGGGAAGGGTCTGACGCGAAATCAGCACCAGCTTCAGCAAAATGATCGCCAGGGTGAGGGCATTGCCCTGGGACAAAATCATTGAAAACAACGGCGACGGCTGCTCTTGATCCTCAGTCATTAAGTAATCGACGATTCGGTTACTGGTGCGCAACACCAGCGACGCATCCCAAGGTTCAAAGTCAGACTCTGTGTATAAGTTGACTAGCCGTGCATCCAGCTGTTCCTGAATCTGTTTAGAGATTGGGTTGCCGCTGACGGTGTAGAGCAAATAGCGCGTCAAACTTTTCTTAAAGTCACCGTAGCTGCTCTCTTTGACCTGCTCTAAAAATAGACGAGCCAGGTTTTTATAGCTAAACTCACCCCGCCTGGCCACGATCGCCTTGACCAGGCGGAGAGCGCTGTCTCCTAGGGCTGTGGGGTTTTCTACGGGGCGATCGCGGTTTTGGCCCGACTGGCTGTGGGCCGTGTACATGGCCAAATCAAACTTAAACTTGTCCTTCAGCCGGCGAGAGAGGGCGCGGGCCGCCTGACGCTGTTCGATGGGATTAGCTTCATTGATGTACTGGGGCACCAGCAGATACGGAGTATAGCGAGCAGTCCAGTCATCGGGGCGGTTTAGGGTGCGCTCTTCGGTGTAGCGCGCCGCAAACAGCCGCAGTTCCTCAAAATCATCGCTTTCAAGAAATCGGGTCAGCCAGTTGCGCAACCGCTTGAGGGTAGGCGATAGGGTGCGACGCTGAATCAGGGGATCAGAAAATAGATCGACTAGATCCTGAATGGCGTCAAACTGGCGAGCCACCTCCCAGTTGTTGACGAGAATGTAACAGCAGCGCTTAATCGTGTTGCGAAACTCTAGCTCGTTATTCGCAAATAAGATGACGTGCAGCGCTGGCAGGGTCTGGGAGCTAACTGAGTCAGTATGGTGAACGAAAAGATGGCGAAATTCTTCTAAAACATCTTGGGGATGCCAAATTTTGACGATTTCTAGCAAAAAATCGTAGATTACCTGTTGTGCCTGAGCCAGTGACAACCCAGGTCGAGCCCCATACTCGTTTGACTCCATCGAAGGATATCTAGACACAGCTTCCCGAGACATTGGTTGGTAGATTTGACCCCGATGATTACCGGAGGTGGCTTAGGGCTTAACACCTGAAACTAATATTTTGTGTAATCGCAAACAGGTGCTGTCCCCGGACTTTCTTAGCCCTGACAGTCAAAACACTAAATTAGCTGGCCCAACAGCCGGCTAGATGCTTAGACGCTCCAAACCCGATAAACTCTAGACCCAATGAACCCGATGGTAGATGCATGCCTCAGGGTTGAACTCCCAACGTTAGCTAGCTCTCCATGGGAGAACACAGCCATCATCGCAGCGCCCAAGCGGCCCAAGGCCTTTAAGTAACAGCCACAGACATCTGTGTAAAATAACACAGCACAACACTGTCTTTAACCGAATCAGCCATTGTGCTTAGTTACAACCAGAACATATCCGGTTGACATTTAGACGGTGATCTGGATAGGAATCAGGGCCTTACGCCCTCGGTAGGCTGATAACACCACAACCTCTTTGAATAGCCATTGGGCATGCCAACGGCGAAGCAAGACTCTACAGGGAAACTTAGAAGAATATTACAGGCATTGGGACATGCTGGATCAAGGGCAAGGCTAATGGGTGAGCAGATCTTGACCCAGTAAAGCCTGATTTCTGCTCTTGGAGATGGTATGGGGGCGGAGGGGCTCGAACCCTCACGACCGTTTAAGGTCAACGGATTTTCATTCTCCCGCAGCTTTCGCTGCTGCCTAGAACGGGCCACCCCAAACCAGGTTTTGAGAATCGGACCCTCCCTTTACCCTCGTCTTCACGTTAGGGTAGCTCCCGTCGGGCCTCTGCACCTTCCGGCATAGTCTATGCCGGCTTGGCTCAGGATTGCCGTGTCTAGCGGCTGAGTCAGGCTAGTGCCATTGCTCAAGCTAGAGGTAGGTTTCCCTGAGTTTGAGAGCTTCCACTTAGCAGATTTCTCCACTAAGGCTCAGTTTTCTAAGTCCGTAGCGTCTACCATTCCGCCACGCCCCCGCGATCGCCCCAGTCAAAGGCAGGACGATACAGACTCTCATTCCACCACCAACCGTACGGGATTGCAACTCCCCCTCTACCTAAAGGTATAACTACTTATTTTTTGCTCGCTTTTATTTAGGAATGTGTGCTAATGTAACAACAGCTGAAGTAATACCTCAGCAACATACTTAGTACATTTACCTGGACTAATACATCATGACTACGACTCTACAGCGGCGCGAAAGCGCCAACCTGTGGGAGCAGTTTTGCCAGTGGGTGACCAGCACCGAGAACCGCCTGTATGTGGGCTGGTTTGGCGTGTTGATGATC
>NZ_JAYGIH010000119.1:0-26683 GCF_034932455.1 Leptolyngbya sp. CCNP1308 | reverse complement strand
ATAGTACCGTTGCATTTGAGCTTCAATTGGGGCAGGGTAGGGGGTGATCATCTATCCGCTCCTCTCGCTACCTCTCTAGCTTAGGAGCCCAACCCGCAGTATTACACCTTATTCAATCCACGATCCTAAGTAAGCGATACAGGCATTCACCGAGTCTGTGACCGCCTGCAGGCGGGCTTCACTGGCTCGGAGCGCTTGTTCCGCCTGCTGCCGCTGGTGCAGCTCTTGCTGGAGCTGGTCATACAGATGAATTTGCCGCACTGCGATCGCTAAATGCTGGCTGAGCTGCCGTAAAAACTCCAGCTCCCAGGGTTGCCAGCTGTGGGGGCGATCGCACTGGTGCCCAATTAACAACCCCCAAACTTGATCAGACCCATGCTCGACAATGGGCATCAGCACCTTAGCGCGCACTTGAATATCTTTTGAAAATAGGGCAATACAGCTGGGCAAGTCGCCCCGTTTGGCATCGGCAACCGAGTAAACCTTTCCGCTGGCATAGTTTTGAAAGCACTCAGGTGAAATCGTTGTGGGCGGAAACGAGCGCCCCAGCAACGACGGACACCGAGGCGCTACCGATTCAGCGATTACCCGGCCCGAGCGATCGGGGTTGAGCACATAGACCAAAACCCGGTCAATCCCCAGCAGGGGACGAACCTGATTTACCGCCAGGCGAAAGGTCTCTTGCACGTCTAGAGTTCGCCTCATTTGCTGCACCAACGCCGACAGCACCTGCTCTTTTTGCAGCTGCCGCTGAACGTTGGCCTCTAGTCGCCGCCGCTGGGTAATGTCTTCGTAGCAGCCCAGTAGCCCAATCACCTGCTCCTCACTGTTGCGCAGCGGCACCCTGCTCGTATCGAGATGCACCACCAGCCCATCGCTGCGCCGCCGCGTTTCAATCGTGTGCAGGCTGGCTTCTCCCGAATCCATCACCTGGCGATCGCAGCTGTTATAAAAAGTGGTTTCATCGGGTGTCGCTAAAAATTCGAGATTCCTCTTGCCAATGGCCGATTCGATTGTCAGCCCCAGATCTTGAGCAAAGCGACGGTTACAGCCCAGCAGCACAAAATTGCGATCTTTCCAGAAAATGCGCTGGGGAATGCTGTCCATGACCAGCGTCAGCAGCTGATTGGTTTGATGCAGAGTTTCAGCCTGAACATAGAGGCTGGCATTGGCGTTGGCCAAGGCTTGGGTGCGCTCAGCGACCCGAACTTCTAGCGAACGGTTTAAAGTCTGCAACTCCGCTTCGGCAAGTTTGCGCGCGGTAATGTCTTCGATCGCACCCAGAAACTGCTGAGCCTCACCGTCGGCAGTTCTCAAGAGCGACATTGTTAAATTTACCCAAATGACGGTCTGGTCTTTGCGGATGTAGCGTTTTTCTAGGGTGTAGCTGTTCTGCTGCCCCTGCAACAGATGCCCCTTCTGGGCCAGGTCATCTGCCAAATCGTCGGCGTGGGTAATGTCAACAAACGACATGCCCACGAACTCTGGAGCGGTATAGCCCGTAATTTCGCAAAAGCGCTGATTGACGCGCACAAAAACGCCTTCAAGATTGCAGACACACATCCCCACTCCCATGTGTGCAAAGGTCTGGCGAAACCGGGCTTCACTGTTTCCCAGGGCAATTTCTGTCCGTTTGTGCTCATCAATATCGGTATGGGTGCCTAGCAATCGCACGGGCTGGTTGGCCGCGTCCCATTCCACAAACTTGCCGATAGACAATACCCACTTCCAGGTACCTTGTTGGGTGCGCAGCCGAAATTCACTCCGGTACTGCTGCGTTTCACCCTGGGCGTAGGCCTGATACGCGGCAGCGGCAGCAGCGCGATCTTCTGGATGCACGCGCTCTCGCCAAGAACTCACGGTTTCGGAGAAAATATTGGGCTCGTAGCCCAGCATCAGCGCATACTCTGGCTCTACAGTGACCCGATCCGTCTTCAGGTTTAGATCATAAATTCCTTGGTTGGCAGCCATCAACGCCAATCTGAGGCGCTCTTGATCGGCTTTGCGATCGCTAATGTCTTTAATGACAGCAATAAAGTAGTCTGGTTCTCCGGCGTGATCTCGCACGAGGGCTACGGTGAGATTAACCCAGATGATCGTGCCGTCTTTGCGGATGTAGCGTTTCTCTACTGAATAGGTGTTATCTTCACCTGCCAGTAGTCGATTCACCTGGCTCGCATCAACCTGTAAATCGTCTGGATGGGTGATGTCTGGAAAAGCGAGGGTGATCAGTTCGGCATGGGGATAGTTGAGAATGGTGCAAAACCGCTGGTTTAGTCGAGTAAAGTGACCGGTCGGAGAAACATGAGCAATGCCGACGGCGGCCTGTTCAAAGGTGCTGCGAAACAGCCGTTCTCGCTCCTCTAGCTCAGCTTGGGCCGTCTTACGCTCCTGAATATTTCGCGCTATAGATAGTACGGTTGGCTCTCCTTGCCAATCAAACACATGGGCATGTAGCTCAACCGGAATATGGGTGCCATCTTTAGCAACTAAGGTCTTCTCAAATAACAGCTGCCCTGTTTCCGTTAGCACCTCCATTTCTGGAACAACTTCGGCCATTTCTTCAGCGGGGATTAAGTCTAGGGGAGTCATTTGCCGCAGCTCATCGCGCGAGTAACCCAGCAATCGACAGGTGATCTCATTGACATCGGTAAAGTACTGTCCGGGCTGAGCGGCGGTGCCCAACGGATGAATCAGCACGATATCGTTGGCTTCCTGGAATAGCAGTCGATACCGGGCCTCATTTTCTCGCAGTTTTTCTTCGGCCAAATGGCGATCGGTAATATCAGTAACGGTACCTACATAGCCCGTGATTATGCCCTGGTCGTCTCTTTCTGCGACGGCCTGGCCATAGACCCAAGTGATGGCTCCTGTCGCAATTTGAAACCTGTATTCCAGGCTAAAAGGCCGTTTATGCTGAGCCGCCTCATACCACTCTGTGGCAACAGCAGCCCGATCGTCAGGGTGCAGACCGGCCATCCACCCTTGCCCCTGGGCACTATCAAAAGACAAGCCAGCGATCGCTGACCAGCGATCGTTGACGTAAGTGCAGTTACCCTCAGGGTCAGTCTGAAATATACCAACCGGGGCGGCCTGGGCCAAGGATTCGTAGCGCTGCTGACTGAGTTTCAAATTCAGCTGCGCCTGTTTTTGAGCGCTAATATCAACAAACGTGACGACGACCTTTTCAAGGATCTGATCGTGGTCAAAAAAGGGGTAAGCGTTAACTAAAAGCCAGACATGGTTTCCGACCGCCGGTCGGTAGACACCAGCCACGAAATGATCAATCGGTTTTTGGTTCGCAATTACCTGATTGACGGGGTATTCCTCCAGTAGCAAGGGACTGCCGTCCTCCCAAAAGAAATGCCATGCCGGATCTAAAGCTGACTTCCCTTGCATTTGGTCTTGGGTTAACCCAAGTAGCTCAGCGGCCTTTGAGTTACAGGTCAGAATGTAAGATTCTGGCCCATGGACAACAATTCCCGTGGGCAAATGCTTGACTAGGAGTTCAAATTCATCCGCCCGCTGGCTTTGGCAAAATTTGACTAACTGCTGAGCTTTATGAGCTAGTATCCCAAACGAATGGCCCGAAAGCTCCATGACATAATCGTGGGCTCCTTGCTTCAAGAGGTCTAACGCAACAACTTCGTCGTCAGGCAGGGCCTTTATTAGGATGGGCACCCCATTCTCGTTTAGTTGATCGATCCACTGCATAGCTCTAGGGCGAGCTATAGCTGCATCTAGCACAGCCAGATCATAGGTCTCCAGCTCATCTGGCGAAGCAGCAGACGTTGTAATACGGTAAGCTCCTGGCCACCGGCCATTGGCAAGATAGCTAGAAAGAGCTAAACATTTTTCGGAGCTGGCTTCTATAAAAAGCGCTTTCATAGCCTTGCCTCAGGTTGTATACCCAGACATCTCTATAGATTATTCTTAATGGCAGAGCCAAAGGCTATATCAAAATTTATCAGGATTTCTACAATGCAATTGTTGTTTAAATGGTGTTATTATTTATTATCAGAACATAGAGCCAATTTTATTATAGGCCCTTCCTTAAGCTACCCAAACTGAGTCAATAAAAGCTGAAACATTCAAGCAATAATTTGTCATAAAAATTGAGATTTTAAGCACCACAAATTATCTCAGTCTAAAAAAATAAGTCTTTAATTGCGAAATGTATCTTGCGTAAAGCATAAGAGCATTAGAAAGTCATGGGTTTCTTCTCAGGTTTTTTCTGTGTTTTGCAGCGTCTTGACGCTGTGAATTAAGCCATTTTGGCCTCATCGGTGGCGCGCCCGGCTGGGACAACATCAAGACCTAGGCTGAGAGCCATGAAGTCTGGCTGAGCATTCTCTTGGGCATCTGTATTTAGGGCCTAACGGTTAAGATTCCCTCACGAGAGCACTTTTCTGTTGAGGACGGGATTTATAAAAATAATACAAAGCTGGACGGATCGGCGCGACTCGCTTTGTCGCATCAGCGTTGGGGACACTTGGGATGTTAGGCATCAACGGCAGAGAATCGACTGATACCAATAGCCTCCGTAGCCCTATACAGCCCTGCCATGGCAATCACGCGATCGCAGACATCGCCCTACAATTCGCCAGTCTCTCGATCTGGCCACGATTTGGCAAACTACGGTTGATGCCGTGCAGCAGCTCCTGGGCTGCGATCGCGCCCTGCTCTACCAGTTTGCCGCAGATAAGAGCGGCCAGGTCGTGGTTGAGGCGGTGCCAGATCCGCAATGGTCAATTTTGGGTCAAACCGTCCGTGATGCTCGCTTTGAGGCTAGCTGGCTAAAACCCTACGACGAGCGGCAGGCGCGGGCGATCGCCGATGTCTCTACCGCTAACCTCAGCCCGTGCTATGCCGAGTTTTTGGCGGGGTTTCAAATCAAGTCCAACCTGGTGGTGCCGGTGCTGTGCGAGTCGCAGCTATGGGGCTTGCTGATTGCCCATAGCTGCACCGCACCCCGAGACTGGCAGCCTGAAGAAATCGCCAGTCTGCAACAGCTTGCTATCCATGTGGGCATTGCTATTCAGCAGGCCGAACTGGTGGCGCAACTGCAAGCCGCCAAGGCCAGTTTAGAGGCCCAGGCCGAACGAGCCCTGCGCCAAAGCCGCGATCAGCGGCTTCAGCTAGCGGCCATTGTCGAATCATCCCAGGATGCCATCATTAGCAAAACCCCTGAGGGCATAATTACCAGTTGAAACCGAGCTGCCGAACATTTGTTTGGCTACAGTGCCGCCGAGGCGATCGGACAGCCCATCACTCTAATTATTCCACCCGAGCGCCAGGCCGAGGAAGCCCTGATTTGCCAGCACCTGCACCATGGCCAAAGCATGGAAACCTACGAAACCCAGCGCCAGTGTAAAGATGGTCGCCTGGTGGAGGTGGCGCTGACCATTTCCCCCGTGCAGAACGAAACCGGCCTGGTGATTGGGGCCTCTAAAATAGCCAGAGACATTACCGCCCAGCGGCAGGCCCAGCGTGCCCTGCAAGAGCAGACCGCCACTCTCCAGAGTTTCTACAATTCATCGCCGCTGATGATGGGGGTGGTGGAACTGTCAGACCATGACATTCTGCATGTCTCCGACAACCAAGGCACAGCCACTTTTTTTAACACGACCGTCGAGGCGCTAGAGGGGCGGTGGGCCAGCGAGCTCGGCGTGGCTCCAGACCATATCCAGGCTTGGGTTGTCCATTACCGCCAGAGTCAAACTTTGGGACAGCCAGTACAGTTTGACTATGCCCACACCACAGATACCACGACGACTTGGCTGTCGGTGGTGGTGTCGTATATCGGTCTCGGTGACAGTCAGCGGCCTCGCTTTTCCTACGTGGCGGCAGACATTAGCGATCGCAAACAAGCCGAAGCCGACCTGCGGGCCAGCGAAGCTAGGTGTCAATTTGCCCTAGAAGGCCCAGGCGACGGCGTTTGGGATTGGAACCTCCAGACCAACGCCCTCTTTTTGTCGCGCCAGTGGAAAGCCATGCTGGGCTATGGCGAAGATGAGATTGGCAACAGTTTAGACGAGTGGAGTAGCCGAGTCCACCCCGACGATTTAGAGCAATGCTACGCCATCTTGCAGCGCCATCTCAACGGCGAAACCCCAATTTATCGAGATGAGTACAGAATATGCTGCAAAGATGGTGGCTACAAGTGGGTGCTTGACCGGGGCAAAGTAGTCGAATGGACCGAAACCGGTGAGCCTCTGCGGGCGATTGGCACCATCAGCGATATTAGCGATCGCAAACAAATGGAACTTGCCCTTAAAGCCAAAAATCAGGAGCTCGATCAGTTCTTCTCTGTTAACCTCTTTTGCTGAAAGCCTGCTCTAGCACGAATAAGCTTTTGGCCATGGGGCGATCGCCACCCTCAGCAAGTCTTATTCTCAAAATCGCACTGGTAGATAAAGGGCTCTTGCCAGTGCAGCGGAATTTCGAGCAGATCGCGCACGCCGGTCACGCCCTGGCTGATAAACAGCAGCACCGCCACGGTGTTGAGCGCAGCGTGGGTCAGCCGCCAGCGCTTTGACTTGTAGATTTCGGGCAGGGTAGCCAGGGCAAAAATCATCAGCATCGCCGCCGCCATGCCCAAGTAAAAGTGCGACACCTGCCATTCGTAGCCGCGCCGAAACACCCCCGGCTGCATACCCAACAGCCAAAGCCCCATGCCAGTCAGCGTCGCAAAGGTACCGCGCCAGACGCGGCTGCTTGAGCGGTACAGCAGCACCAGAGCCGCTAAAGTAAAAATATACATGGCCACCACAAACACCCCTCGAAACGGGTCTTCGGCCCAAGCATTTTCCCGTAGAAGGGTCTTGAAGATGGGGTGGGCTAGACCCAAGAGCACCAAACTCACTACCGCCCCGGCCAGCCATTGCCCAACCCGCACATGCTCTTTGCCCACCACTGGAGAAATGGTGGTTTTAGTTTTGTCGGCCACGGCTAAACGCCGCTGGCGGGTCTGCACCGCAAAATAAACGGCAACGCCAATTAGCGGCATTACCACCGTAACGGCCAGAAACGGGTGCAGCAGTCTGAGCAGATCGGGGGCGTCTAGCATGGGGCTTCCTGGAGAGAGGGCGGGGTTGGGGGCTAAGGTTTTCTTACTTTAGGGCACAGCACTCAATCGGTACCGTGATTCACCTCACAGTCTTAGGCACCAGTGTCCGCGCGATTGTCAGAGACCGGCCCTGATGGGCGATTCCCAAAAGGGGACGCTTCGCGAACGCCCCAAACCCAACCTTTTACAAGTGCCATCTTAAGGATGCCGCTAAGCCCAAAGATTAAAGCGAGATAAATGCTGCTCTAGGGCTTTAGGAATCTGCTTAGCGATGTCGGTCTTGGTCTTAAAGGTCAGCCGGTTTTGGGCGGGCAGGTCAAAGGGATACTGACCAGCTATGTCGGCTCGCTCCATCTGGGCCAGCAAAATTTGCTCGGCGGGCTTGGCCTGGAGGGCGTAGCCCATCTCCACACACACGTGGGGGCTGGGCACCAGCAGAGTGGTGTTGCCCTCCACCGCTGCGATCGGGGTGCCGTCGGCCACAAACAGCAGCGACTTGCGAATTTTGCGGGTGAGGGCGCTGTTGAGTCGGGCCGGGCCGTCGCTGAGCCGGTGGGACACCTCTAGGGTGAGGGCGACACGAGACTTTTTGTTAAAGCTTGCGATCGCATCGGTAAGCGCCTGGTGCAGGGCTTCCGCCGACTCGCTGTACTCCTGCTGGTAGCAGAAGTAGACGATTGGCTCCAGGTGGGCCATCACGTCCAGCTTGGTAAAGTAGATTTCGTGGCTGATCAGATCGATGTTGGCGATGCCGTAGCCGCCGCTGCCCTCGATATAAAACTCCACCGTTTCGCCATCGAGGTAGCGCTGAAACCAGGCCGACTCTTTAACGTCGGCGCTGTCGTCTAAAAAATCGGCCCGCAGCGCCGACTTCAGCAGGCTATTTTTGCTCAGCCGCAGGTCGTGGGGGCGCTGCTCTAGCTCGCGCACCGGCTCGTAGGCTTCGAGATACCAGGCTTTGAGGGCAATAATGGCCATAACGAGTCATCCTCTGGGGCGGTGGGCTGGCCCTGGGGGCCGGTGCGGATCGGGGGCGAGTCCGAAATTATCGCTTGATTCTAAGGCCAGATGGAGATTCAGATGGGAACAAAATCGAAAGAAATGTTGCGTCCTGTGCAACTCCAAGCGCTTCAACATTTTGCAGGTTAGGATTTTGAACCAACACCACCGCGTTTTCTCTAAGTTGCGGTTTTCAACACCATGCTTGCTGCCGCTTAATAGTTCAATTGTACTAAATTTTCCACAATAGCGGCGGGCTTGGTTAGGCTATTTTGGTCTGCTCCCTTGCTTTGCCCCTAAGGATGCTTGCCATGATTGACCTCTACTACTGGACCACCCCCAACGGCCACAAAATCACCATCTTTCTCGAAGAGGCTGATGTAGACTACACTCTCAAGCCGATCAACATCGGCAAGGGCGACCAGTTTAACCCTGACTTTCTGGCGATCGCCCCCAACAACCGCATACCCGCCATTGTCGATCACGAGCCTGCTGATGGCGGCGAACCCCTAAGCCTGTTTGAGTCAGGGGCAATTTTGCAGTATTTGGCCGAGAAGATTGGCCAGTTCTTGCCCGAGAGGGTGCGCGATCGCGCCAACGTCATGCAGTGGCTCTTTTGGCAGATGGGCGGCCTGGGGCCAATGCTGGGCCAAAACCACCACTTCAGCAACTACGCCCCCGAAAAAATTCCCTACGCCATCAACCGCTACGTCAAAGAAACCGAGCGCCTCTACGGCGTTCTAGATCAGCAGCTTGAGGGCAAAGACTTCATCGCGGGCGACTACTCCATCGCCGATATGGCCTGCTATCCCTGGATTGTGCCCTACGAAGCCCAGCAGCAAAACCTGGACGACTTCCCTAACCTGAAGCGTTGGTTTGAGGCGATCAAAGCCCGGCCAGCGGTAGAGCAGGCCTATGCGATCGCCGAATCCCTCCGCAGCGAAGCCACCATGAGCGACGAGGCCAAGGCGATTTTGTTTGGGCAGGGGCGGCGGTAGGGGGAGTGAGGGAGATGAGGAAGGTAAGGAGGATGAGGAGGTCTCTTGCTGCTCTTTGTCCCGTCTTCCTCATCTCCCCCATCCCCTCATCTTCCCCACCTCCTTCTACGCCAGCACCCCATTCAAGAAAATATCCGTCAAACACTCCGCCAGGTCTTTCATTGCCTGGGGTGAGGCGGCTTCGTCGCCGAGGGTGTCTTGGCTAAACCCGGCCACGGTGAACATGCCCAAAAAGACGCGGGCCACCATGCGGGCGTTCATCGGGCGGTAGACGCCGCGATCCATGGCGGTTTGAAAGAAGGCCTCGGCTACGTCGATCATTTTGCCGATCACTTCGGTTTGAATTTGCTCCCGCAGCTCGGGGTGAAACTGGGCTTCCATGAAGCAGACGCGCATTAGGGCCGAGTTCTTTTGCAGATTGAGCATGCGCCGCTGCATTACCTGGCCGATCGCCTTGTAGCTGGCCATTTCGCTCAGCTCGGTCAGCAGGTCGGTGAGAATTTCGACCCATCCCTGGCTGGCCACCGCCACTAGAATCGCTTTTTTATTCTCAAAATGGCGAAACAGCGTGCCCTCGGCTACCCCAGCGCTCTGGGCCAGCTCGCGGGTGGTCGTACCCCCATAGCCGTGCTTGGCAAACAGCTTCAGAGCTGCTTTGAGAATCTTGGTCTCCGTATCGGTTTCCGCAGGGGCGGTTTTAAAGAAAGGCACCATTACAAAAACCCTCAAGAGTAAGCACAGATCGGCTTCTGTGGCCCATTGTGCCCCCATTCACCCAGAGCCTGGGGGCGGGTTCACATAACCTCATAAAACCTGAGATAACTACTCTTAAGGGTTTGGTTAGCCGTGTTTTCGGCTAGGAAGCAGGCTCAACATTGGCCAGGGTTTGCTTCACGATCGCATCGCTGATCTGCCGCTGGAGGGCAGTATCGTCGGCGGAGCGCTCCAAAATGCTGTTGAACGTATCGACCGAGAGCCCGTCGGCCTCAATGGCTTTTTCCATATCGCCTTCGGTGCTCTGGCGAATGGCGATAATGCGGTCTACGGCCGCTTTAAACTTTTTGTCTTCTTTTTTAGAAATTTTGGCTTTTTCTGCAATTTTAGCCATGTCGTCGGGGCTGTCGGCAGCGCCGTCGAGCTGAGTTGCTGCGATCGCATTAAACCGCTCAATCGTCAGCCCCTCATCTTCTACGGCCTTGGCCATCTCCTGCTCGGCCTGGAGGCGCAGGGTTTGCACCTGCTGATAGACCTTGGCAAAGGTGTCAATGTCGGCGTCGCTGATGGGCGCATTGGCATCCACTTCAGCTACTTCAACTACGGTAGTTTGAGCCAGTAGTGGAGATGACGAACTAGCCCAGGCTGCCCCTGGGGTCAGCCATGCCAGCATTATTAGTAGAGCGGCAATACAAAATCTCACCATAGCGGGGTCTCCTGATAACGCGAAACGTCGGCTGTGACAATCTTCCCTAGCCTAGCCTTTTGTCAACACATCGGCATGGTGGTGCAGATGGTCAGCCATAAAGGACGCCATAAAAAAGTAGCTGTGATCGTACCCTGGCTGCATGCGTAAAACTAGGGGTTGCCCGGCCTCTTTGCATGCCGTTGCAAAAACGTCGGGCAGCAGCTGGTTCTGCGCCAGAAAATTATCGGCGGTGCCTTGATCGATCAAAATGGTGCGATTGGGCTGGGCGTGATCTTTCACCAACTCCGTCGCGTCGTAGGCTTTCCAGCGATTAGAATCTGCCCCTAAATAGCCCGAAAATGCTTTCTGACCCCAGGGACATTGGGAGGGGGCGGCGATCGGCGCAAAGGCCGAGATCGATTTGAACAGGTCGGGATTGCGCAGGCCGCACACCAGCGCCCCGTGGCCGCCCATAGAGTGGCCAAAAATGCCCATGCGATCGCGCCGCACCGCAAACTCCTGGGCAACCAGCTCCGGAAGCTCCTGCACCACATAGCTGTACATAGAGTAGTGCTTGCTCCAGGGCGCTTCCGTAGCATCTACGTAGAACCCCGCCCCGGTACCAAAGTCCCAAGCATCTTCATCGGGGACTCCTTCGCCGCGTGGGCTGGTGTCAGGGGCTACCAGCATCAGGCCATGCTCGGCAGCGTAGCGCTGTGCCCCAGCCTTTGAGGTGAAATTGTCTTCTGTGCAGGTCAACCCTGACAGGTAAAGCAGCACCGGCACCGGGCCAGCCTGGGCCTGGGGTGGCACAAACACCGCAAAGCGCATCTCGCAGTTACAGGCGTCAGAGGGGTGGCTGTAGTAGCCCACCGTGCCGCCAAAGCAGGCATGTTGTTTTTCGAGGGTCAGGGTCATAGGGTTAGGGAGCAAAGGATTTGTGGGATAGCCGTCCCGGCTGTCCGAGAAAGATCTAGCTGCTGGAACAGGCAGGATGCCTATCCCACAAGAGGGAAGCAGGTAGTTGCCCTGAATTTGTGGGATAGCCGTTCCAACTGTCCAAAAAACATCTTAGGAATGCCTAAAACGTCACCACGCTGCGGATGCTTTCGCCCCGGTGCATCAGGTCGAAGGCGGTGTTGATCTCATCCAGCGGCATGACATGGGTGATCAGGTCGTCAATGTTGATTTTGCCGTCCATATACCAGTCCACAATCTTGGGTACGTCCGTGCGGCCCCTGGCCCCGCCAAAGGCCGTGCCCTTCCACTCGCGCCCGGTGACCAGCTGAAAGGGGCGAGTGCTGATTTCTTCGCCAGCGGCGGCCACACCTACAATGACGCTGACTCCCCAGCCCTTGTGGCAGCACTCCAGCGCCTGGCGCATTAGATTCACATTGCCCACGCACTCAAAGCTGTAGTCGGCCCCGCCGCCCGTTAGCTCCACCAGATGGGCTACTAAATCGCCCTCGACTTCCTTAGGGTTAACGAAGTGGGTCATGCCAAATTTCTCAGCTAATTCTCGCCGATTGGGGTTGATGTCAACGCCGATAATTTTGTTCGCCCCCACCATGCGGCAGCCCTGAAGCACGTTGAGGCCAATGCCGCCTAGGCCAAACACCACCACATTGGCCCCCGGTTCCACCTTGGCGGTGTTAATCACCGCGCCCAGGCCGGTGGTGACGCCGCAGCCGATGTAGCAGACCTTTTCAAAGGGGGCATCGGAACGAATTTTGGCCAGAGCAATCTCGGGGACTACGGTGTAGTTGGCAAAGGTAGAGGTACCCATGTAGTGAAACAGCGGCTTGCCGTCGCGGGAAAATCGGCTGCTGCCGTCGGGCATGAGCCCCCGCCCCTGGGTGAGGCGAATGGCCTGGCAGAGGTTGGTCTTAAAGCTGAGGCAGTATTCGCACTGACGGCACTCAGGCACATATAGCGGAATGACGTGATCGCCCGGCTTGAGACTGGTGACGCCAGGGCCGACTTCGGCCACCACCCCAGCCCCCTCGTGACCTAAGACTGCCGGAAACAACCCTTCGGGATCTTTGCCAGAAAGTGTGTAGGCATCGGTGTGGCAAATGCCGGTGGCTTTGATTTCGACCAGTACTTCACCCTCGCGGGGCCCTTCGAGCTGAATGGTTTCGACAGTCAGGGGTTGGCCTGGGCCATGGGCAACGGCAGCTCTTACATCCACGGGCAAAATCTCCTTAATACCTTTGTCAGCTTACCGACTTTGCGGCGCTTAGGCCATGTGTCAGCGTTCTCAGACATAGCTCGGCACAATGGCCGATGGTGGCCCGGCTGTCGCCTGTGCCCAAAGCCCGGTGGGCAACTTTGATCTCATCAGGCTTTGGGCATTTAAAACTATGGCGCAGCTTTTGCGGCGATCGCGCAGACCGCTCTACGTTCAGGCTAATGCTGCTGGGTTTACGCTGATTGAAGGATTGATTGTGGTGGTAATTATGGGGCTGCTGGCGGCGATCGCCGCCCCTTCATGGCTTGGATTTTTGCAGCAGCGCAAAATCAACGTTACCCAAGACATGGTGTACCAAGCGCTACGGGCCACCCAGGCCGACGCTATGCAGCTGCGCCACGATCGCCGCTTCAGTATTCGCGAACGTAACGGCCGTATTGAGTGGGCTAGCCATCCTGAATCGACCCTGCCCGCCCAGGTCACCGTTTGGCAACCGCTGGTAGAGGGCGTGGTGTTGTCCAATATAGATAACACTCTGGTCAAAACAGGCACCATTCACTATGCCAAGTTTGATATGCATGGCAATGTAAAAGGCCAGCTTGGCACCGTTACGGTGGCCATGTCAGACAACAAACAGACTCACCGCTGTGTGGTGGTTTCCACCCTGATTGGAGCCATGCGCAAGGGTGAAGGACACACCCGAGCTAACAGCAACGGCCGCTTTTGTTACTAACTTCTACCGGCCACTTGGAGCAAAACCGAGTTTAATAGGTTAGCACCCGTGTGGTTGAGGAGCGTGGCGATGCCAGAAAGAAACGAAGGATGGTACATAGTTCAGGGCGAAGCTGGAAACTGTGAGGTGCTGTCTGCTGAAAACGTTAGCCGCGAGCAGCTAAAGGATCGGCGACCCATGTGGGGGCCTTACGCTACTCAGGATGAAGCGATCGCGCGCCGAGTAGGGCTAATTCGCAGCGGCAAATGTAACCCGGTTTAATAGTCTTCACAACCGAGGATACAGGTTCAGCACATTGGCACGGCGATCGCAGGGGCTAAGACCTGGGGTAAACCCTTGAACCTTAGCCCTTATTTTTTCTGTGGAAAAATGTTCTGTGGGGAACCGTGATTAGGCGGCTTCGCGACCCCGCAGCGAGTCGTAGCTCTGCAAAAACCAGGCGTAGGTGTGCTCAATGCCGGTTTTGAGGTCGGTTTTGGCCTGCCAGCCCGCCCCATTGAGGCGCGACACATCCAGCAGCTTGCGGGGGGTGCCGTCGGGCTTAGTGGTGTCGAACACCAACTCACCTTCGTAGCCGACTACGGCCTTCATGGTGAGAGCCAGTTCTTTAATTGAAACCTCTTGCCCGGTGCCAACGTTGACGAAATCTACATTGTTGTAGGTGTTCATTAAAAACACCAGGGCATCGGCCAGGTCATCCACATAGAGAAACTCGCGCAGGGGGGTGCCGGTGCCCCACACGGTGACGGTGGGGTCGCCGTTGACCTTGGCCTCGTGGAACTTGCGCATCAGCGCGGGCAGCACGTGGGAATTGGCAAAGTCAAAGTTGTCGTTGAGGCCGTAGAGGTTGGTGGGCATGGCCGAAATAAAGTTGACCCCATACTGGCGGCAGTAGTTTTCGCAGAGCTTGAGGCCAGCAATTTTGGCGATCGCATAGGGTTCATTGGTTTGCTCCAGAAACCCGGTCAGCAGATAGTCTTCTTTCATCGGCTGGGGGCACAGCTTGGGGTAAATGCAGGAAGACCCCAAAAACAGCAGCTTTTGCGCCCCGTGGCGGTAGGCGCTGTGGATAATGTTGGCCTCAATCATCAGATTGTCGTAGAGAAATTCGGCCCGGTAGGTGTTGTTGGCATGGATACCGCCCACCTTGGCCGCCGCCAGAAACACGTAGTCTGGCTTTTCTTGGGCGAAGAACTCATCCACGGCGGTCTGGCTACGCAGATCGAGGTCTTGGCTAGAGCGCAGCAGTAAGTTTTCATAGCCCTGGGCTTTGAGGGTTCTCACCAGAGCGCTGCCCACCAGCCCACGGGAGCCAGCGACATAGATTTTAGATTGAATATCCATAGGGTCTAGCTCAAATAGCGAATTATCAAAAATCCTAGTGTAGAAGGCTTATCCCCATTGCCACGAGTCTGGCATCGGGGGCCGCCAACGACAACTGCCTGCTCGCCGAGTTTAGCGGTAGTTCACAATGAAGGCTTAGGCTTCTCTCAAGTTTCCCACTCCTTCATGCTATGACCCCACCGCCCTTGCCCAACTCGCGCTGGCAATTTTGGATCGATCGCGGCGGCACCTTTACCGACATGGTGGCCCGCCGCCCCGATGGGCAAATTATCGTCCATAAGCTGCTGTCAGAAAACCCCGATCGCTACAGTGATGCCCCCATCCAGGGCATTCGCGACCTGCTGGGCCTAGGAGTGGATGAGGCAATCCCCACTGAGGCGATTGAGGCGGTGAAGATGGGCACGACCGTAGCCACCAATGCGCTGCTGGAGCGGAAGGGCGATCGCGTCCTGCTCCTAACAACGAAGGGATTCCGCGATGCCCTGCGCATCGGCTACCAAAACCGCCCCAATATCTTTGCCCGCCACATCGAGCTGCCTGAGATGCTCTACGAACGGGCGATCGAGGTGAACGAACGCCTCAGCGCCCAGGGGGAGGTACTGGTTCCTTTAAGTGCAGAGGAAGAAGAACGACTGATGCAGGAACTTCAGCGAGCCTACGATAGCGGAATTCGGGCCTGTGCGATCGTCCTCATGCACGGCTATCGCTACCCCGCCCATGAGCTGCGCCTGGGGGAACTGGCTCGCCAGGTCGGTTTTAGCCAAGTTTCAATCTCCCACCAGGTCAGCCCGCTGATCAAACTGGTCAGCCGAGGCGATACAACGGTGGTGGATGCATATTTATCACCCATTCTGCGGCGGTATGTGGATCGAGTGGCGGCACTATTGCAGACCCACCCCTCCCCCTCCCAGGAGGGTATGGACGCTGCCAACCGTCAAACCCTCCATCTCCCCATCTCCCCATCTCCCCATCCTGCTTCTACCCGCCTCATGTTCATGCAGTCCAACGGCGGCCTAACGGATGCAGCCTTTTTCCAGGGCAAAGACAGCATTCTCTCGGGGCCTGCCGGGGGCGTTGTCGGCGCGGTGCAGACCAGCCGTCAGGCCGGGTACGATCGCATGATCGGTTTCGACATGGGCGGCACCAGCACCGATGTCTCCCACTACAGAGGCGAGTACGAGCGCACCTTTGAAACCGAGGTGGCGGGGGTGCGGCTGCGGGCACCAATGATGGCGATTCACACCGTGGCAGCGGGGGGCGGCTCGATTGTGGGCTTTGATGGTAGCCGCTACCGGGTGGGGCCAGAGTCGGCGGGGGCCTACCCGGGGCCGGCCTGCTACCGTCACGGCGGGCCGCTGGCGGTGACCGACTGCAACGTGATGGTGGGCAAGCTCCAGCCCGAGTTCTTTCCTCACGTGTTTGGGCCGGGGGGCGATCTGCCGCTGGATGCAACGGTGGTGCGCGAGCAATTTCTGGCCCTGGCGGAGAAAATTCGCGCGGCCACTGGGGATGCTCGCCGCCCTGAGCAGGTCGCTGCCGGATTTCTCACCATTGCGGTGGAAAAAATGGCCAACGCCATCAAAAAGATTTCCGTACAGCGGGGCTACGACGTTTCAGACTACGTGTTGTGCAGCTTTGGCGGGGCCGGGGGCCAGCACGCCTGCTTGATTGCCGATGCCCTGGGCATGACCGAGGTATTTCTGCATCCCTACGCAGGGGTGCTGTCGGCCTACGGCATGGGCCTGGCAGATGTCAGGTCGCTGAATGAGCAGTCCGTTGAGTTACCCCTCAGAACAGACACTCTGCCGCAGATTCAGCAGGTAGTGGAATCTCTAGCGGCAAAAGGACTGGAGGAATTGCAGCAGCAGGGGTTTGCGATCGCCAATCCAGAATCTTTGATAGACCCACCCCCGCCTCTCACAGCCGAGGACGAGCCAAAATCCAAAATCCAAAATCTAAAATTGCCCCAGGTTTTGCCCCAACTGCTGCTGAAGTACGAAGGCACAGATTCTGTGCTGGCGGTGGATTTCGCCGGAGTGGAGGCGATGCGATCGCAGTTCACCGCCCTGCACCGCCAGCGCTACGGCTTCGCCCAAGACAATAAGCGTCTGATCGTCGATACCGCTGCTGTCGAGGTGATTGGTCACACCCACAGCCCCGACGAACCCGATATTCACAAAGCCCGCACCCAACCCCTTATTCCTAAAACTACCGTCCCCGTCTACACCGCCGATGCATGGCACGAGACGCCTGTTTACCACCGCGAGGATTTGTGCCCTGGGGATGCGATCGCAGGCCCCGCCTTGATCATTGAACCCACCGGCACCAACGTCGTCGAACCCGGTTGGAACGCCACGCTAACCACAAAAGGCCACCTAATTTTGAAGGCAAAAGGCAAACGACAAAGGACAGAAGCCAATCCAAAATCTAAAATCCAAAATTCAAAACTGCCAGATCCTGTACTGCTCGAAATCTTCAACAACCTCTTTCGCGCCGTAGCCGAAGAAATGGGGATTACGCTGCAAAACACCAGCTACTCGGTCAACATCAAAGAGCGGCTCGATTTTTCCTGCGCGCTGTTTGACCAGCAGGGGCAGCTTGTGGCCAATGCGCCCCACATTCCCGTGCACCTGGGGTCAATGGGCGAAAGCGTGCGCAGTTTGATCGAAGCCAGGGGGGCTGACCTCAAACCCGGCGATGTCTACCTACAAAACAACCCCTACAACGGCGGCACCCACTTACCGGATATCACCGTTATCACACCCGTATTTTTAGAAGAAACCCACCCCTACCCCACCCGGTCAGGGCCGGAAGAAAATCCAAAATCCAAAATCCAAAATCCAAAATTCTACGTTGCTTCTCGCGGACACCACGCCGACATCGGCGGCATTACCCCTGGCTCGATGCCTGCTAACAGCACCTCAATTGAAGAGGAGGGCGTGCTGCTCGACAATGTGCAGTTGGTGGATCAGGGGCGTTTTCTGGAAGCTGAACTGCTAGAAATTCTGACGACGGCCCCTTATCCTGTGCGCAATTCGACGCAAAATGTGGCCGATTTGCAGGCCCAGATCGCAGCGAACGAGAAGGGGGTGCAAGAGCTGCAAAAGCTGGTCAATCACTACGGTCTCGACACGGTGCAGACCTACATGCAGCATGTGCAAGACAACGCCGAGGAATGCGTACGGCGAGTGATCGATCGCCTCCAAAACGGGCAGTTCACCTACCCGATGGATGACGGTAGCCAGATTGCGGTGCAGGTCACGATAAACCGCGAGGGACGCCGCGCCAAAATTGACTTTTCTGGAACATCGTCCCAACAACCCAGCAATTTCAACGCGCCATCAGCCGTATGCAAAGCGGCGGTGCTGTACGTGTTTAGAACCCTGGTGGATGATGACATTCCCCTCAATGCGGGCTGTCTCAAACCATTGGAAATTGCTATTCCAGCCGGGTCGATGCTAAACCCGCAGTACCCGGCAGCGGTGGTGGCGGGCAATGTGGAGGTGTCGCAGGCGGTGACGGATGCCTTGTATGGGGCGTTGGGGGCGATCGCCGCTTCCCAGGGCACTATGAACAACTTCACCTTCGGCAATGAGCGCCACCAGTACTACGAAACCATCTGCGGTGGCTCTGGGGCTGGCCCCGGCTTCCCCGGCACTGATGCGGTGCACACCCACATGACCAACTCGCGGCTCACCGACCCCGAGGTGCTGGAGTGGCGCTTTCCGGTGCTGCTGCGGGAGTTCGCCATTCAACCGGGCAGCGGCGGGGCGGGAGAATACGCTGGCGGCAACGGCATTGTGCGCACCGTGGAATTTCGCGAGCCGATGACGGCGGCGATTCTCTCCAACCATCGGCTAGTGCCACCCTTTGGCCTGGCCGGAGGGCAACCAGGTCAGGTGGGCGAGAATCGGGTGATTTGCGCCGATGGCCAGGTGGAGGTTTTATCAGGGCAGGCCACGGTGGCCGTTGGGCCTGGAGACTGCATTCAGATTGCCACGCCAGGGGGCGGCGGCTATGGCCATGAGCCAGTGTAGGGTGCAACTGAAACCGGATTTCTTTTTGGAAACCATCAGTAAGCTCATGCATTTCGCAGAAGAAACTCGGTTTCTTTGCCGACTAGCTAACCTGCGCCCGCCCTAAAAATATCCTGTGCTGTCAGCCTCAGCTCTTTGAAGGTCGGTGAAACCAGGAGATCATTTCCTGTAAATCGCTCTAGTTGATAGCCATCGGCCCCCAAGGTGCAAAGCGTGATCGTAGGCTGCTTGGGCTGGCCGATCACCCGCGCCGCCCCCAGGGCGCGAAAATCCACAATCCAGTATTCAGCGATGCCCATGGCCTCGTAGTCGGCCAGTTTGAGGCCGTAGTCGTCGCGCCAGTTGGTGCTGACCACTTCTACTACCAGCTTGATCGTGGCACCGTTGCCGACGGTGGACGACTTTTCCCACAATGGTTCGTGCTGGAGTTTGGTGCGATCGAGCACGGCCACATCGGGGATATAGCCTGCATTGGGACGCGATGGCTTCACTACACAGGTACGAGGAATCGTCAGCGGTAAAGTGGCTAGATCGATCAGCACGCCTAGCTTCAGAGCGATGAATCCACCAATGTCTTCATGGGCACCTGTGGGCCGCACCTCAACTACCTCGCCTTCAATCAGCTCGTAGCGACCGCCATCGCTGGGGTATTGGTCGATAAAGTCTTCAAAACTGAGGGGTTGCGCTGTGGCCTGCACCATCTAGACACCCGCCGTAATTTAAAACAGATGTGGCTACAGTTTACCGTACTTGCCAGCCACCCTAGTGCGCCGACGAAGCAGCACCGGGCTTGAGACTCCATCCAGAGAGATGTAGCCTGCACAACTTGACATATCAATTTTTCTTGAAATAATAAAGCATCAATCTTTTTTGAAATAAGCCTGTGGGCAACGCGCTACCGCTAGTTGCTTGTGTATATATCGCTGTGTGCTGCAGAGGTTTTGAAAATGGTGAAGGTCGCTGTAAACGGATTTGGTCGCATTGGGCGGCTGGTGCTGCGGGCGGGCTGGGCCTTTCCTGAACTGGAGTTTGTGCACATCAACGAGATCAAGGGTGGCGCAGCGGCAGCGGCGCACCTGCTCAAGTTTGACTCCGTCCACGGACGTTGGAATCACGACGTAGAAGCCGTAGGTAGCGAAAAAGTCACTATCGACGGCACTCCCCTCAGCTTCAGCAGTGGCACATCCCCCGGCGAAGTGCCCTGGGCCAACTACGAAGTAGATCTGGTGCTGGAGTGCTCCGGCAAGTTCCGCACCGTAGAATCCCTTGCCCCCTACTACGACCACGGCGTGAAAAAAGTCATCGTCGCCGCCCCGGTCAAAGAGGGCGCGCTCAATGTGGTCTACGGCATTAACGACCACCTGTATAACCCGGCAGAGCACCACCTGCTCACTGCCGCTTCCTGCACCACCAACTGCCTGGCCCCCGTGGTCAAAGTCATCCACGAAGGGCTGGGCATTCGCCATGGGGTGATCACCACCATCCACAACCACACCAACACTCAAACGATTGTGGATGCCCCCCACAAAGACCTGCGCCGGGCCAGGGCTACGGGCATGTCGCTAATTCCAACTACTACAGGGTCGGCGACGGCGATCGCACTCATCTACCCCGAACTGGCGGGCAAGCTGAATGGTTTGGCGGTGCGAGTACCGCTGCTGAATGCCTCCCTGACCGACTGCGTGTTTGAGTGCGATCGCCCCACCACCGTTGAGGAAGTCAATGCTCTCCTCAAAGCCGCCGCCGATGGCCCCCTGCACGGAATTCTGGGCTACGAAACCAGGCCTTTAGTTTCAGTTGACTACAAAGACGATCCCCGCTCCTCGATTATTGACGCCCTCTCCACCATGGTTGTGGATGACACCCAGGTAAAAATTCTTGCCTGGTACGACAACGAGTGGGGCTACTCCTGCCGCATGGCCGAGCTGGCCCGCAAGGTGGCGCAGAGCCTGTAGATCCAGCCCCTTGAGGAGATAGTTCAGAAAGCGTTTTCTCCAAATGGTGGGCAGTGCCCACCCTACAGCTCGCCTCATCCCCTCACCTTCCTCATCTCCTCACCCACCTATCCACTCGCCTCCCATCCACCCACCCCCATGCCCCCCTCCACCTTCAAACCCGAAAGTCTGCGTAACTACGCCATCATCACCGCCGCTTACTGGGGCTTCACCATTACCGACGGTGCCCTACGCATGATGGTGCTGCTGCACTTTCACGTGTTGGGCTACACCCCGCTTGAGATTGCCACGCTGTTTCTCTTCTATGAAATTTTTGGCGTGGTAACCAACTTCTTCGGCGGCTGGATTGGTTCCCAGGTGGGCATTCGGCAGACCCTCTACGGCGGCATTGCCCTGCAAATTTTTGCCCTGATCATGCTGAGCTTTTTGAACCCAGACTGGCTGGTGCCGGTGCAGGTGGGCTTTGTGATGGTGGCCCAGGCCTTCTCGGGCATTGCCAAAGACCTGACCAAAATGAGTTCTAAAAGCGCCATTCGGCTGGTGGTGCCCAAGGAGGCAGCGTCTCGGCTGTTCAAATGGGTGGCGGTGCTGACGGGGTCAAAGAACGCGCTGAAGGGGGTGGGCTTCTTTGTCGGAGCAGCCCTGCTAGAGGGGGTGGGCTTTCGCTCGGCGCTGCTGATGCAGGCGGCGGTGCTGGGGGTAATTTTGCTATCGGGGGCACTGCTGCCCGCGGGCATGGGTAAAATCGGCCAGAAGGTGCCCTTCAAACAGCTGTTTTCTAAAAGCAGAGAGATCAACGTGCTGTCGGCGGCGCGGTTCTTTTTGTTTGGTTCGCGGGATGTGTGGTTTGTGGTGGCGCTGCCGGTGTTTTTGTACGAAGTGCTGGGCTGGCGGTTCATGCAGGTGGGCACCTATATGGCCGTTTGGGTGATTGGCTATGGCATGGTGCAGTTTTTGGCCCCGCAGCTGTTGCGCAAAGACAGCACCGGCAAGGTGGTGCCCAAGGCTAAGACGATTTTGTTTTGGACCTCGATTTTGACGGTGATTCCGGCTTTGATTGCGATCGCCCTAATGGCTGGGGTGCGGGGCGACATCGCCGTAACCGGTGGGCTGATTGTGTTTGGCGTGGTGTTTGCCTTTAACTCGGCGGTGCACTCGTATCTGGTGCTGGCCTACACCGAAGACAAGGACGTGAGCCTCAATGTGGGCTTTTACTATATGGCCAACTCGGGCGGGCGGCTGCTGGGGACGATTACCTCGGGGCTGTTTTACCAGTGGTTTGGGCTGGTGGGGTGTCTGTGGGTGTCAAGCCTGTTTGTGCTGGCGGCGGCGCTGATTACTACGCAGCTGCCTGACCCGAAAACTTCTGGCACGGTCAGCGTGTATTAAACGATGCAGCACAAGAACGAAAATAGAAGAGGGAAGAACGAAAAATGCCCAATAGGCTTGAATCCTGAAGTTTGGGCTGTTTTAACTCAAACTTCACCTGCTCAAGCAAATGTTGGCTTTGGCTGACCATTCAAAGATTTGTAATGGGCGGTAGAATCCGGAACTCCATTCTCTAAACTGTAGTTATAGCTACAGTTTTTGAAGGGAAGTTATGGATAAGCAACCGGCTAGCCAGCGTCGTCAGGTGATTGGGGAACTGCGCCATCAGCTGCGGTTCGCCAGTGTGGAAGATCGCGATCGCATTCGCCAAGAGCTGAACTTTTGGGAGCAGCGCGGGCGCTAACTCGCCGGCAGCAGGGGCAGCAGCAGGGTGACGAAAAAGTACACCAGCGCCCCCGTAAACACATAGCTGTCGGTGCGGTCTAGAATGCCGCCGTGGCCGGGGATTAGGGCTCCAGAGTCTTTGACCCCGGCATCTCTTTTCATCAGCGATTCGGTCAGGTCGCCCAGCAGGCTAGAGGTGCCCACCATTAGCCCTAGGGCGGCTCCGGTGGCGGGCCAGAGGGGCCACTGTAGCCAGTAGCTGCCCACCAGGGCCACCACCATACTGCCCAGCATGCCAAAGGCGGCCCCCTCTACGGTTTTCTTGGGGCTAATGTTAGACAGCGGTGTGCGGCCAATCATTTTTCCAGCGGTGTAGGCTCCAATGTCTGAGGCCCAAATGCAGGCAAAGGCCAGCAGGGTGACGACGAGGCCGTAGGGCAACGCGTCTAGGGCGGGGGGCCAGGAGTTGGGCCAAAAGCCGCCCAGGGGAAGGGTGGTGGCGGTGTCGCCTAGGTCGCGCAGGCGCACCCAAAAGCTGGGCAGGTAGCCACCGTAAAACAACCCCAAAATAGAGGCCGCCACGTCGGCAATGGTGGCCACCTGGGGCTGAAACAGCAGATAGAAGCAGATAAATGTGCCGCTGAGCGGCAGCAGGGCATCGGCCAAGGGCGGCGACAGGTGAGCGGCAATCAGCAGTAGCTGGCTCACTACTAGGGTGGTTTTGGCCGCTGGCAAGATGCCTTTGGCTTTGACCAGGGCAAAAATTTCGAGCTGTCCCAACAAGATCAGCACCCCGAAGCCCAGGGTAAAGTACCAACCCCCCAGCAAAATCATGGCCAGGGCGACCACAATGGCAACTATTCCGCTAATGATTCGGGGCCAGGGCATAGGTGGGGGTGCAGAGGGGTCAACAGGGCGTGCCCCTGGTTTGGGGGCAGCGGCTGTCATGCAGCTTATTACACTGTGCCACATTCCCCTAGAGTCACCGTTGGCAAACTAGAAGATGATGGCCAGCGGGAAAACAGGCTCAAACACTTGCACAGAACTTGCACGGGCGATCGCTCCTGACTTTGCCGCCGTCTTGGCACCATCTCTAGCTGCCAGAAGTAGCGAGAGCGGGATAGCCTGCCTCTACTAGGGCGCGATCGCGAATGCGGCAAGAATCACAGCGCCCGCAGGGGGCTGCACCGCCCTGGTAGCACGACCAAGTTTGCTCGATGGGCACCCCCAGCGCGATCGCCCGGCGCACAATATCGACCTTAGAATCCATCACCAGGGGCGCGACCAGTTGGGGGGCGTGGCCCTCTAGCCCCGCCTTAGACGAGAGCTGGGCGAGCTGCTGAAACGCGGTCAAATACTCGGGCCGACAGTCGGGATAGCCAGAATAATCTACCGCGTTGATGCCGAGGTAGATTGCCTCGGCCCCCTTGGCTTCGGCCAGGGCCAGCGCCAGGGCAATAAACACCGTATTGCGCCCTGGCACGTAGGTGGAGGGAATGCCCGGTTCGATGCCATTCTGCGGTAATGGCTGGGCCAGGTCGGTGAGGGATGATGCGCCCCACTGGGCCAGGTTGACATCAATAAAGTGGTGGTCGGCGATCGCAAAGTGCTTGGCCACCACCTTTGCCGCCTCTAGCTCACGCTGGTGCCGCTGGCCGTAGTTAAACGACAGCGCGACGAGGTCGTAGCCATCGGCGATCGCCTGGGCGGCGGCGGTAGCCGAGTCGAGACCACCAGAGAGCAGCACAATGGCTTTGGGGGTGGGCTGAACCATGGGTAAACGTTCTCCTGGGGCATGGGGCTAAACCATTATCTGGCGGGGCAAGCCAGAACTTGGCGGTTCAGCCCTCAATTCTAAGGGGTCGCTGAAGTTAGAGCAGAGCAGGGATTGCGTTGCGCCGCGTTGCGCTACTCGACCAGCACGTAGCGGGTGAGCACGCGCATGATTTCGTTGATGCGCCCGGTGGGCTGGGGTTTGCTCCATTCGCGTACTTCGGCAAAGCCGAGGCGATAGAGTTCGTGGATGATGCGCTCTACGCCGTGGGCGCTGCCAATAACCAAGATGCGAATCACCTCCCGTCCTGGCTCGGCGGCAGGCTCGATGGTGACTTGTAATGCGGGGTCGGTCAGGGTTGAGGGGATGAATGCTTGCGGCATGGAAGGCTCCTATGTTGCTCAATGGATCACAACATATCACCAATTTCAGGCTTGTGATCCAAAAAGCAACATTTACGAACCCATGACTCTCTGACACAGTTGGAGCATGGGTAGAGCAAGCCAAGCACTAAAGCAGGTGTTAGACACCTACGGAATCAGCCAAAACCAGCTTGCCGGAGCTATGGGCATAGAACGAGGTAGCGTCTCCCGCTGGTACCACGACAAACGCGATCCGACTGCGGAGACAGTGGTGGAGATTGTAGAAGCCCTCAAAGCACTTAACTTTCATGCTGCTGAGGAGTTTGTGAGATTATACTTAATCGATAGATTAGAATGAAAATTAGTTTGGCTGATCGTTTTTTCATTCAAAAATTGGCTCAAGTCTTTAAATACAACCATGATTGATATAGAGATTTTTGATATCGCCAAAGACGAAGTGATTGATAGTTTTGTAGGAAATGGCAAAACAAATTATTCAACTGCACTTCAGCATTTATATCCTTTGATAAATAGGTTTTCTGCACAAAGAAAGATCCAGGATCAGAAATTTTATCAAAGACTAAAGAGAGATATCCTCGAAGGTTGCTTGATGCCGCCTTTGACCATAGCCTTTGTTGACAAAGATAGTACTCAATTTAGGGATGCAGGGCACCTGCGTGAATTCATAGATTCAAACTTAAAAAAAGGATATATTCTTGATGGCATTCAGAGGCTTAATACGTTAAATTCTGCGCAAGCCGAAAAGACTTTTAATGACGCTCGTCCGCTTTATTTTAGTGTGATTATTGCACCATCGCAAGACAAACTTCTTTATAGAATGATTACATTAAATAATGGCCAGAGACCAATGACACCAAGGCACCAAATTGAAATTTTAACACAGGAACTCTTTGATTTTGATGACTTAAATATTGATGTCCAGTCAGAGAAGGAAAGATCCGAGAAGATTGTCCGAGGTGCTTTTAACTTGGGAGATATATCTAAAGCATATCTAGCCTTTTTAACTCACAATGTCCACAATGACAATACAAAAATTGTAGACGAAAAAATGGATCAGATTCTTGTTGGAAGAATTCTTGATACAGATATCAAAGGCAGTTCTATAGAATTTAGAGACATTTTAGGGCTAATTGATAATCTTTGCGAAAACAGAGATATTAAGAAATGGCTTAAGGTTAATAACAACCTAATTGGTTTTTCTGTCGGGATAAGAAGCTCTTATGAATATATTCACAATCTCCCTCTGGATCAAGTTGCAGAGTCTTTGGATTTATTTGAAAAGGGCTTTTCTGCAATTAATGCCTCAAAGGTGAATCTTGGCAAGTATAGAAGAGAACTGTCTAGAGAGTTCATAGATAAGTTTGAAGATCTTTCTAACAAAGACGAAGAAGAATTGCTTGAGTATTTTATAGAAATAACTGCCTAATTTACTATGAGTCTTGATCTTAACTCTGTTTAATAAAATGATAAGGCTTCAACCATTTGAATATAGCGAGATTTTCAGTGGCGCTGAGTTGGGAAAGATTCCGGAATCACTTAGAATATCTGGAGAAAGGGACGCCGAAATTCTTTTGATTTTACGGCTTTTGAGTGGATCTGCAAATTTAAAGCATTCTTCACGAGGGAAAGTCATTAAGCAAAGGCAAAATTATTTTGTTTCGGATTTCAAGAGCTATCCTAAGAACTGGGGAAAGAAATTTCCTAAGCTCATTGGTGAAAGCGTTTCAGACGAAGATTTATCGCTCTATATAGAGACAACAAAATTTAATAACAGAAATTTTTACAAGGGCATTCTTTCTGAAATGTCTCATTATTTTATGCATGCAAATTCAGGTTCTCATACAACCGCTTTTATTTACTTGTATAGACTTTTGGAAAATATTTCATATTGTTTTCCTCTTATATATGTTTCTAAAACAAATGATTTCAAGAATAGCTACTCATTCCTGAAAAGCTTAGGCTCTACCGGGTTGATTATGCAGTTGCAGTAGGAAAATGCCAGCTAATGAGGCAGCGTAATTTGAATCGCTCAAAATTTCTGAACCCGTAGCCAGAGCGTTTGATGAGCTTCAAGCGATTGTTGAT
>NZ_JAYGIH010000118.1:0-27982 GCF_034932455.1 Leptolyngbya sp. CCNP1308 | reverse complement strand
TAGTTGCGCGCGCAGGCAACTATTCAACCCGCAAGCATCCAGTAGGTTAATGGCATTGAGGTGGTTAGCCTTCGCTATAGCTCCTAACGGTTCCTTGTAGAATTTGCTTGGGGTGTCTCAATCTGATTGACCCGATTGGAAAAGTATCAGCAACAGTAACTCGTTAGTCGCCAATCCTGCAGCATGAACGGTTCTAAAGGGAGGGTGATAGGGCGACTTACCCCCTGACTCTATCTCGCTGGAGCGTTTAAGAATGCACAATGAGTACTGAGCATGGTGCATGGTGCATGACATAATTACTCACACTGCCTAAGACCAGTTCACTCAGCCCTGTACGCCCCCGACTTCCCATAATAATCAAGTCGGCTTTCCAGGTTTGTGCTGCTTTCTTGATTACTTGACCAGGCTTGCCTGGAATTTGAGTGAACTCGGTCTTGATCCCCATTTCGACTGCTTGTTCGCTGTAGGGTTGGAATTTCTCCCGGCTTTCCTTCTCATATTGCTGCCACTGCCGCCGATGCGCTTCCCAATTGATTTCATCATAAACTGAAAAGAACATAGGGGTTTCTTGAGATGTCCCTGATTGATCTCCACCCTCGCCCATGCCCAGAGTCGAACCCGGACTACCTTCATCCTCCACAGACAATACATGTAATACCATGAGACTTGAGTCCATTGCTTTGGCTAAAGCAACAGCCTTTGTAAAAACAGCTTGAGCGGTAGATGTGCTGTCCAGTGAAACTAGAATTTTCTGAAACATATGAATGTCCAAGAATGAGTATTGGTGGTTGAAGAACTTGTGGAACTGATTCAGATACTTCACCTTTGACTGGAAGGCGGGTCAATTGCATTTGCAAGAACTGCCCACGGTACCATTGGCACCATTGGCAATAAACAGATTAGCCATTGATTCCAAGTGAGAGGTGCGGTTTCAAAGAGCGTGTTCATCACCGGCCACTGGCTAAACACAATTTGCAAGACAACAGCCGCAGCAATACCAATCATTAGGATCGGTGCCGTTGTGATTGATGGGGTTTGACGGCGCACATAGGCGATCAAACTTGTCCCCAATTGACTGATGCTGATCAAGTAGATAATTCGCGCTGCCACAAGCGATTGGATAGCCATCGTGCGGGCGACTGCAATATTACCTGTTGTGGATTGAGCCCACTCAAACATACCGAAAATCAAAACCCAGTTAAATAGCGAAACAGCTACTATTCGGCGTAATAATTTCTGGGTGAGCAAAGGCTCGTTGGGGTTGCGGGGTGGCTGTTGCATCAATCCCTGAGACTTGGGTTCAAAGGCGAGGGGAACCGTCATGGTGATGGAGTTAATCATATTTAGCCAGAGCACTTGCAAGGATAAAATCGGCAGATCCCTTGCTAACAAAGCACTGATCAGAATTGTCATGGATTCTCCGCCATTCACAGGCAGGAGAAAGGCGATTGCCTTCCGTAAATTCTGGTAAACCGTGCGCCCTTCTTCCACAGCGGCTTTAATGGAGGCAAAATTATCATCGGTCAATAACATGTCAGCGGATTCACGGGCAACTTCCGTACCCCCTTTGCCCATCGCAATGCCAATATCCGCCTGCTTGAGTGCCGGGGCATCGTTCACTCCATCTCCCGTCATGGCGACGATATTGCCTCTGGACTGGAGTGCTTCCACCAGTTGCAGCTTTTGCGCCGGGGCAACTCTGGCAAAGACAGACCCTTCGACGGCTGCATTGTGAATCTCTGACTCATTCATTTGGGCTAACTGTTGCCCAGCAAAGGCGACAACCCCTGAGCTAGTTTGAATCCCCATGCGTTGGGCGATCGCCCGTGCGGTGGCAATGTGATCGCCCGTGATCATCTTGACTTGAATCCCGGCAAACTGACAGGCATGAACCGCAGCGATTGCCTCGGGGCGGGGCGGGTCAATCATTCCCTGGAGTCCTAGAAACACCAGATCGGTGGCAACGTCCTCATGGTCAATCGCGTGTTGCTGTCCCCCCGCTGTTTTTTGGGCAAATGCCAGCACCCGTACCCCTTGCCCTGCCATGTCATCGACCTCTTGTTTAATCCGGGTAGAATCGAGGGCGATTGCCTGCCCCTGAGCATCGAGACTCTGGGTACATCGGCGCAGCAAAGCCTCCACCGATCCTTTCACATAAATCATTCGCGGCTGAGCATCGTGCAGGGTTGCCATGTACTGATACTCCGACTCAAAGGGAATGGCATCCATGCGAGGGGTTGCAGCTTTGAGTCCGGATTGACTCAGCCCTGCTTTCTCAGCCACGGTAATCAAGGCTCCTTCTGTTGGATCACCCACTACCGTCCAATCTGTCCCCGTTTGTTTAAGCTGGGAGTCGTTACAGAGAATCCCTGCCGTCAAACATTGAACTAACGCAGGTGGCAATTCCGCTGCGTCCAGTGCCATCTCCTTGCCTTTGCTGACCTGGGTTATGTCACCTTTGGGACTGTAACCCCCACCACTGGCGCAATAGTGTTGCCCCCCAGCATAAATCGCCTGAACCGTCATCTGGTTTTCCGTCAGCGTCCCGGTCTTGTCGGAACAAATAACCGTGGCACTGCCCAACGCCTCCACCGCTGGCAATTTACGAATGATGGCGTTGCGTTTTGCCATCCGGTTTACACCGATCGCCAGCGTGATGGTTACGACCGCAGGTAAGCCTTCGGGTATCGCACTGACTGCCAGGGCAACCGCCGCCTCAAACATATCAATCCAGGAGCCTCCCTGCCCCACCCCCACCGTCAAGGTGAAGGTCGCCAGGGGCAAGATAATGTAGAGCAGAGTGCGGCTGAATTTTTCAAACTTCCGGGTCAGGGGTGTGGTGAGACTAACCCGATTTTCCATCGATCGCGAAATCTGCCCCATTTCAGTGGAATTAGCAGTCGCGACGACGATCCCCTGTCCCTGCCCGAAGGTGACAAAACTGCCTGCGTAAGCTGAATTGCGCCGTTCAGCGAGGGAAGTATCCTCAGGTAGCACCTGGACGGATTTCTCGACGGGAACAGATTCCCCGGTCAAAGCAGATTCATCTATCTGTAAGGTGCGAACTCGCAGCAACCTCAAATCTGCCGGGACTTTATCGCCCGATGTCAGCATCACGATATCCCCCGGCACCAGATCCCGCGAGGGAATCCGCAGGGGTTGACCTTCTCGCAGAACGGTGGTTTCAGTGGTGACGGCTTTGGCGAGAGAGGCGATCGCCCCCTCGGCCTTGGCTTCCTGCACATAGCCAATGATGGCGTTAATCAGCGTTACGCCCCAGATCACCCAGGCATTCGTCCAGGAACCCAAAAACGCTTTAACGGCTCCAGCCAGGAGCAAAATGTAGAGGAGGGGTTGATGAAATTGCAGCAAAAACCTTAGCCACGCGGGTTTTCCAGGCTTAAACTGCAATTCATTCCAGCCATACTGTTCGTAACGACGAGCCACCTGCTCAGGCGTTAAACCGTTGTCTACACTGCTGTCCAAGTGTTTAACGATTTCATGGTCAGTCAGTGCATGGTAAGAACGTGATTGCGGTTGGATAGTCATCATAACCCCCCAATATTTAGACTTACTTCTCTAAATATCTCATTGCGAAGGTAGCTGACAAAAACTAATTTTCAATAGTTTCCATTTGTACGGATCAGATCAAAAAATTAAGTTCGGTCTTTGGGGGGTCAAGCGTTTAGATTTGTACATTCGTTACAGAAGGTTGACGTTACCCATCACCCGCCGCAGATAGCCTTTCCACCACAACCGATCAACTATCGGCGGTCGGTGTGAATGGGCATTGTTTAGCTTGCGTCTATTACTAGTGAGTAGTAGATTGCTTAGTATTGGCTGAAGATTGTGAGTGTTGGGTTTTGTGCCTCGACCCAACACTCACAATCTAAAATCCTTTATAGAAACCATTTGAGATCTAATCTTTTAGTTGCTCAACTAGGTTGACAAACCTGAAACCTATTAACAGCAAGGAATTAAGGAACTTGGTAAATCAGCCTAATTGAGGACCATCAACAAAAGAATGCGGGTTTCAGGCATTCTTTTGTTCAAATTCTCTACAAAACTGCTTATTGACAATTGTCCAAAAGGCCAATCAAATAAGGGATTTCAGGAAGGAGGGGGTAGTTGAGCAATTACACGAGATCTTATACGGAAAATTTCAGCATAAATACCCGACGACTGGGGCGTCCTGTAACTTAAGATTTCTTTGCTAATATTACATAGATACTTATAGATGACTCACCGCCTCTGCCAAGGCGATTGCTTGACTAGGTACGTGATGCAATTCGGCTCAAGCACTATTCTTACCGGACAGAACAATCCTACGTTCATTACCACGCTTGTGGCAGAACCATGAGTCGGTTGCAAAGGGAAACACCCAGTGAAATAACTCTGAGTCCTGGAATAGCTGCCCGCGCCACAAAGCAGCATCACAGCCTCTCTCGGCAGCTCTTTCGTAAGTACAGGGAGGGTAAGCTAGATTGGCTAAATGTGCGCGCAGGCAACTACTCAACCCACGAGCCTTCAGCAGATTAAGGCCATTGAGCACTCAGCTTGAGCGATAGTCACCTCGGCTACCTCTCAGCAGTGCCATTCTGCCCCATTCAAAGTCGACATTTCAGGAAACAGGTCGTGAAAAATGGGCGGGAACCCCACCCTAATGGCGATAGGCCTCTGCTCTCGCCCCTTATCAATCCAGGAAATTCTTTGCATAAGAGAGGTTCAATATACCTCCTCTCAACGAACCAGTGCCCGATCATTTTTGTTTACTTAAAGTAGCTTTTCTAGCCTTGTTTTCCTTAGTAACTCCACAGTACGGTTGAAACGTCAGCGATAACCTTCTCCCTCTCACCCTTGAAAAGCAAATGCTTCTACCCTCCCTGCGCGTCACAAAACCATTACTGTTGTCGATCGCCCTTCCGCTTGCTTCCCTCACGCCCGCTTGTATGGCTCGGTGATGTTAAAGCAACAATAGAAATACACCTGAATTTAATAGTACTGGTGTACTATTAGGGTATTGAATTTAATTACTCTCAATGGTTGTCAACGCTGTATTAATATGACTCTTTCTAAAAAAGGCCAATCTGCTTTTGATGCATACTCTCGCTACATTCAAGAATTGAGACTATTGAACCACTCTGCAAACGCCGACAGAGTGCTGACAAGCCTTATGATCCGTCGTGTTGCGCCTTTGCTAGGTGGACCTACGCCCAAAGGAGAGCGGGCTACACAAGTTGAGAAGCAAGCTACTCTAGACTTCCTGATGACAATTTCTGCAGCCTGTTTAAATGAACTGCCAGAACTGCTGGAAAAAGCTTTCTCTAGCCAAGAGAAGGAAAATCTTAGACGCGCTAGATCAATTATAAAAAAATTCCACTCTCGCCTCGAGGCCTGGGGTTACTTCCATACAAAGGAAGAGGTGAAAAAGAGCAGACACGAAATTCTAAAGGAAAACGAGCACAAGAAAAGTCAGTTTCATAGCCCTGCTGGCCAGGCACGCAAAGACTGGCATAACAAAAATGGAAAGCATCACGCTAACCGTTATGGCAGGACGAAAAGGGGGGGTTATGCCTTAATGGCTAGGAAGGCTGTCAATACACGAGGAAATAAACATACTGTTCAAGTTTTTCCAGAAGATTACATCAACAAAGACTTGAAAGTAGATTTAGTATCAATAAAAGATTCTCAAAAACGTCAAAAATTGAGTAAGTTTACCATTGAAAATTGCAGCACAAAAACCATGCAAATTTTTGGTTGGCTGCACAGATTCAGAGGCGTTAGCCTTGAAGATCTAAGGTTAACAACTATTATTAATTACTCACCATTGGCGGCTGACTTATCAGAACTACTTCCTGAAGGATACCTTGTTGAAGAACTAAGAGATTCAGATCTCAATCAAATACCACTCGACTTGCTGAATAAGATAGCAGTCAAAAAAATGCTTCTTGAAGAAGAATCAAAAAAACTTCTGAAGCAAATAAACAACTTATGCAAGATTTCTTAGATTGGCTAGATTTACCACCTGCAAGTCAACTTTGCTATGTCAACACGTTTAGAAGCATTGCCACTTATATTTACAGAAAAGAGTTAGAAGCCTCAAAACATGAACGTTCTGTTCAGATTCATACTATTCAAGCCATAAATTCTATAGGTTTGGAATTAGAAAAAATTAAAAATCATTCTCCTGAATCAGTTTCATTCGAAATCAAGAGCATACCCTGGAATGATTGCATTCGAACCATTGAAAAGCTTAGGCAACGATATGAGGAAAAATTCACTTATCAAAACAGCAAGAGGGAAAAATCAGGAATCCACCCTAGAAAACGAACAATCTATGCATTGGCTAGAGATCTTCAAAATTTTTTGTCAGTCACTTTAAAGGTTGTTATACCTCCGGACCGAAGTCGCACCTATTATGAACTCGAATTGGGCAGAACCTTGCTGTATGGTAAGTTTGAAGGCAGAAGCTTTACTCCTATAGAACGATTAGAAGACACTTCTCAAGCTGCCTGGTATATTCATCTAGGAATAGAAGACTATAAAACAGGAAAATCTTACGGAAATTACTGGGCACCTATTCCTAACCAAAAGTTTGCCGATGGCAAAAAGCTATATGATTATATCGAAGAGTGGCTTTCTTGGGGAAGAGAGAGCCATGGTCCTGTGGACCATAATTTTTTCTTTCGCGGAGTGAGCGACAGAGGTCCACTAAACCACGCCGATTGGTGGAATAGAATCGTGGATATAATGGATCGTGAAACAGGTATTGCAGTTTCTCCTAAAGAATTTAGAAGGATCTACGTCAGCTTCTTAAAATCCCAGAGAGCAACAAATGCACAGCTCGAAGCAGCCCGAATTGCACAACATCATTCAAAAAAGATGCAGGACTTTGTGTATGATCAGAGAGAGCAGATGGACAAGCTAGCGCCAATATATGAGTTTAACGAAGAAGTCATTGACGCTATTTTAGAGTCTATGTCTCAGCAGGATGAAACTAAGAGCATAGAAATCACTGACTCAAATAAGCAAGAAGTTATTACAGATTTCTATGAAAAGGTGCTCGACCAAACACAGGTAGAATACAATATTAATAAAACAACTGCGGAAAGTTTTTTCTTGTCAGAAAACGAAAAATCTGTCACCGGATTTTCAACTGATCTTTCTCCTCAAACCGAAGGAGAGTCAGCAGAAACACTGTCTGACAGTAAGATTTTAGACAACTTTCAAGGAAATACAGGAGTTAAAGAAAGACTCCAAAAATCAAAGCGTACAAAATCAAAAGCAGAAGTAATCCCCGTACAGCAGCTTATCCTTGAGTTGAATTAGAGAAATTAAGGCTGTCTATTTCGAGGTTTTTCGAAACTCTGGTTAGATTAACTTATTATCTTTCTTCATGGCGGTTCGACTAAAAAGCAGTGTCCTCCACCACGCCGATTTTCGGTTCCTCCCTGTCGCTGTCTAGTCGTAGTGAATATGGTTGTGAGGCACTCAGGGGGGTGTAGACTTCCGTCCATCTAGCTGATAAACCCACATTGGTTTGCTCCTTGGACAGCTACCGGCCATGGCTCGCCTGCAGGCATTGAACTTTGGACGGTTTGTATTCTCAACAACAGAGGTTCATTCTCAACAAGCCATGCTGTTTTGATGTCTTTTCGCCTCAAACCGCCGAAACCCCTGCTATTCCGATAAACTGTACTTGCTGAAATTACAAAAAGAGCAAGTCAAAGTTTGCAAGGCTAGTTTGGATCCAAATCTTGAGGTGAGCCGGTGCCGAAGCAAAATCGCCACGACCAGGCCGAAATTTGGTCGGCGGATCAGTTCGAGCAGGTGATGGCGGAACTCAGCCCTAAGATGCGATCGCTCTTCTCGATCTGCTACTACACGGGCTGCCGGGTCAGTGAGGCGAGGCAGCTGCGGGCGGAGGATGTGGTGGGGGAGACGCTGGTGCTGCGCAAGGCGACGACGAAGACGAAGCGGACGCGGGCGGTGCCGATTCATCCCAAGCTCAAAGCTGTTTTGGGGGAGGCAGAGTTGCCGAGCCGGGGGTATCTGTTTCCGGGGCGGAGTGGTGAGGGTCCAATTACGCGGCAGGCCTGTGATTTGGCACTGCGCAAGGCGTGCGACCGCTTGGGTCTGCGCGGCTACAGCACTCACAGCAATCGGCGCACCTGGGCGACTCGGTTGGATAAGGCGGGGGTGCGGCTGAAGGCGATTCAAGACCTGGGCGGGTGGTCGTCAATGGCGGCGCTGCAGCGGTATCTCGATGTATCGGAGGAGGAGAAGGTGGAGGCGATCTCGCAGCTCTAATTCACTGGCCACCCATCTCTATGATTCGGGGTGCCCCTGCGTGAGATTATGTCGATTACCGGCCACGCTAGCTTGGTGTCGCTGACCAGCTACCTGAACCTGGAGCAGCGGACGGCGGGGGATGCGTTGTTGGGGTTCTTTGCAGGATATTTGTGCACGATCAGGTTGCAGATAAGGCGATTCGTTCATATTGCTTATCCAGCAAAAACTTTAGCCTTAACTTGTTCGCTATCGTAGCTTCGCAAGTCTGAGTCAAATAAAAAAACGAATACATGGCAAACATTTCAACAGTTCAAATTGTATGAGTCGCTAGGTGCTATAGATAATAATTTTTACTTGCTTATTTCTTATTTACTGGTTCAAATCTAGTTTATTTCAACTTTATTTTTGAAATTTCTGTAGGTTTCAGCGTTGGGCACTTTAACCGCATCAACTAATGAACGAAAAGTTTGGATTGTCGATGCAGTACTACTTTGTCCTTTAATACCATTTTCTACAGCAGGATTTAACTGTGAAATGAGAGCAATTATTGGTTCAAGTACTTCTCTCCAGATTGATTTTGCAACGGTAGGCGAGACATTTCCAAAAGATAGCTTAAAGGTGTCTGGAATTTGTTGGCTAATCAGTACTTCCAAACATGCAGAAATTGCAGTCATTGCAACGACTGTTGAACCACGATTCAGAAAAAATCCTAGCTGTGCCTTCTCAGCATCAGTAATAGTGTTACCATTGCGCTTTTCCAAAAGTTCTCTTTTAAAGTCGTTCAGAGCTTCATGCAAAGAATATACAAAAACTATATGCTTTGCAGTAGTTTTGCTACTAAAAACTCTATCGTACAGAGAATTTGATTTCCAAATATCGGACTTAGTATTATACGCATTCAGCGGATCCCCATGGAATGCGGTTAAAGCCTGGCCAACTGTGCTAGAAGGTAACAGATTCGTTCGACGCCTAATGACATCCTCTGAACCACCTCTTCGTCCACCAGAATACTCTGCTTCTGGAATATTAATGAACTCACTTACTAATCTACTTTGCACTGAATCATTGCTTCTGAAATCAGGTGCTTCAACCTTATTCTGACTGTTGTTATACCGGATAACAGACTTTATTGTGTCTGGATTTGAACAGACGATAAATCGGGCTTGGACTTTAGCATCGCTTGAAGGAGCTGTTTCAAGACTGCCAATTGCACCTGTAGTTTGTGCTCCGTTCACAATTGAAATTCCTGTCAATTCAAGAATTTGATTAGTTTCATCATGATAAATATCGTGAGTTATTGCAGTAATACCATTATTAAAAACACAGAAATGATCGGGATCATCTTGAGCGGTTTTCTTTATGCCGTTATTAATGTTTGCATCTGCGTTTCGGCTGCCTAAATATCCTCTTATGTTCGCTGAAAAGAGCTTTGAATCATGTTTCTTAAAAAGACTATATAGCCAATCAGCAGGAACAGTTGTGATAAAAGCACGCCAGTCAGCAGTGGCTACATCAAAACCCTTAGAAATTGATACACAAAGTTTTTCAGGTACTAAAATTGGAGTAGTTAAGCTATTGTAAAGACTGCTTATTGCAGAAACTCCTATTTCTAAGGCAGAAATATTGATATCTGTGCATTCCTCAAAATTCTGTCTGATTGCATTCTGTGCATTCCTAGTAACTGCATTCAACTCATTGTTGACATTACTAGACTCAGGCAAATTGTGTGAATACCAAAACTCTATTGAATTAATTTCTTTATTTTTTAATGCTAGCCGCAGTTCAGTTGCTGCCGAACGAAGTAGTTCAGTTGGCAAGTCTTGGACTGGTGTAGATAAGAGCCAGGCTACAGCAGTGTTCAAGTCGGAAGCCTTGTTGGCAGGAGCTTCACTGGGGAGAACAGGTTTTTTGCAAAAGTAGCCCTGTGCAATTACCGCTATGTGGTTCTCTTTATCAATATAAACTAGGTCACACTTCTTATCGTTTGGGCTATCTGTCAGAGAATTGGTGGCTACAGCGTCAATATCCTCAATTTCAAATCGAAGCTGAAGTGTAAAGAGTAGTAAGGCATTATCTCCGTATTTGGTAAGATCTGTTCTTGACTGTAGCGCTACTAGTGGCGAAGATTCCATAAATTTTTATCTTTTAGATTGTGTTAAATATAAATAGATCTGAGTCGATCTGAGTGATGAAGACAAAGCCTAACTGTAGTTTCATCTTCAACGCTGTTGTATAAAGTACCCTTTTGAAAGGCTAGTACTCTGGACAGTTTTTGATGGCCAACGGCAGAGTGAGGGCTTTAAGCCTTTTCTGTAGTGGCCTGGCCAATAAAAGATCAAGGGTTTCAGCGTTTACTCAGAAGAGTATCCGTACTATTGAAGGATATTATAGCGGTTCCTGCTTGGGTGAAGTACAGCACATCCCCTGCTGAATAAGTGTTACAGGCGTCTCAACGTACCTTATACCAAAGGGAACTGCAACATTGAAATTATGAATCCGTCAAAATCAGCGCCGTGACCTGATTCTTAATCTGGGCCACCCGGCGACTCATCTTCTCCATACCCTCCGATTCAGTCTTGCCCAGGTGCGCCGATCTCCTGGACCTGCGCGGCTACAGCACCCACAGCACCCACAGCAACCGGCGCACCTAGGCGACTCGATGGGATAAGGTTGGGGTAAGGTTAAAGGCGTCCAAGACCTGGGCGGGTGGTCGTCGATGGCGGCGCTACAGCGGTATTTGGAGGTGTCGGAGGAGGAGAGGGTGAATGCGATCACGCAGCTGTAAACAACTAAGGATGAATCACCGTCCATTCGTCGCACATCAAGCCCAGCTAATCTACTCATCCCTGGGGTGAGCGTATTCAATTTTCTTTACTTTATATGCGATTGCTAGAAAAATTGCCCTGTAAGCCTTATAACTGCGCTGCTAAAATTATCCGGATTCTTGATGCTAGTTATCTCTATCTAGCCTCTCCATAGCAGCTAGGATTAGCTCCAGTCTAGATGCATTTGGCAAACGATTCCTCTCAAACTGGATTAATCTCTCGGCTTTATCCACATCACCAAGAAGGCGAGCGTGGAGCTTTTTCATTGCCTTTTTCTCTTCTTCCTCTTCTTGTGGCTTTGGCGTTCTATTGTCAACCTTATCTGCCTGGCCTACCCCCAAAAAATATTGCATCAACTTCACATAAGCTTCGACAAGCGATGACTTCTCACTATCAATATATTCAATTAAACCTTGAGCATTAGCAGGAGATAACTTATCCAGAAGAATTGGAGTCTTTAGAAAAATAATGAACTCTGCCTTATCCTTATCTGTAAGGCTGGATTTTTTATCTTTTGCTTGTTGCAATCTATCGTTTATTATTAAAGAAAAATCCTTAAACTTCTGCCCCGCTTCTTTTTTTTCTACTTCCTCATTCTTGGCCTGAACAATTGTTTTTGTTAAGCCATAAGTAGCTACGCCGCCAGCGATAGCAGCACCCGCAACAAGTGTTGCAGGTGCTGCAACTACTAAGCCAAATCCTGTAAGTGCCGTAACAATTGGAATAGGGGCAACACCTGCACCTGCGACTGCTGCAACCGCTCCAGCACCAGCTGCACCAACTCCGGCAACACCTACTTCTCCGAAGATTCTAGCGTAGTTTTTTGGGTTGTTCTCTAAGCGTCTAATAATGCTGAGAAGTTGTTTCTTGCTAAGTTGACGACGCTTCTTCATAACTATGTTTCCTAAAAAAACCGATCAAAAACAAGGTTAAGACTGTCTCGGGCAACCTATTTAAATATCCTTAACCACTTTCCCCGAAAGAGTAATCGTAGTCTAATGGCAAAAATACTGATAATAATCTAACTCTCAATCTTTCTGGCAAGTGTATTTTTTTGGCATATTAGCATTACTCCTGTCTAAAGTATCTGTTGGGTTCCTGCACTGCCTGTAGGCAATTGCTGAAGAGGAGGGAAGGTTGAAGGCCTCCATGTCTGGTCAGGTGGTTGTCCATGGCGGCGCTGTAGCGTTACCTCGATGTGTTGGAGGATGAGAAGGTGAATGCGATCGCCCAACCCTGAGTTTAATTTCACCTCATCTTCATAGCCGTTGCCATCTGGAGGGCATAGGGCATACTTTTAGGGGCCTCCATGTAATTACGAGCTGATATGCCCAAGGCGAAGAGCGCTAAAACCCAGAACAACGAATCGCTAGAGCAGAAGCTTTGGAAGGCGGCTGACAAGCTGCGAAAGAACATCGACGCTGCCGAGTATAAGCACATTGCTTTGGGGTTGATTTTTCTCAAGTACATCTCTGATGCCTTTGAACAGCTCCACGAGAAGCTGGTGGCCGGGGAGGGGGACTACGAAGGGGCTGACCCTGAAGATCCCGATGAGTACAAAGCGGAGAACGTGTTCTTTGTGCCCGAGGAGGCTCGGTGGTCAACGCTACAGGCCCAAGCGAAGCAGCCGACCATTGGGCAACTGGTAGATGAGGCGATGGAGTCGATCGAGCTAGCTAACCCTAAGGCGCTAAAGGGGATTTTGCCTAAGGTATATGGTCAGCAGAAGCTCGACCCCACCTCTTTGGGGGGGCTGATCGATATGATTGGCAGCATCAATCTTGCCAAAGTGAAGGAAGAGTCTGGCGGGCAACTCAATCTGGAGACAGAGCCCATTGAGCCCAGGGCGGAGCCTCGACAGGCTGACCTGCTGGGGCAGGTGTATGAATACTTCCTGGGAGAGTTTGCCCTAGCCGAGGGCAAGAAGGGAGGCCAGTTCTATACGCCGGAGGCGGTAGTTAGGGTGCTGGTGGAGATGCTAGAACCCTATAAAGGGCGAGTGTTTGACCCCTGCTGTGGGTCGGGTGGCATGTTTGTTCAAAGTGAGAAGTTTGTCAGCCACCACCAGGGGCGACTGGATGACATCTCTATCTATGGCCAGGAGAGCAACGAGACCACCTACAAGCTGTGTCGGATGAACCTGGCGATCCGGGGCATTGATGGCTCCAACATCAAGTGGAACCCGGAGGGGTCGTTTTTAAATGACGCCCATAAGGACTTGAAGGCGGACTTTGTGATCGCCAATCCGCCCTTCAATGACAGTGACTGGGGCGGGGAACTGCTCCGTAAGGATGGCCGCTGGCAGTATGGAGCGCCGCCCGTGGGCAATGCCAACTTTGCCTGGGTGCAGCACTTCCTCTACCACCTGGCCCCGACGGGGGCAGCGGGGTTTGTGTTGTCGAATGGGTCGCTGTCGTCGAACTCTAGTGGAGAGGGGGAGATTCGCAAGGCGCTGGTGCAGCAAGACCTGGTGGACTGTATCGTGATGCTGCCAACCCAGTTGTTTTACAACACTGGGATTCCCGCCTGTCTGTGGTTTCTCAGTCGGTATAAGAATGGCAACAAGAACCGCGATCGCAAGGGAGAGGTGTTGTTTATTGATGCCTCTGAGCTGGGCTACATGGTTAACCGGCGCAACCGGGCCTTTGCTGAGGAGGACATTCAGCGGATTTCGGGCACCTACCACGAGTGGAAGCGCGACGGCGGCGACTATGAGGACATCAAGGGGTTCTGCAAGTCAGCAACGTTAGCGGAGATTGAGAAGCACAATTTTGTGCTGACACCGGGGCGCTATGTGGGCATACCAGATGAGGCAGAAGATGGGGTGCTGTTTGAGGACAAGATGGCAGTGTTGACGGCGGAGCTAGCAGCGCAGATGAAGGAGGCGGAGGCGCTGGATAAGGAAATTAAGGTGCAGTTGGCGAAGGTGGGGTTTGAGCTATGACGCAATTAGATCACATTTGCCTGAATATCATCGACTGTGAACATAAGACAGCCCCAACTCAAGAAAGTGGTATTCCGTCAATTAGGACAACTGATATTAAGCGTGGAGTAATTGATTTTAGAGGTGCAAATAAAATATCAGAGGAGACTTATCGAGCATGGACACAAAGGCTAGAGCCAAGAGCTTACGACTTGATACTTGCAAGAGAGGCACCTGTTGGAGAAGTTGGGATTATTCCTGAAGGACAAAGAGCCTGTCTGGGACAGAGAACGGTTCTGATTCGCCCAAATCCTGAAAAGGTTTTTCCGTACTACCTGCTGTATCTCATGCTGTCACGCGAGATACAGCATGAAATGACAACTAGGGCGGCGGGCTCAACAGTTGAGCATCTCAATATGTCTGACATTAGGGAACTCAATCTCCCAGATTTGCCCGCTCTTGAAATTCAGAGTCAAATAGGGAACACGCTAGCAAACCTCGATCGCAAGATCGAAAACCTCCGCAAACAGAACGAGACGCTAGAGGCGATCGCGCAAACCCTCTTCAAACATTGGTTCGTCGATTTCGATTTTCCCAATGTCGATGGCAAGCCCTACAAGTCATCTGGCGGCGTAATGGAACCGTCAGAGCTAGGCGACATCCCCGCAGGATGGAGGGTCAAACCCTTAGATAAGGTTGCAGACTTCCTTAACGGACTAGCACTTCAAAACTACCCGGTCACTGATGACAAAGCCTTCTTGCCTGTAATAAAAATTCGAGAGATGAAAGCGGGTATCACAGCAAACACAGACAAAGCAAGCTCAGATATATCAAGCAAATACATCATTGATAATGGGGATGTTCTTTTTTCATGGTCAGGCTCATTGGAAATAGTCGTTTGGTGCTTTGGTAAGGGTGCCTTAAATCAACATTTGTTTAAAGTTTCTTCTACGGGGTATCCAAAGTGGTTCTATTACTTCTGGACTCTTGAGCACCTTATTCATTTTCAAGCGATTGCAAAGAGTAAGGCAACGACAATGGGACATATTCAAAGAAAGCATTTATCAGAGGCACTTTGCTCCATTCCAACTGAAAGTCAACTCCTAATAATGGATGAATCTATTTGTCCTATTTTTGATAAAACCATTCAAAACAAATTACATATTCAGACTCTGACTCAAACCCGTGATGTGCTTCTACCCAAACTAATGAGCGGTCAAATTAGGATAATGAGTTGAGAATGCAAAAATTACAACGACTTCGAGGCCTAGTCGAAAGATATCGACGATGGAATTCTCTGGAGACCTTCATTAATCGAATTGAGCTGGTCTATGCCTCTGATCTTGATTCAGCAATTTCCAATGCTCACTCATTGATTGAGACTATTCTAAAAACAATCTTGTTTGAGCGAGTTGAGGCATACAAGGATGAATCAAAGTTGAAAGCGATACGAATTAACAAACTGGTATCAGAAACTCTTAGAAATATTAATCTGGTTAGATGTGAAGAAAATAGTAAATTTATTAGCGGGATGATCACGTCAATCCAGCATTTGGGAGAAATTAGAAATGGCTTGTCGCACGGGAAAAATTTATATTCCATTGAAGATGAGAAAACGGAAGAGCTAGCTGCTTTCTTTCTCATGAACTCTGTAGAAACTATTGCTTGCTTCTTGATTGAATTTTATGAGGTTGAATATCCGCTCAAGAGTAAAGGGAAAGAAATCAAGTATGAAGATGAAGATTATAGATATTTTAATGACTGGCTAGATGATGAAAATGGAACTGTAATGGTTGCTGGAGTTCCAATTATGACAAGCATTGCTCTATTTGGAGATCCAATCGCTTACAAGGACAAATACCAAGAATACCTATTGGTAAAAGCTAATGAAGAAGCTGACTGAAGCTCAAATTGAAGAATTTTCTCTAAGAACTCTTCAGGCACTGGGATATGAGTACCAGGATGGGGTTGAACTATCCTCTGAAGATGCTCGATCTGAGCGACAGTCCTATGGTGATGTTCTTCTCAAAGACCGTCTCACTGCCGCCATCAGCCGCATCAACCCCCTCATTCCCGCCGAAATTCGCGCCCAGGCTCAGAGGGAACTGCAAAACATCGCCAGCCCCGACCTGATCACCAACAACGAAACCTTCCACCGCTACCTCACCGAAGGCATCACCGTTGAATACACCCGCAACGGCGAAACCAAAGGCGAACAGCTCTGGCTGATTGACTGGGACGCCCCCAACAACAACGAGTTTTTAGCGGTAAATCAGTTCACCATTATTGAAGATAATCACAACCGCCGCCCCGACGTGATTCTTTTCATCAATGGGTTGCCCCTGGTGGTGATTGAGCTGAAAAACGCCGCCGATGCCAAAGCTGATCTGCAAGCGGCCTGGAACCAGCTCCAAACCTACAAGAGCCAGATTCCCAGCCTGTTTACCTATAACGCCCTGCTGGTGATTTCTGACGGCCTCTGTGCCCGCGCTGGTTCCCTCTCCGCCGACTACACCCGCTTCAGCCAGTGGAAGCGCCAGCTCCTCAACGGTGACATCGACAACCACCCCGACACCAACGAGCTAGAAATCTTAGTGCAGGGGATGCTCAACAAAACCACCCTGCTCGACCTAATTCGCCATTTCACCGTATTTGAGAAGATCAAAACCGTAGACCCCACCACCGAAGTGGTCACCCTCACGACCATCAAAAAGCTGGGAGCCTACCACCAGTACTACGCCGTCAACAAAGCCGTTGAGAGCGTCCTTGCCGCCACCCAGGGCAGTCGCCGGGGCGGGGTGGTATGGCACACCCAGGGCAGCGGTAAATCCCTCTCCATGGTGTTCCTCAGCGGCAAGCTGGTGCTGACCCTCGATAACCCCACCCTGGTCATCCTCACCGATCGCAACGACCTCGACGACCAGCTCTTTGATACCTTTGCCGGGTGCCGCCAGCTCCTGCGCCAAGAGCCCAGGCAGGCCAACGATCGCGCCGCCGTGCGAGACCTGCTGAATGTGGCCTCGGGGGGCATTGTCTTTACCACCGTGCAGAAGTTCGCCCCCGCCGACGGTGAAACCCTTTACCCGCAGATTAGCGATCGCACCAACATTGTTGTACTGGCCGACGAGGCTCACCGCAGCCAGTACGGCTTCAAAGCCAAACAGGTCACCCTGCGCGATGCCGACGGCAACGAAGTGGGCAAAGACACCCGCTACGGTTTCGCCAAGTACATCCGCGATGCCCTGCCCAGGGCCACCTTTGTTGGGTTCACCGGTACCCCTGTTGAGCAAACCGACAAAAACACCCCCGACATCTTTGGCGACTACATCGACATCTACGACATCGCCCAGGCCGTCGAAGATGGGGCCACCGTGCCCATTTACTACGAGAGCCGCCTGGTCAAGGTAGACCTCGACGAGCAGGGGCGAAATTTGCTGAATGAGTTAGACGACGATCTCAGCCTTGAAGACCTCAGCAGCACCCAGCAGGCCAAAGCCAACCAGACCAAAATTGAGGCGATCGTTGGCTCTACCCAGCGGCTCCAAACCATCGCCAGCGATATTGTGACCCACTTTGAGCAGCGCCAGACCGTTAACCGGGGCAAAGGCATGATTGTTGCTATCAGTCGGCGGGTGGCAGCTAACCTCTATGAGCAGATCATTCAGCTCCGCCCTGATTGGCACAGCGATGATTTGAACAGCGGCAAACTCAAGGTGGTGATGACCGCTAGCGCCTCCGACGAAGGCAACCTGGTGCAGCACCACACCACCAAAAAGCAGCGCCAGATTCTGGCCCAGCGCCTCAAAGACCCCAACAACGAGCTAGAGCTGGTAATTGTCTGCGATATGTGGCTCACCGGGTTTGATGCCCCCTGCCTCCACACCATGTACATCGACAAGCCCATGAAGGGCCACAACCTGATGCAGGCGATCGCCCGCATTAACCGAGTCTACTTCGAGAAGCAGGGCGGCCTGATTGTGGATTACCTCGGCGTGGCCCAGGATCTCAGAGAAGCCCTCAATTTCTACTCCAACAGCGGCGGCAAAGGCGATCTCACCCTCGACCAGGATGTGGCCCTGGGGCTGCTGGCCACCAAGTTAGAAGTGGTCGAGGGCATCATGGAGGGCTTTAACTACGCGCCCTATTTCACCGCCAGCACCGGCAACAAACTCAACCTTCTCAAGGCCGCTACAGACTATGTGGCCGACCCCCAGCGCAAAGACCGCTTTCTCGATGCCGTGGCCGCCCTCTCCAAAATCTATGCCTTGACCGCGCACCACCCCGAGGCGATCGCCCAGGGTGAGAAAATCTCCTTCTTCCAGGCCATTCAAGCCAGCCTGCGGAAGCTAGAGCCCTCCGACGGTGGCCTCAGCAATGTCGAGATCGAAACAGCTATCCGCCAGGTGGTAGACCAAGCCCTGGTCTCCGATACCGTCGTCAACATCTTCGACGAGGCGGGTATCAAAAACCCCAATGTCTCTGTTATCTCCGACGAATTCCTTGAAGAAGTCGAAGGTATGGAGCATAAGAACCTGGCCGTCGAACTGCTTAAAAAACTGCTCCGGGACGAAATCAAGGCCCAGCGGCGCACCAACATTGTTCAGAGTCGCAAGCTGGCCGAGATGCTAGAAGATGCTCTCAACCGTTACAAAAACCAGGTCATCGGCGTAACCGACATCCTGCAAGAGCTGATCGAGCTGGGTAAGGATGTCAAGGCGGCTAAAGAGCGGGGCGAAGAACTGGGGCTAGAGCCCTACGAACTCGCCTTCTACGATGCTCTGGCCCAAAATGAGAGCGCCCAGGACATTATGGGGCAAGACAAGCTGCGCGAGCTAGCGATCGCCCTGGTGGTTCGTGTCCGCCAAAATGCCACGATCGATTGGAACCTGAAAGAGAATGTTCGCGCCCGCATGAAAGTCATGGTTAAACGCCTCTTGCGGCACTATGGCTACCCGCCCGATATGCAGGCTCTGGCGATCGAGCTGGTGCTGGAGCAGGCGAAAGTGTTTACCGAGTTTGAGGTGGAGAACAGCCGTTGATGGTGAGAGTTCGTTAAATAGTTGGTTGAGGACACCGACTTGCTGAACCTGCTGCTGTTTGATGGGGTGAAGCCTACGACGCTCAAGTTATCGCTGTCGGCTGTATTGGTAAGAGCTTAATACTTATGTCACTGAACAGCTTTAATCTAATAAGCTGTTCATGTCAGATTCATATTGATGGTAATCTTTCCATCCTAATATTTGGATAACATAATGAGCCATATTCTTGTTTGAGGTCAAAGATAACGAAAAGTTACTACCAAAAGAAGCCTCTAATTTATCAAAGCATTCGACTGTAGCTTGTCTAAGATCTCCTTCTTCATAATGCATGGATTGGTTGCGAGCCTGCCAAATGATATTCTTTATCCCTTGTGCGTTGGCATTCTCCCCTATGTTTCGTCCATCAGGACATTGATCAAGGGTTCCATAAACAGTGGATATTCCCTGTTTTGCGATTTGAAGGATTGCACCGCATAAAGAGTCAGTAGAAAAACTTTTTACATCAATGGATTGTTTCAAATATGAGATCCGTTGTTTTAATTCGCTTGATTCTTCACGGGTTTTCCACAATTTCGTGGCTACCCACTGTTCTTGAAAGGCAAGTGCATCTTCGTTAAAAGATAGGTTATTAAGTTCTGCAAGATGATATTTTTCTTTTTGTGTCAGCATATCATGCTGACTTTCGAGGTGAGACATTTGTGTCTCCTCAACAGTAATCATCTCAATCAATCCGCGAACTGCATATTGGGAGTCAGTTATATATGGGTTCATTTTAGAGAATATCTCCTATGACCTTACTAAGGATTTTCTATGAATTCTAGTGCATAAAAAAGAATCACAATTTCACTTTTTAATTTTTAATTGTAAATCTTCTAAAGGGTAGCCATTGCTCCCGAACGTCGGAAGAGAGGAAGATCACACCGATCTTTTCAGCGCTCCCTCCAGGCGCTCAGTAAACACCGACCTGCGATCGCAGCTCAACACCAGCACCTCGATTGCCCTGGTCATGGCCACATAGAGCAACCGGGCCTCATCAGTCACATCGGTATAGCATTTCGGCAGGTAGCTCACCTCAGGGATGAACACCTTAAGGCCTATATGTCTTGATCTAGGCCTGTGGAGGAGTCAGGAAGGGCACCCCAGAACATCTTTATACGGGCAGCCACGCGAGGATTGATGTCTGATTCTGAGATAACTTTCCCCGATGCCGTGATCATCTCGACGGCTCCCTCCGGGTTGATACGCAAAGAGTAGTTAGCCCGACATTCGGACAACTGTTCCTTAGTCAGATTTAGCCCTTTGCGGAAACCATAACGTGAGAAATAGATGACCGCCCGCCTGGAGCAGCTCGGATGAAAGAGGCAGGTGCGCCTTACTAGCCGTCTGCCAAAGATTTGATAAAGGCGAATCGCCGCGATAGCCAAATACTTCAGCAGACCGTCTATGGCTTGTCTCACGAGGATGCTGGGTTCGGTAAGGGTGACGAAGCTACCTGCTTAGGTGGAGCTAGCCGAACAGCTGTTCCCCAAGCAAATACCTCAAATGCCTGTGATGGCCCAGCACACCCCTGAGCCACAGCTGTCCGGTTCTGAAAACTAACGAACAAGAGTCCGTTAGCTCCTTTTCCTACAGCACTCTCAACCAGTCGGTCGAGAGCTGCTTGATAAGTAGATTCAACCTTGACCCCTGATCCGCAGGAGTCGGTAGTACTAGCAAAACCGATGACGATGCCAATCACCTGGTAAGGCTGGGATATACCACCAGAGCTGACCTTTATGTTTGCCGAAGTCTTGGTTTCAGATTTTATTGGTGTAGCTCTCATTGTGGAATCTTCTACTCCCAGTTTTTCTAAGTAAGCGTTGATAAGCGCAATAGTCAGGACACTTTTCTAGGCAAGCGTTGAAACCCTCGATTTCTCGTTGACCGAGCTACTGTGGAAGAGGCCTAAAACCCTGATTCTACCGTTGGCCATCAAAAACTGTCCGGAGTGTTGTAAGCGGTAGCGAGCCTCCTAGGCCTCAAACTGGCGAAGCTGCGATTTGGGGCAACTTACCGATCAATCCCTTCAGCAGCAGGGATTCAGGTAATACACCTCTTGGACTAGGACTGAACTACTTTTCTTCAAAACTGAGTAGTACACTGCCTATATTTATCGTTTTTAGAGGCTGAAACTCGCATTCTTTCGTTGCAGGGTTGCCTGCGGTGCAGCTATACAGGCAATACAAATGAATTAAATTGCCCCAAGTCGCAGCTTCGCTACCTTAGGGCCTACTAAGCCCGCTTATTCCTGCCAGCAGCGGCTAGCGCCCCCCAGGCCGTACGCTTGCGGCACGGTTACCACACGGTTGCCCATTAGCCATTAGATCGGTAGGGACGTTGCAGGGACCATCGTCGCTACTGCTAGACCCGCCACCAGACGATCCACCGCTTACCGTTGCCGCTGAAGACCTTGAGACAGAGCTAGAGCCAGCAGCTGCTGGGACAACGATTAGGCTGTTGCAGATTGAGCTTAGGTTTAAGCTGCTTGAGGTGTTGTTGAGGTGCATGTAGCATCTAAGGTCGCGCTCAGCTTCAGGCCTTGAAACACGGGGGTAAGGATAGGCATTAGCAGTGGCCGAGGTGACCAAAACGGCTAACGCCACCCCGCTAGCTGCGACTTTCAATAAGGGCATTGTCATAACAGTGTTTTATGGTGCTCCAACTCCAACATTCCCAGCAAGGCGCACACCGAACCGGACACGCCCCAACTCTTGACCAGCTCTTCACGAATGACTAAGCGAGTTTGGCAGAGGTGATAAAAACAAAACCCCCCCGACCGCAGCGTGGCCAGGGGGGTTAACGGATTTTGCATCTATCGCCTAAGCGATCGCCGCTGTTGGCCTATGTTGCCCTAGCCGAAAGGTGTGGTAGCAGGGGCAGGGTGCGATCGGCCATATCCTAGTAGCTGCTAGGCTACCCATTGCGCTGTGGCAAGAATGCAGCTGTTACAGTCGCCCACGATGGCGATTCCGGCCTAGCGTAGCGCTCTAGCCGGTTGTCCAGCGCTTGCAGCTCTATCGGGTCTAAATCGCCGCTTGCAGGGGCTTCCCGAAACCTACCGTGGTAGCCAGTTGAGGCCGAACGAGTTTATGCTTTTGGGACTACCATTCTTTGTAAAGAAAAAGTACATAAGCTGACAAAAAACACCAGAATGAATTCTCACATAATCAATCACAAATGAATAAAAATGTCGACGCTATTTATATAGTACAAATGAACCAAGTAGGGCAGAAGATGTGAAGCGGTTTTATTTTTTTGTTAAAGTTTTGAGCAAAGCCAAGATAGACGTCTTGGGGTGAGAGGAAGTAAGGCCATTCTACGGGAGAGAACGTGCGCTCTGAAAGGATTATGAGCCAGCACCCATTCAACCTAAGAGGCCCACTTTATGCAATACAACAAGCCCGATCACTACCCTTTTCATCTATATCCTACTGGGATAGAAGCTGTAAAAGGTAGCTTCCCTCCGGTTACATACCCTCCAAAGCCAGCTCTATTAAAACTCCCACCCCCGCCCCGACATCCAGGGAGTGAACCTAAAGTGGTTGAGTGGGAAAGTCTGCTCCCTAAATCTCTAGCTATTGCTTTCTGTGGATACGGGCTAGCGTTTCTAATAATTTTATTTGGGGGACTTGGCATAATAGTCTCACTATCATTATTAACTTTTACAACGGCTTTTCTAAAGCAAGGGGCCGATGACTTTTATAAAAAGCAAAATGAATCTTACGCGGATCGCTTAAGAGGATGGTCAAGTTATAAAGAGGAATACCCAGAGCTGCTTAAAAAATATGAGCTAGAAATCGAAGGATTAAAAGCTGACCATAGAATGAAACATAAATTATACAAGCAGCAATGTGAAAATCTAAAGGCTGAGTCTCGTTCACCAGAGGCTATTCAGGAATACCGCAAAGAGAACCTATCTAATTTACTGAAAGACACTCATGATGATGGTGAAAACTACCAATCAAAGGAAGGGCGTCACGAAAAGACCCTTAAAAAGGAGCTTGACGTTTATTTCCCTGGCAAAACATTTACTCATAAAGCACTCTTGATTCCTGGATGTGAACGCCCCTTTACTTCTGACATAGCCTATATCGATTCTGATATTAACCTTTATATTGATATCGAAGTAGATGAGCCTTATGTACTCTCATCAGAAGAGCCAATTCACTACATAGGTTGGATCAAAGATGTCAACCGTAATGATTTTTTCCTAAACCGTAATTGGGTAGTAGTTAGATTCAGTGAAGAGCAAGTTGTTTGCCATACACTCAGCTGTTGTAAATTCATCGCTGAGATTATCACTGACCTTACGGGCGATTCCACCACTTTAGAGCGACTATCGGATGTAGCTGATTTACCCCCAATGCCCCAGTGGTCTAGAGAACAAGCTGAAGAGATGGCGTCAATTAAATACCGCGATAAATATGCTCGTTTGCCGCGCTGCGTATCGCCCAAGCCTAGGCTCCTTCGGAGGGAAAGCTAATCGATGGTGATGAGTTCAATTAATTCTCATGGCCAATACTGATTTCAATATGTTTGATACTCAAGCCCTCGCTAATGCAAGGCTACGTGGGGCCAGGGATGCGCCTACCTGACCCCAAACTCTATGGCCACTCAGCCTCCTATTCGATGGGCTAAGGTGCCCCTGGCTTCAAGCGCGCTCACATCGCCCAGGCTATAGCCTTGTTTGTGGAGATTGGTAGACTACACCGATACATACAGATTCGCTATAGAGAAGTGAACCCTTCTACTTTGTGCGATCACACTGACCAAAACTCGCACAGTTGATTAATACCCCAACGCCGCAATCGCCGCTTTCTTCTGCTCCGGGCTCACCTCTAGGTAGCGCTGCAAGCTGGCTAGGCTCCGGTGAACGCTAATCTCCTGAATCACCCGCAGTGGTACCCCAGCATTGCTCAGGTTGGTCAGGGCCGTACGCCTGAAGCTGTGGGTACTAATCCCCAATCCATCCATGGCTGGCAGCACCAGCACATCCCCCTTGATGTCGCCAGGCCGGAGAGAGATCGCCTCACTTACCCGCAGCCCGCAGTAGAGCAGGATGCCGAACAGCGCCTGATCTCGGGGAGAGCCCATCGCGCCAAACAGCCGGGCAATTTCGTCATGGGTCAAGACCTTCGCCTGGCCGTTGGTGCTCATCGGATCCGTTCTATACCATCCCCATTCTGCTAGACAGTATTGAGATTCTGTTGAGTAGAAAACAACGGGTTATAAGGCTTTCCGGGCATTGGGGCATGGGGCGGCTTTGCGTCTCAGGTGAGACCGCCGGAAAGCCTTGATTTTGCGTTGCACTGTCTCACGTCTAGAATGATGAGACGAAATCTGAATTATTGTGAATTTTATCTGCCTTGAAGTGAACATCCTGAACATCTAGATGTTTGAATGCTTAGACGCCTAAACTTTTAGATGTTTAAGCATTCAGTCTCCCAGACATCTGGTATCCTCACGAAATAATTCAGGAGTTGGGACAGTGATTATAACCGTCGTCAGCTTTAAGGGTGGAGTGGGCAAGACCACAACCGCCATTCATCTGGGAGGATACCTGCAAGGGCTGGGGGAAACTCTGGTAGTCGATGGCGACAGCAACCGCTCTGCTCTCCAATGGGCTGCTAGCGATCGCCTCCCCTTTACCGTGGCTGATGAACAGCGATCACCCAAGTTGCTCATGTCTGGCAAGTTTGAGCATGTTGTTATAGACACAGCCGCTCGGCCATCGTCTGATGAGCTAGCCAGCCTTGCCCAGGGGTGCGACCTACTGATCATTCCATGCAGCCCCGATGCCCTGAGTATGGGGGCCATGCTCCAGATGGTGGAGCCACTGCAAGGGCTTAAGGCAGAATACCGGGTATTGCTCACCATCATTCCCCCCAAGCCCAATGCAGCCGGAGTAGAAGCTAGGGCATCTTTGAACGACGCTGGGCTTCCTCTATTCGCTGGCGGCATTCGCAGGCTGAACGCTTTCCAGAGGGCTGCACTTGATGGATGCCTAGTTAAGGACGTGAAAGGCGATAGCTATGCGGGTATCGCCTGGAGCTGCTACACCGCGATCGGGAAGGAGATATTACCGTGAGTGATCAGAACCGATTCGCCAACCTGCTTAAAGCAGCCCAGCAGCAGCCCGAAATAGAAACACCCGTCCCCTTTGAACCATTGTCAGATGTCCAAACATCTGAGCATCCAGACACTCAAGCACCTAAACAGCCCGACATCTCGACATCTAAGGCAAAGAGCAGCAGCAGCGACTATAAGCGCACCACCGTTTATCTAACTCAAGAGCTACACCGTCGACTAAAGCGGGCCAGCCTTGACGAGGGAATGGAGATGAGTGACATTGCCGAGTCTGCGATCGCGGCATGGCTCGAAGAGCATTCAGATGTTTAGATGTTTAGATGTTTAGATGCTTGGACATTTAATCTGGAATGAACAGCTTTGGCTTTTGTTCGCTGTTTGACTACTGTGACGTAGTTTGATTCTGGAATGGCTTGAGAGTAGCGATGCAGAAATACTCACCCCTAAACCTTTCAAACGCTTAAACATTTAGATGTTTAAGCGTTTAGGGCGGCAGCGACTAGAAGAGGACTACCGTTTATCTGACACAAGAATTACATCCCAATTGAAAAGGGCCTGCCCTGACGAGGGAATGGAGGTATATGGTAGCCGAGGATGCGATCCCGGCAAGCCTTAAGGAGCATTCAAATACTTAGATGTTTAAATGCCTGGACATTTAACCTAGAATGAACAGCTTTGTTTAACTCGCTCACCATTTTACCAATTTGGCGGATTTAGGTTTTGGGATGGTTGGCAAGTCACAGCACAGAAGCACCACCCAACTCCTAAAACATCTAAACATTTAGATGTTTTAGGAGTTGCTCGACACCTAGAATCAAGATCGGCAGCGGTGGTCAGCATGGATGCAGATATGGAAATGAGTGATATTGCCGAGTCCGTGATCGAGGAATACCTCACTAAACATTCAAACGTCTAGACATTTGAATGTTTAGACATCTAAAGCGAAAGGCTATGTTTTGGGTCTTTCGCTACTTGACTACTTTGACACAATGCACCGGTGAGATAGTTGGAGGGTACGTTTTACAAAGGAATTCTCTATGCCTTCTTTTATCTACCTTCTCGGGATAATTCTAGCCTGGTACAGTCTTCTCAAACTGTTGCGTACTGATTTGCGCTGGTTAGCTGGCCAGATCAAAGAGCAACTTCATCGCCTGCAACGCTGGCGGCGGCAGTGCGGATTGAAGAACTGACGACAGCGCCCTCCCGTATTTAAACCGTAAAGCATCCAGATCGGCGGGAACTTGAGTCGTAGGGGGAATTAGAGCACATTCGCCTAAGCCCCCATGATTAAAACACTACTACCTGCTGCATTACTCCTAGCCCCGCTGGTAATGCCTACTACGGCTAAAGCCAGCGAGATCGACTACTCATCAATTGTCCACTATTGCTACATGGTAGACGGCAGCGGAAGAGTCATAAATTTGGCATCGATGTGTACTAGCAGTGCTGGCCAAAGCGCCGTCAACGCTAGGTCTCAACCGGCTTTGAGTGGAGCCGCGCTAGAAGAAGCACTTAATACTGGTGCTATTTTGCACGCCGATACTTTTTGCGAAGCTAGGGCTAGGGGTGGCACTAAGAGAGAATCTGACGATGCCGCCACATCAGCGCTAGCTGACTTCATGCTCTCTAGAGGAATTACTGCTGAGTCCCTGACACCCGCATTTTTCTCCCAAACTGATGAGATCAGTAAGCAACTTTGTCCAGAGTTGCAGCCCACCGGGCGATACACTTAACCCTTTCAGATTCTGGCTCAAGGACTAATACCCATACCATAATCATCACCGCCGCTGTGCTCGGGATTGGCCTCATCAGTTGAGCTGCCCTAAGCATAGCGGCGATCAATCTTATGATAAAAAGCTATGGTTTTCATTCATAGATTAGGTTGATCAACCGTCTTTATTTATTCTTTTTTACCGTTTCAATAACCGTGGTATTCGGGCGTTTCTTGGCCTCGGCAACAGGGATAAACTGACCTGTCTTAGCATCACGACCGATTTTTTGCGCTTTGACTTTACGAGTGGTCATAGGGTGTCCTCCTGTAGTGCAATTGTTTTACCCTGATGATACTGTTCTGCCATAATGAAGCATCCGTGCTTTTACGGATCCTAGTGACTTTTGCTTTATGCCCCAAACCCCTGCCCTGTTTCCTGAAGACGAAAATTACTTTGCCCTGCTTAATGGACTGAAGAAGCGGATCCGGTCAGCGCAGATCAAGGCGGTCCTGGCGGTTAACAAGGAGCTGATTCTGCTCTATTGGCAGATAGGTCGTGAGATTCTCGCCCGGCAACAGGCAGAAGGCTGGGGTGGCAAGGTCATTGATCGCTTGGCGAAAGATTTGAAGCGGGAATTTCCTGATATGCAGGGCTTTTCCCCCCGCAATCTCAAGTATATGCGGGCCTTCGCCGAAGCCTGGCCTGATGAACAATTTGTGCACCAGGCTGGTGCACAAATTCCCTGGAAGCACAACTGCACCCTTCTTGAGAAAGTCAAAGACCCAACCGAACGCATATGGTACATCCAGCAAACCGTTGAGAACGGCTGGAGTCGCAACGTGCTGATATTACAAATTGAGAGCAGCCTGTTTCAACGCCAGGGTGGTGCGATCACGAACTTTGAGCGCACCCTACCCTCGCCCCAGTCCGATCTGATGCAACAGCTAATCAAGGATCCCTATGTGCGACGTGAAAGTTGCCCGTTCCGAGCGAGAGGCCGTCCTCTCCAAAGACTCCTTCTCTTTGTCCTCACGTAACAGAGTCACTGACTCCGCCTACGGTGGC
>NZ_JAYGIH010000117.1:0-31244 GCF_034932455.1 Leptolyngbya sp. CCNP1308 | reverse complement strand
CATCCCTATTTTTTCGTCAAAATAGGGGACTCTTTCCGTTGAGATGTCACGCAATTCCTCTAAATCCACCTTGACTGTCTCAAATGAGACACCACTGGCCAAAAAAATCAATTAATCGAGGTTCCCTCGAATCACTGTTTCTTCCTGGTTCAAGGCATCAATATTGCCGTAATCAATTGTATTATCAGGATCTACAGTTGACCTTACATGCTCATTTCATGTAGTCCAAAGATCTTCTTGTAGCCTCGAAATATGAGCTGGGCAGTTCTATGACAAGTATATTCATTTGGCTTCGGTGTTTTGTAGAACTGTGACTCAGGCCATACACTCACATCTAGCTCAAAAACCAACTGTGTCGGTTCTATCTTCCAGCTCAGAACACAAGAATCGTTAAGGTCTATGCCTCGAAACAGTTCCATGTCTTGCCATTCAATCATGATCTTAAAAACATCTTTTAGGTTTTAACTCTACCAACAAGCTCTTAGATACCACTAAATGAATAGGCTTGGTTGACCGTCTATATCGATTGAGAAGCTTTCATAATGTGGCATGTCATCAAAAATCATTAGGCACCAGCCGTTTTCGAATAACAGAGAAAAGGACTGCGGTGGGTTAATGCTTGCACGAAGAATTGGCACATCGATGATCTGGTGAAGGCGGAAAGCTTCTCGCTTGGCATGATCCTGCTCTTCATCAATCACAACTCCCTTATCGTCGAAGAGTTTCCAACGACCTTCAACGAAAATGCTACCCGTGCCAGATGCGTGAAACTGAATTTGAAAGCGACCCAAGCAGATCTGATTAAACTCTTGTCCAACAAAGACATTTACTGGTAAATCAGGTGGCACCCCATACATTTTACAATTACCTCACTAGTGAGCAAAGCCGTGCTAATCTCTTACGACTTTGCCTCGGATGCGGCGGTAGATTTTTTCGGCTTCGACCCAGACAAATAGCAGCGTGCTAAAGCCAAAGCAGATCAGCAGTTCAAAAGAGCTGAGCAGGTGGGTGCCAAAGAAATTTCGCAGGGGCTCGACGTAAATCAGCATGAGTTGGAGCACGCAGGTGAGAAGCACAGCCCCCAGCACAAAGGGGTTTGACCAGGGCGACATTTCTATCGTAAGACGACTGCCAGACCGCACGGCGATCGCATGGCCCATCTGAGCCAGGCAGAGGGTAGTGAACACCATCGTCTTCCAGCGATCGGGGTCGCCGCCCTGCTGGGCGTGCTGGTAGGCCCACACCATCATCGACACCGAGATAATGGCAAACACAATGCCGATGCGCAGCATGTAGGCTCCTAAGCCTCGGGCAAAGATACCTTCCTGGGGGTCATGGGGGGGCTGCTCCATCACGTCGGGTTCGGCGGGTTCTACCGCCAGGGCCAGCGCCGGGAAGCCATCGGTGACCAGGTTCATCCACAGAATTTGTAACGGGCTCAAGGGCACGTCTAAAATCGGCAGCAGCAGGGGTGAGAGGGCAATCGTCAGCAGTTCGCCAATGTTGGAGCCGAGAATGTATTTCACGAACCGGCGAATGTTGGTGTAGACCACCCGGCCCTCTTCGGTGGCGGCGACGATGGTGGCAAAGTTGTCGTCGAGCAGCACCATGTCGCTGGCTTCTTTGCTGACGTCGGTGCCAGTGATGCCCATGGCAATGCCGATCTCGGCCTGTTTGAGGGCCGGGGCATCGTTGACGCCATCGCCGGTCATGGCGACGATCTGATGGTCTTTTTGCAGGGCTTTAACGATGCGGAGCTTGTGCTCAGGCGATACGCGGGCGTAGATGTTAACCTCCTTCACCGCCGCCTCTAGATCGGTCTGGCCCATGGCCTCTAGGTCAGCGCCACTGAGGGATTTAGCCTCGGCATCGGCAATGCCCAGGTCTTGGGCGATCGCCATGGCGGTCAGCTGGTGGTCGCCGGTAATCATCATCGGCCGAATGCCGGCAGCTCGACAGCGCTGCACCGCCACCCGCACCTCGGGCCGCAGGGCGTCGATCATTCCCACCAGGCCCAGCCACACCAGATCGCGCTCGGCCAGATCGGGGTCGCCCTCGTCGGGCACGGTGGTGATGGGGCGGTAGGCAAAGCCCAGCACCCGCAGCCCCTGGGCGGCCATCTCGGCGCTGTTGTCTAGAATGCGCGATCGCGTCTCCTTATCCAGTTCAAACTGCTCTGTCCCTTTTAAACCGTGGGTACAGCATTCTAAAAGCATCTCGGGCGACCCCTTGGCCAGCATCAGGTAGGGGGCGCTGGCCAGGGCTTTGGGCAGCGCCAGATCGGCGGCGAGAGCATTCACGCCGCTAAACACCACGCTCATGCGCTTGCGCTCTGAGGAAAAGGGAAACTCCACCACCCGCTGCAATTCGTGGCCCAAGCGATGGCGATCGAGGCCGCTTTTAGCCGCCATCACCACCAGGGCTCCCTCGGTGGGGTCGCCCATGATCGCCCAATCGCCCGCTTCCTTTTGCAGCACAGAGTCGTTGCACAGCAGGCCATCCACCAGCAGCAGCCCCACATCGGGCACCTGGCGAGGGTCTAGGGGCTGTCCTTCGCCAATAAATTCTCCCTCCGGAGCGTAGCCCTCCCCAGTCACTTGCAGCGATTGGGAGAGGGTGCGCATCTGCTGCACCACCATTTTGTTTTGGGTCAGGGTGCCGGTTTTGTCAGAGCAAATCGTGGTGACTGAGCCCAGGGTTTCAACGGCGGGCAGACGGCGAATTAGGGCGTGACGGCGCACCATGCGCTGGGTGCCAATCGCCAGGGTGACGGTAATTACCGCTGGCAGGCCCTCGGGCACCACCGCCACGGCCATACTCAGGGCCACTTCTAGCAGGCGTTCAAAGGCTCCCCAGCCGCCAAAAAACACGCCAGCGCCCACCACGATCGCCACCAGGGTCAGCGACCCAGTGACCAGCACGTTGCCCAACTGGGTCATGCGCTGCTGGAGCGGGGTGGGCTCGGTTTCGACCCCTTGCAGCATGGCGGCAATGCGGCCCAGTTCGGTCTTCATGCCGGTGCCGGTGATCAGCACACGACCTCGCCCCTGAGCTACCTCCGTGCCCTGAAACACCAGGTTTTTGCGATCGGCCAGGCCCGTATCCGCCGCCAGGGTGCGGGTGGCCTGTTTGTTGACCCCCTGGGCTTCGCCGGTCAGGGCCGACTCGCGCAGCTGCAGGTTGCTGGCCTCTAGCAGGCGACCATCGGCGGCCACCTGATCGCCCGCCTCCAGCAGCATGATGTCGCCGGGCACCAGGTCTTGGGAGGGCACCTCTTGCAGGCGACCGTCGCGCTGCACCCGCACGCTGGGGGAGGCCATTTGCTTGAGGGCGGCGAGGGCTTTTTCGGCCCGGCTCTCTTGCAGGTAGCCCAGCACGCCATTGAGAATGACGATCGCAAAAATCGCGATCGCATCCTTAGGAAATTCTTGATTTCTATAGGAGAGCACCCCCGACACCACCGCCACCGCAATCAGCATCAGCAGCATGATATTGGTGAACTGGTCGAGCAAAATGCGCCAGGCGGGGCGACCGCCGACCTCTTCTAGCTCGTTAGGGCCATACTGGCTGCGGCGATCGAGCACCGCTTGCGCCGTAAGGCCGGTATCGTCATTGCTGTCTAACTGGCTGAGGGCCTCGTCAATGCCAACCGTATGCCAGGCGGTCGTAGAATCTGGAGAGGGGTTGTTCATGCAACGCTACCGGCTACCGTTGGATCTATCGCTCTAATGGTATAGCCTTGGCCAAAGCTACGGAACTGCGCACAAAGATTGATTTTTGGGAGTGATTTTGACACCGAACGCTGGGGGCGACCGCAGGCCAGGGCAATTTGTTCGCAGCGTACTGAGGCGATTCGCGCAGCGACCCCTCCGGAAAACGCTGCTGCTGCTGCTGCCCCTGCTGCTGAGCGGCTGTCTGCGCTACGACCTCACCCTGCGCTTTGACCACCAGGGCCATGGCCAGATTTCCCAAACGATCGATTTGAGCGATCGCGGTGCCGCCCTGGCCCAGCCCACCCTGGCCCCCTGGCTAGAGGAGCTAAAGGTGCGATCGCGTCCCCTCGGCGGCCAGCTCAGCCAGAACCCCCAGACCGTCACCCTCACCGTGCCCTTTGGCACTGCCGCCGACTTGGGCGATCGCTTTCGCCAGCTCTTTGCCGCTGCCGTCTACCCAGACATTGAATCCGCCCCTACCGAAGAACTGCCACCTGCCGACAGCCCCACCTACCTACAACTGCCCGGCTGGGAACCGGTTCCCTTTGCTTTAGACATCGACCAAACCAACTGGCTGCTGGCCAGCCGCACCCACCTCACCTACCGCATAGACCTGCGCCAGCTGCCCACCAACGGGGATGACTCATCTGATCCGACTCCCTGGGCAGACCTGCGCTTTCGGCTTCAGGTGCCCTGGGGCTTAGCCAGCCTTGCCCCCACCGCCACGCCGCCCTTGGCCGAAGACCCGACCGGAGCCACCTGGAAGCTTGAGCCGGGTCAGATCACCTATATTGATGCCACCTTCTGGCTGCCCAATGCGATCGCCCTCGGCACCCTGGGCATCGCCGCCCTCGTGCTCGCTGGCTACGGCCTCCGCTACCGCATCTTCAAACCAAAGCTCCCCGTTTTATAGGGCGGCTTCTGAAAAATAGTTTCCCCAACGGTGGGCAGTGCCCACCCTACAACTTCGCTCCCCTGCACCTACGAGCCGTCACGCCAACAAGAACCCATCTTCCTTGCCGTCCCCACCTTCCTCAATCCCCTCACCCTCTTCCTAAAAACCTTTCCCCAAAATAAAACCCAGCCTGGTTAAATAACCTTATCTAAGTCCAGAAGTGGAGTTCTACCTTTAAGGAACCATAGATTCCGAGCTGGACTTAGCATAGACCTAGCGAATTTGACCAACGATGGGAGGCCCAGAGCCATGAGGCAGATAAATTTCGTCGTTATTTTTGTGATTGCCCTAGCCCTGGTGCTATTTGGCATTGAGAACACGGAGCGCGTGCTGATTCACATCGCCCCCGGACTGGATGTGGAAGCGCCCCTGTGCGTCGAGCTGATTATCGCCATGGGCATTGGGGCGGTGTTTGCCTGGGTATTTAGCGTCTGGGCGCAGTTGCAGGGCTACATGTCTTTTGGCAAGCAGGTGCAGCAGCGCGAAGTGCGGATTCAGGAGCTGGAGCAGGATGTGCAGCGCTACCAGGTCAAGCTCGAAGAACAGAGCCTAATGCTGCCCGCCGCCCAAATTGAAGATGGAGAAGCAGTCGCTTAGATACAGCCAGCAGAGCCGGACGTGCAGGCCAGATCGCCATCGACCTCAGTTGTTATGATCTAGTTGATGGACTGGATGTTGCGTTAGAGAAAGCGTCATTATGTCTGGCGACGGTGATCCGACTAAACCTACTCAGCGTCCACTGCTCAAGGGGGCCTCGCGGTTTGCTTGGGGTTCTGCCTTAGGCGCTCTGCTAATTGCGCTACCGCTTACCTACGGCTCTCCCTTTAGCCTCGAGCCCATGCAGATCGCCAAGGCCGGGTTTGTGATCCTCGGGTGCGGAGGAATAGCGATGATCTGGGGACAAGGGCTGATCAATGCGGTAATGGAGTCGTTAGGTAAAACGGGCCTTTGAGCTATCATGGGCCGATAGCCGCGTCATGGCGACTTAGACAGCAGGGGCTGTCTAGCGAGCTCCAAGCTTTTCTGCCTGATCTATGTCATCGTCCCTGGCTCAAACTGCGATCGCATTTCTCATCGACCTGGCCGATCAGGGCGAAATCGACCCGTGGGATGTCAAGGTGATCGACGTGATCGATCGCTTCTTGTCGCTGCTCAAGAGCCAGGCCGAAGCCTTGGCCAGTCAGGGCCGCACCCCCTACGAGGCCAACCTGTCAGAGTCGGGCCAGGGGTTTCTCTACGCCTCCATGCTGGTGCTGCTCAAGGCCGACACCATGGTGCGAGCCGAAGCCGAGGCCGAGGCCGCAGCCAACCCCGAAGAGGTCTGGGAAGAAGAATTGCCTGACCTGGTGCCCCTGCCTCGCAACTTGGAGCGGCACCTGCACCGTCGCGCCGTCGCTCCCATTCCCCAGCGGCGGCAGGTCACGCTGCACGAGCTAATTCAGCAGCTCGAAACCATGGCCACGGTAATGGCCGACCACACCCCCCGCCTGCGGGCGCGGCGGGCGCGACCCCAGCCCCAGCGTCAGGCCGTGCGGGCGATCGCCCAGCTCGCCCACCAGGAAAACCTCTCCGAAATTGCCGCCGCCCTCGAAGCCTTCCTCGACCAGTACTGGGATGAGCTGGGGGGCGATACTCTGTGGATCGACTTTGAGCTGCTGCTGGAGCACTGGCCCCAGTTTAAACCCGCCGATCTCGAAGACGCCCACGATTTTGAAACCCCCCACGCCGCTGCGGTACACGAGAAGGTAGGCGTGTTTTGGGGCCTGCTGTTTCTCTCGGCCCAGTCGAAGGTAGAGCTGGGTCAAGACCAGTTCTACGGCGATTTACGGGTCAGAAATCTTAACCGTGCCCCCCTCACCGCAGCGGAGGCCGAACTGCCGGCATTTATTCTGCCTGACTGAGGCAGCGGGACGCTGATGTAGGCTACCGTTTCCAGATTGGCCAGGCTATTTTAAAGAGAGTGTAATAACTCCTTGAAGGCCAGCGGGTTGCCGGTGCTCTGGTAGGGGGCGCTGTTAGCATGGCCAAGTGCGATGGTCAAAGACCGGCCCCCAAAGGGCCAACCCAAGGCGTTGGTGTTATGCCGACCGTTTCTGGGTGGGTTGGCCATAGACTAAACTCGCCAAACTGCTCGGCTACAGATTTAACCCCATAAATTAAGGATCCTATTCGTATGAAAGCCATGATCTTGGCTGCCGGCAAAGGCACCCGTGTGCGGCCGATCACCTACACCATTCCCAAACCCATGATTCCGATCATGCAGAAGCCGGTAATGGAGTTTTTGCTCGAACTGCTGCGCCTACACGGGTTTGACCAAATTATGGTCAACGTCAGCCACCTGGCCAACGAAATTGAGGGGTATTTTCGCGACGGTCAGCGCTTTGGCGTCGAACTCGCCTATTCCTTTGAGGGCCGCATTGAAGAAAATGGCGAACTGGTGGGCGACGCCATCGGCTCCGCTGGAGGGATGCGCAAGATTCAAGACTTCTCGCCTTTTTTTGATGACACCTTTGTAGTGCTCTGCGGCGACGCGCTGATCAATCTCGACCTCACCGAGGCCGTGCGCCGCCACCGCGAAAAAGGCTCCATCGCCACCATCATTACCAAAACCGTGCCCCTCAAGCAGGTGCCCAGCTATGGGGTGGTGGTCACCGACGCCGAAGGGCGAGTCAAGTCGTTTCAAGAAAAGCCTTCCGTAGAAGAGGCCCTCAGCACCGAGATCAACACCGGCATCTATATCTTTGAGCCCGAGGTGTTTGACTACATTCCCTCGGGCGTGTCGTTCGACATCGGCGGCGATCTGCTGCCCAAGCTGGTGGCCAACGGCGCGCCGTTTTACGGCATTCCCATGGCGTTTGAGTGGGTCGATATCGGCAAGGTGCCCGATTACTGGCGCGCCATCCAGGACGTGCTCACCGGAGTGGTCAACCTGGTGGATATCCCCGGCGAAGAGATTCGCCCCGGCGTCTATGTGGGCCTCAACGTCAAGGCCAACTGGGACAAGGTCAATATCGAAGGGCCGGTCTACATCGGCGGCATGACCCACATCGAAGACGGGGCCACCATCGTTGGCCCCAGCGCCATCGGCAACAACTGTTCGATCTGCAGCGGGGCGATCGTCGATAAGAGCGTCATCTTCGAATATTCGCGCATTGGTCCCGGTGTGCGACTGGTGGACAAGCTGGTGTTTGGCCGCTACTGCGTGGATAAAACCGGCGCTTCCATCGACATGAAGGCCGCCGCCCTCGACTGGCTAATCACCGACACCCGCCAGGAGTTTCCGCTGGTGCCGCCCGTGGAGCACCGGGCGATCGCCGAACTCCTAGAGCAGCACATCTAGGGCCACCTGGCACCATCCTCAACCAAGTCCTCAAAACCCCAGAGTTATGTCACTCTGGGGTTTTGTTTTAGCCAATCTCTATCCTGGGATAGTGGCGGACAACCCGCTAAAGTGTGGTTTCTGATACAACTACTTCGAGGGCTTTTACCAATTCTTAGAGGATGGTGTAAAAGCTTAAGAACAGCCATGGCGAATCGAGCCATATAGCGAGCGACCCAGTTCGTAGGTAGAGCTGTAATACTGACACTCGGAATGAGTCTGCCCCTGTATTGGAGAGAGTTGTAACCAAAATGAGCGATCGCAACCGTTCTTTTCGCCTATCGCGACGGCAGGTGGTGCGGGGGCTGTTGGCCTCCTCTGCCTTTGGGCTGACGGCCAAATTCAGTACCGGCTGCGCCCAGTCGCCCAGCACCGAGGGCAGTGCAGCCACCGATGGGTCTGCCCCAGAAGAACTGGTCGTAGGCTTCATCTACGTCGGCCCTAAGGATGACTTTGGCTACAACCAGGCCCATGCTGAGGGGGCCGCAGCCATGGCCGCCAATGTGCCCGGCATTCGCCTGGTGGAAGAGGCCAGCGTGCCCGAAACCACAGCCGTAGCCGAAGCCATGCGCAGCATGATCGAGATCGACGGGGCCAAGGTGCTGTTTCCCACCTCCTTTGGCTACTTTGACCCCCACATTCTTGCTCTGGCCGAAGAGTTTCCCGATGTGCAGTTTCTCCACGCCGGGGGCTTGTACCAGGAAGACATACATCCCAAAAACGTGGGCAGCTACTTTGGCTACATCGACGAGGCCCAGTACGTGGCCGGGGTAGTGGCCGCCCATATGAGCCCAGCGGGCAAGCTGGGGTTTGTGGCCGCCAAGCCCATTCCGCAGCTGTTGCGCAACGTCAACAGCTTTACCCTGGGGGCCAGGTCGGTCAACCCCGAGGCCACTACCCAGGTGATTTTTACCGGCGACTGGTCGGTGCCGGTAAAAGAGGCCGAGGCCACCAACAGCATGGCCGACCAGGGTATTGAGGTCATCACCTGCCACGTCGATAGCCCCAAGGTGGTGATGGAAACCGCCGAGCGGCGTGGGGTGATGACCTCGGGCTACCACGCCGACCAGAGCCCCCTGGCCCCCCAGGGCTACCTCACCGGGGCCGAGTGGGATTGGTCGAGTATTTACACCACCCTGGGCAAAGACTTTATGGCGGGCAAAACCCTGATGGCTGGAGACATTCCCCACATTTTGCGGGGTGGGCTAGCCGATAACTTCTGTAAGCTGTCGGCCTACGGCCCCGCCGTCAGCGACGAGGCCAAGACCGCTGGCGATGCTGCCATAGCCGGCATTAAATCGGGCGAGATCGTCATCTACCAGGGGCCGCTCCAGAGCAACACCGGGGGCGAAATTTTGCCCGCCGACCAGCAGCTCAAAACCGACAATATTGAGCTAGAAAAAATGGACTATTTTGTTGAGGGTGTCATTGGGTCCATTAGCTAAACCATTACTATGGCGTCTACAACAACCTGGCGGCGATCCTTGGAATCGGTGGCGCTGCCTATGGGGGCAGTGCTGTCTGCCCTGGTCATCTTCGGGGTGTTTTGTGCCCTGGCCGGGGCCAACCCCCTGGCAGTCTATGGCTCCATCTATCGGGCCGCCTTTGGCAGCTGGAGCGCCTGGCAAAATACCCTGCTGCGCGCTTCCCCGCTGATGCTGACGGCCCTGTGCACGGCCCTGCCGGCTCGGCTGGGGCTGGTAATTATCGGCAATGAGGGCGCCCTAGTGCTGGGGGGCCTGGCGGCGGTGATGGTGGGTCTGGCCCTGGGGTCGAGTTTGCCCGGCGGACTGGTGCTGCTGGCCATGGCCCTGGGCAGTCTGGTGGCGGGCGGCCTGTGGATTATGGCGGCGGGAGCCCTGCGCCACTACCGAGGGGTAAATGAAACCATCAGCAGCCTGCTGCTGAACTATATTGCGATCGCCCTGATGAACCACCTCGTTCAAGGCCCCCTGCGCGACCCCGCCTTTGTCAGCAAGCCCTCCAGCTTTGAGATTGCCCCCGCTGCATGGCTGGGCAATCTGCCCGCCACCCGCGTTCACTGGGGGTTGATCTACGGCCTGGTAGCCTCGGCTCTCGCCTACATTCTGATTCAGCGCACCACCTTTGGCTTTGCCGCCCGCACCGCCGGGGGCAACGTCCGCGCCGCCCGCATTGCCGGGCTGCCGGTGGGCAAGCTCACCCTGGCGGTATGCTTTCTGGCGGGTTCCTGCGCCGGGCTGGCGGGCATGGTCGAGGTCGCCGCTGTGCAAAAGCGGCTGAACGAGTCGATTGTGTCGAACTACGGCTACGCCGGGATTTTGGTGGCCTTTGTGGCCCGCCACAACCCCCTGGCGACGGTGCTGGTGTCGGTGCTGCTGGGGGGCATTTTGGCGGCGGGGGGCATTTTGCAGCGATCGCACAATCTCCCCGATGCCACCGTGATGGTCTTTCAGGGCATTGTCTTTCTCTGTGTGCTCTACAGCGAATCGCTCTACGGGCGCTTCGCGGTGTTTCAGGAGCGCGAGGCCCAGACTGAAGGCGCGGCGGTGGTCGGGTAAATGTGTGGATGGGTAGGTGGGTAAGTTAGGCATTCATTATCCGCGGGATGAGCGGCGGGAAGCTCTATTGAGCATGGCCTGAGTTGTCAACACGTAGGGGAAAGCAATGGCGACGGAAGCACTGGGCTGGTGGGGTGTGCCCCTGGGCATTTTGGCCGGAACCCTGCGGGGGAGCGTGCCCTTTCTGCTGGTCAGTTTGGGCGAATGCCTGACGGAGAAAAGCGGCAAGATCAACCTGGGTTTAGAGGGCACCCTGCTGATGGGGGCGATGAGCGCCTACGCTATCTCCTACCTCAGCTCGGGCATTGTTGGCCCCACCCTGGCCCCCTGGCTGGGAGTGCTGACAGCGGGGATAGCGGGCATGGGGCTGGGGGCGATTCACGGCTGGCTGTCGCAGCAGCCCCGCGTCAACGACGTGGCGGTGGGCATCGCCATGATTATCTTTGGCGGCGGGTTGGCCAACTTTTTTGGCAAGCCCTTCATTCAGCCCCAGGCTCCCCAGTTGCCGACCCTGGCGACGGGCACCTGGAGCAGCTTGCCCCAGGTGCAGTCGGCGCTGCAAATTAGCCCGCTGTTTTTGCTGGGGGTGGCGATCGTGCCGCTGATGAGCTGGTTCTTTAAGTCAACCCGCTGGGGGCTCTACGTACGGGCCGTGGGCGACAGCCCCGATGCCGCCCTGGCCATGGGCATTTCGATTTTTTGGGTGCGGATGGCGGCGATCGTGGGGGGCAGCTTTTTGGCGGGCATTGGCGGGGCCAGCCTGTCGCTGTTTTACCCCGGCGTTTGGACCGAGCGCATCTCTAGCGGCCAGGGTCTGATGGCGGTGGCGCTGGTGATTTTTGCCCGCTGGCAACCCTGGCAATGTCTGTGGGCGTCGCTGCTGTTTGGTGGGGCGCAGGCGCTCGGGCCAGCGTTTCAGTCGGTGGGTATCGACTCGTACTACTACCTGTTCAACGCCGCCCCGTACATTTTGACGCTGGCGATTATGATCATCACCTGCTCGCCCAAGCGCACCTTAACTGGCGCTCCAGGGGCGTTAGGCCAGAGTGACTAGCCAGCGTGAAGCCATTGGCATACCCAGCGGAGGCCAGCAGTATGCGAAGGATCATTGCGGTGGGATAATGAAAAACGGTGGCAGTCTAGCGCCTTTACCTTTGGCCCATAGCCCCCGTATACCTAGCTGAGATAGTCCTTATGACCCAAGCTGAGCAGCTCATTCGTATGGCAGAAGACGAGCTGACGGAGTACAGCACCGACGCCCGCAAGATTGAGAAACTGCGCCGCAAGTTTAGCTTTGCCGTACCCTATCCCCAGCAGCAGGCCGTGCGGGAGGAGGTGGCGGCCAGTATTCCCAACAATTTTGTTGCCAAGCTGATTGAAGAAAACCGCCAGACGGTGGCGCTGCCCTTTTGGGGCATTGGTGGGCTGGGGCTGCTGCTGGGTATTTCGGGACAGCAACCGCTGGACTTGATCGCTACGGGCATTGGGTTTTACGTGGCTTTTCAGGTGCAAAAGCTGGGCTGGGAGTTGCAGGCCAAGCGCCTGGTGCTGCAAACCCTGGATGAAATCGATGCCAGCGTGAAGAATCCAGAACCAGAAACGGCACCCTAAAGGGTTTGGGGGAATCAGAACCACTCCTCTAGGCGTACATCTGCGCCCTTGAGGGGCAACCAAATCTTCGAGCATTGTCATGTCTATGAATAATCCTGCAGGCGATCGCCCGAAGAGCTACTGCGCCAAGACCTGGGCCAGATGCGTTACGCTGGCGCGAGAGCGCAGCCGACGCATCCCTAAAACTATCCTGGGAGTCACTCCTCCAATTTAGAGTTGAGGTTGTCGCCGAAGCGGCATGAACTATTGGCATTTATTCTCTCTCTGCTATGGCTGCATCGATCGCAAATCAAACCGTTCTCATTACCGGCGCTAGCAGCGGCATTGGGGCTGCCTGCGCCCGCCAGCTCGCGGCCACTGGTGCGAGGCTAATTTTAGCGGCCCGCCGATTAGAACCACTGCAAACTCTAGCCGCCGAACTTCAGCAGCAGCATGGCACCGAAGTGCTGACGGTGGTGCTAGACGTGCGCCAGCCGGAGGCCGTGGGTGAGGCGATCGCAACCTTACCCGACCCCTGGCAGGCAATCGACATTTTGATCAACAACGCCGGGCTCAGCCGGGGGCTCGACAAACAGTACGAAGCGCCCCTAGACGACTGGGAAGCGATGATCGACACCAACGTCAAAGGATTGCTCTACGTGACGCGGGCGGTGGTGCCGGGCATGGTGGCGCGCGGGCGCGGCCACGTGGTGAATGTGGGCTCAATCGCCGGGCGGCAGACCTACCCCGGCGGCAGCGTCTACTGTGCCACCAAGGCCGCCGTCCGTTCTCTATCGGAGGGTCTCAAGCTCGACCTGCTAGGCACCCCGGTGCGGGTCACCAACATTGACCCCGGCCTGGTGGAAACCGAATTTAGCGTGGTGCGTTTTGGCGGCGATCGCGATCGCGCTAGGGGCGTCTACCAGGGCATGACCCCGCTGACCGGCGATGATGTCGCCGATGTGATTGTGTTTGCCGTCACCCGCCCGCCCCACGTGAACGTCAGTGATGTGCTGCTGCTGCCGACCGATCAGTCCTCCATGTTCCACATCCATCGACGATCTGAGTAATTCCCTCAGGTCATCTCCAGCCAGCCCCCGCTATACAATTAGCAAGCACGAATCGTCCCTTCATTCGCAATATCGACTATGACCCTTTCCGTTGGCGACCCCGCTCCCGACTTCAGCCTGCCCGATGCTACCGGCAAAACCTATAGCCTGGCTGACCTCAAGGGTCAGCGCGTGGTGCTGTACTTTTACCCCCGCGACAACACCCCCGGCTGCACCAAAGAAGCCTGTGGGTTCCGCGATCGCTACGCCGACTACCAGGGCAAAGATGCGATCGTGCTGGGGGTAAGCACCGACGACGCCAAGTCCCACAGCAAATTTATCGACAAGTTCAGCCTGCCCTTTCCGCTCTTGGTAGATGAGGGCGGCGAAGTGGCCAGCCGCTACGGCGTTTATGGCCTGAAAAAGTTCATGGGCAAAGAATATATGGGTATCACCCGCAGCACCTTTATCATTGGCTCCGACGGCAACCTGGAGAAAACCTACCTCAAGGTCAAAGCCGAGACCCACGCCGACGAGGTGCTCGCCGACCTGGACACCCTCTAGTCTATGGCTTACTTCGCCCATATTTTACGCACCCTGCTGGGGCTGCTGCTGCGCCGCCCCATTCTGGGCACCTGCGTCATTCCGCTGCTGGCCAATGGCACCATTGTGCTGGTGCGCCGCCGCGACAACGGCCTGTGGAGCCTGCCCGGCGGCATTGTGGACTGGGGCGAAGATGTGCTCACTGCCGCCGCCCGCGAACTGAAGGAAGAGGCCGGGCTCCAGACCGTGGGGCTGGAGCGCCTGGTAGGCGTTTACTCCCAGCCGGGGCGCGACCCTCGGTTTCACTCAGTGTGCGTGACGGTGGCGGTGCGGGTGACGGGCAAGCCCTATCCGGCGGATCCCCGGGAAATTTTAGAGGCCTCCTCCTTTAGCCGCGACGAGCTGCCGTGGGATCGGCTCTCCCACGACCACCGGCAGCATTTGCAAGATTTCTTTAAGGGAGAAACGGTTTTAGCCTAAGCTTTTGGGTAAGTTTGCTGGGTTTGACGGATTGGGCACCGCCCTCCGATTACCCTGGTGCCATCTACCCATCGAGTCGCCATGCCGTTACCCGCCGAGATTCCCCTTCGCACTGGCCGCATGAAGCTGCCCAGCGGCAATGTGTTTTGGCACGAGGGCGGCAAACCCCAGGCAGAAACGGTGATTTTCTTGCACGGGTCGTGGCACGACAGCACCCAGTGGCTGCCGCTTATGCAGCGACTGGCCCCCCGGTACCATTGCCTGGCCCCCGACCTGCTGGGCTTTGGCGAGTCGTGGCGCGAGGGCAAAACGACCTATTCAGTGGCCCTTCAGGTAGAGGTGCTGCACAGTCTATTGAGCGCTCTGCGTATTCAGCGGTTTCGGCTGGTGGGCCACTCGCTGGGGGCCTGGGTGGCAGGTCAGTACGCCCTCACCTACCCCGACCAGGTAGAAAGTCTGGCGGTGCTGGCCCCCGAGGGGGTGACCGATCGCACCCTCCGAGGCCGCTGGCGGCGCGATCGCTGGCTGATTGCCCCCTGGTCGCCCCTGCCCCTGGTGCTGCCCTGGCTGGGTAACGCCCCCTGGGCTAGGGCGCTGCGCGATCGCCGCCGATGTCTGCGCCAGGCCCCTGCCGCCTGTAAAATGCTCTTTCAGCGCCGCACCGCCGCTATCCATGGCGAACTGCTCAACCCAGTGCTGGGGCAGCTGTGGCTGCCAACCTTGGTGCTAGAATCTGCCGCCGCTGCCCCCGTTACCCATCGACTCACCCACACCTGGCTGCGCCTGCTGCCCGATCCCCAGCACCGCGAACTCGCCGCCGCCGATACGCCCCCTGGGGTAGACGAGGCAGACTTTGCGGCGGCCCTAGACCAGCTTAAGCGTCCAGATTTGCCGCTTCAAACGCGCTTAAAAACCACCCCAGCACCAACTCAACCCAGCTCAACGACGCTCTAGCTTTCTACCGGACTCGTTGCCAGGGTATGCATCAATAGCTGAGACAGCTCTTCGGCCCGGTTGAGCACCATCAGGTGGCCGCCGCTGGGCACCACCACATCGGCGCTGCGGTGGCCAAAGGGAAAGACGCGATCGCTCCCCCCATGAATATGCACCAGATGCTCGGGCACTACCTGGTTGCGCCAGCCCACGACCCGATTGATCGCCCACTTCAGGAAAAAAGGGTCGGTATCAACCAAAACCTGCTTAAACAGCGAGCAGTCGTCCCGATCGCTGAGGCCAAACAGCCAGTTCAGCAGCCAGTGGACTGCCCACAGCAGTTGCTTAAAGGGCACCACCAGCTGCACTGGCAGCCAGCGAAACACCTTGAAGTAGGCCGGGATTTGTGCCCCAGTTGTGGCGCTAGAGATCACAATCACCTGGGCAGGGTTGCAAAGCTTGGCCATTTCAATCGCCATCAGCCCGCCAAAGGAAAGCCCCACAAAAATAGGGTTTTCTGTGGTCACTTGCTTCAGCAGTCGCTGGGCGTAATGCTCAATGGTCTCTCGGCGCTGGGGACGCTGCCAGAGAATATGCACGGGCCGATAGCCCTCTAGTTGTAGGCGCTGAAACACCCGCCAGTCGGCACCCAGGCCGCTGACAAAGTAGACTTCGCGCTCGGCGATCGCTTGGTCACCGTTCTCTGCGATCGCCAGATTTTCTGTGGTGGTGGCATTGCCTACCATGCTTTACTTAGCTCTTGAGCGCCTCAATCTCGCGGCGAATTTCCGCCAGTTCTAGGGTCAGCGCCTCCAAATCGCTCTGCACGGCGGTGTTGACCACGGGGCTGGCCACGGTGGTAATGGTAGTCTCCCTGGCGCTTGGGCTAGAGCTGCCAAAGGGGTTGGGCACCTGGCTGAGCAACCCATCGACAAACTGTCTGGCCTCGCGCTCGGTGGTCTCGCCTTTGACCTCTAACTCTTCGGTGAGGCGGTTGACATCGCCTCCCAGCTCAGAAAAACGTTGGTTCGAGGTTTCAGGATCTTGGAGGGCTTCAATCAACGACGCGGTGGCCCCCAGGGTAACGCGGATTCCCTTCTGCAGAGTTTGAGTCAGATCATCGGGGTACATAGCTTGCTACCTTAGAAACTCCAAAATTCAGCGCTTGCCTATTAACGATTGATCGTTTTAAGGAGATTTTTAGAAAAGAAGCTCTCCGCTTTATCCGGCGACTGTAGCCACCGTAGGGTGGGCACTGCCCACCATTAGGGAGAAAGTTTTTCGGAAATCGCTTAAGCGCAGCCAACGCCGCACTAGCGGCCCTTTGGCGTTCATATTCTATCGCGCCTATCCCCAGGGGTGTGGCATCTCAGGCTACTATCCCGCCTGGAGTAGAGGGGCGCTGGCGAATGCTCCTAGCCTAGGTAGGCAATCACATCGTCGTAAATCTGCGATAACTCGGCCTCGGTGGTCACTCGAATGCGATCGTCCCGCAGGGTCAGCAGCACTTTGGCCGCAAAGGGGCTGGGCCAGATGTTGGGGTTGCAGAACACCTCGAAAAATACCTCCCCACTGTGGCGATATTCCACTGACGACTGCGGTGTCCGCCGACTGGTATCCCCTCCCTGGGCGGCCGCGCTTTTCAGGGCGGTCATCAGCTCGTCTAAGGAGGCCTTGAGGGATTGGGCCGCTTCGGCAGAGAAGGTAAAGCGAAGGGAGCCCTGGGACAGGTTGAGGGTAAGAGGGGCGCTCATGGGTGCAGTACTCGTTGCGATCGGTAAGCAGTCGGTCAACAGAGAAGTCGTCTGGCCCTGCCGCTCGGGGCGCAGGTGACCTCCAGCAGGGACACTCCATTATGTCATCTGACGGCCAGCCCGAGGGCACTCTAAGCGGCGATCGCCCTACCCTGACCCAAAGCCCCCCGCCAAAGGTAACGATAGATTACGTTGTGTGTCTGGCTACGGCACAACTCTAGCTTTTATATAGCAGGCTAAGGCGGTATTCAAATCCCAAAGAAAACCCTAAAGCTTTGCCAAATCAAGGGTTGCCCTCTCTAAAGTGGTAAGCAACAACCCCAACCTGAGGGCTACAGTTTCTATTTAGTTCTGTAATCATACGTTTGAGTGTTTACTCTCATGGGTCTTCTAGCGGCTCAGCCCTCGGGGGCTCATGTCCCGAGCTGCCCGAAGCCCTTCCCCAGACCGCACTGCTCACCGCTGGAGATGGCATGGCCGCAAATTTCCCCTCGTTTTTATCCCCGGCTACGGCCCGTGAAGCGCTGTGGCCCACCACTAATGTTGCCCCGACCCCAGCCGATCGCATTCGGCGGCTGGTTTGGAAAATTGCCTTTGCCACCCTCGCCCTGATGGCCGTAGGCAGCGCTACCCGAGTGATGAATGCGGGCCTGGCCTGCCCCGACTGGCCCCTGTGCTACGGCCAACTGGTACCTCGGCAGCAGATGAATTTCCAGGTGTTCTTAGAGTGGTTCCACCGGCTAGATGCCGCACTGATTGGCCTCAGTACCCTGTGGCTGGTTGCCCTTAGCCTGTGGTACCGGCGACAGGTGCCCGGCTGGTTGCCCTGGGCATCGGCAGGGGCGCTGGCCCTGATTGGCGTCCAGGGGGCGCTAGGCGGCCTAACGGTGACCCAGCTGCTACGCTTCGATATTGTCACTGCCCACCTGGGTGCAGCGCTGCTGTTCTTTAGCGCCATGCTGATCATCGCCTGTTGTCTGCTGCCCTACCGCAGCACGGGCACCGTGGGCCGCCTACCCTGGCTGGGCCTGGCCGCGCTGGCTGTGGTTTACACCCAGTGTTTACTGGGAGGGCTAGTGGGGTCGCGCTGGGCAGCCCACCAATGCCTGGGGCTGAAGGAACTGTGCCAAGTGATGAATAGCCACCTGCTGGGAATTTTGCCTACCACCGCCCTCGTGCTGGCCCTGACTTGGACAGTGTGGCGCACTCCAGCGCTCACCTATCCCCTGCGGCGGTTGGGCAGCCTAGCCAGCGCACTGCTGGTGTTTCAGCTGGTTATGGGGATCGCCACCTTTCGGCTGAGGCTCCAGGTCGAGCCCTTGACCGTAGCCCACCATACCCTGGGAGCAGCACTGGTCGGCACCCTGGTGTGCTTTACGGTGCTGGCTTGGCGCGATCGCCTCAACCCCATCCCCAATGAGCCCCGCTTCGGCACTGCCGAGACACTCCTAGCCTCCACGACTGCTGCTGTCGAGGCCTAACAGTGCTCTCTGCTGTTACGAAGGTTTTCATTCACTCCTCTAGGCGTACTTAGCTGTCATCTACGGTTTTCAAAACCATTTAGGATTTTTTGCATGAATCAGACCACCACATGGAATGCCCCCACTCGGCACCACGAGTCGTTTAAGGCCGTTGTGCAGAGCTATGTACAGCTCACCAAGCCCCGCATCATCCCCCTGCTGCTAATCGAGACAGCGGCGGCCATGTGGGTAGCAAGCCAGGGCGAGGTCGATCCGGTGCTGCTGATGGTGACGCTGCTAAGCGGCACCCTGGCCGCAGCGTCAGCTCAGGCCATCAACTGCGTCTACGATCGCGACATCGACTACGACATGGAGCGCACCCGCCACCGCCCGCTGCCCTCGGGGCGCATTCAGGTGCGCGATGCCCTGGTATTTGCTGGGGTGTTGGCCGTGCTGTCCTTCAGCCTGCAAGCGCTGGTGGCCAACCTGCTCAGCGCCACCCTGTCGATGGTGGGCATCGCCATCTATGTGGGGGTCTACACCCACTGGCTGAAGCGGTCTTCGCCGCAGAATATTGTGATTGGCGGCGCTGCCGGGGCGATTCCACCCCTGGTGGGTTGGGCGGCGGTGACGGGGGATCTGCCCCTGGCGGCGTGGCTGTTTTTCGCCATTGTGTTCATCTGGACACCCCCCCACTTTTGGGGGCTGGCCATGCTGATTCAAGATGACTACGCCAAGGTCAATGTACCGATGATGCCGGTGGTGGCGGGCGACGAGTCTACAGCTCAGCAGATTTGGTACTACACTCTGGTGCTGGTGCCGCTGACGCTAATGATGACCTTTCCCCTGGGGGCCACTGGGGCGGTGTATGCGGCGATCGCCCTGGTACTGGGAGTCATGTTTATCCAGCGGGCCTGGACATTGTTGCAGGCACCGAGCGATCGCGACCTGGCCAAGGGACTGTTCAAGTTCTCGATTCTCTACATGATGCTGCTGTCGGCAGGCATGGTGGTCGATAGCTGGCCGGTGACCCGTGCCCTGGTAGCCAGTGTCTCTGGCCAACTCGAATCGTTGGTGAGCCTGCTGCCCGTTTAAGTGATTTGTGAAAACAACGCAATACTTCGAAGAACAGGTTTTGGCAAGACGCCCCTACCTGCAGCGAGAGTGGTGTGAACAAGCCATTCGCCATCCGTTCTACAAAGAAACTCAAGCAGACGGGCGTGTACGTCACTGGATTTTTGTAGATACGATTGGCAAATACTTGCGCGTTGTTACTCTAGAAGATAGGGAAACCGTTCTGAATGCTTTCCCCGATCGCAATTTTAAGGGGCCGCCGCTGTGAAGTTTCACTACTATCCTGAAACGGACTCGCTTTACATCAGCCTGTTAGATCAGCCTAGTGCGGACTCTCAAGAGGTGGCCGACGGCATTGTGCTGGATTTTGACGCTGAAGGACATTTGGTGGGGCTAGACATTGACCATGCCAGCCAGGTAGTCGATCTCTCCAGACTTGAAGCAAGTTCTTTGCCCATCGCATCCTTGTCTCTAACAAGGAATGCGGCTGCTTGAGGAACGTCAAATTTCTGGATAGAGACAAAAATCTCTCCAGCTTTTCAAATTGGGGGCAATAACTCGCTGAGGGTATCGAATAGAGTATTTGACGCCCCAAGGCCAGCACATTATCTAAAGGTAATTACGACTTATCGGCCCGCTTTAATTCTCCCGCCGCTCGATGTAATTCTGTAGAATAACCAATGTGAGAACCAATTCTTTTGGGGTGAGCTCTACAGATGGGCGCAGCGGTATCGATTAAAAACCTGAAAAAGTCCTACGGGGCGGTGGAAGCGGTGCGCGATGTGTCGCTTACCATTGAGCCCGGCGAAATTTTTGGCCTGCTGGGGCCAAATGGGGCAGGCAAAACTACCACTATTCGCTGTCTCTGCACCCTGGCCACCCCCGACAGCGGCACCCTAGAGGTGATGGGTGTCTCGGTGGTTGAGCAGCCTCGGCTGGTGCGCCAATACCTGGGCTACATTGCCCAAGAGGTGGCTTTAGATAAGGTGCTCACTGGGCGCGAGCTGCTCCAGCTTCAGGCCGCTATTTACCACATGCCCAAGGGGGTCTCGGGCCGCCGCATTGACCAGATGATCGATCTGCTCGACCTGGGCGACTGGGCTGACCAAAAGACCGGCAACTACTCGGGCGGGTTGAGAAAGCGCCTCGATCTAGCATTGGGCCTTCTACACCAGCCCGATCTGCTGGTGCTAGATGAACCCACCGTGGGCCTCGACATTGAGACCCGCGCGGCGGTGTGGACGTTTCTGCGGCAGCTGCGGGCGGCGGGCACCACCATTTTGATTACCAGCCATTATTTAGAGGAAGTCGATGCCCTGGCCGATCGCGTCGCCATCATCGATCGCGGTCAGGTAATCTCGTCGGGCACCCCCAGCGAACTGAAGGACAAGATTGGGGGCGATCGCATCACCCTGCGCATTCGCGAATTCACCGCTGACGCCGAGGCCGACAGCGCCCGCGCCATGCTGGCCGAGTTGCCCTTTGTGCGTGAGGTCATCGTCAACGCCGCCCAGGGCAACTCGTTGAACCTGGTGGTAGACCGCCAGCCCGACGTGCTGTTGACGGTACAGCAGGCTCTCAAAGCTGCCGATCTGCCAGTCTTTGGCATTGCCCAGTCGCGCCCCAGCCTCGACGACGTGTACCTGGCCGCCACAGGCCGCACCCTGATGGATGCGGAATTGGCCGCCGTCGGGCAGCGCGACCTCAAAAAAGAAAAAAAACAGGCCATGAAGGGACGTTAGGATAACACCATGAGCACCACCATCCCCACCCCATCCCCCGCCCGTGAGGCTGCCCCCAACCTTGAAAACTCAGAACTCAAAGCCTGGAAGGCGGAGCTGGTTAAATCCCAAGGGCTGGTCTCGGGAGCCTTCGTGCAAGAGACCTTGGCCATGACCCGGCGGCTGTTTATTCAGCTTCAGCGCCGCCCCACAACCCTGGTGGCGGGGGTAATCCAGCCCTTGATCTGGCTGGTGCTGTTTGGGGCATTATTCCAAAACGTGCCCGCCGGACTGTTTGGCGAGAGCCGCAACTACGGCCAGTTTTTGGGGGCGGGCATCATTGTGTTTACGGCCTTTGGCGGAGCGCTCAACGCCGGGCTGCCGGTGATGTTTGACCGCGAGTTTGGCTTTTTAAACCGGTTTTTGGTGGCCCCGCTGGCTTCGCGGTATTCCATCGTGGTGGCGTCGGCGCTGTTTATCGCCGCCCTGAGCCTGGTGCAAACGGCGGCTATTTTGGCCCTTAGCGCAGTTCTGGGGGCAGGGCTGCCCAGTCTACCAGGGCTGCTGCTGGTGCTGTTCATCGTTATGGTGCTGGTGCTGGGGGTAACGGCCCTCAGTCTAGGCCTAACCTTTGCCCTGCCTGGCCACATTGAGCTGATTGGGGTGATTTTCGTCACCAACTTGCCCCTCTTATTTTCGAGTACGGCACTAGTACCATTGGAGTTTATGCCCCGGTGGTTACAGGTGGTGGCCAGCCTCAACCCCCTCACCTACGCCATTGAGCCCATTCGCTACGTCTACCTGCACCCGGCCTGGGGCTTGGGTAGCACAGTGCTGCAGACGCCGTTTGCGGCGGTTTCGCTGGGGGCTTGTCTAGCTGTTTTATTGGTCTTCTGCGGGCTGGCGCTGGGGCTAATTCAACCCTTGTTGCGTCGCCGCATTGCTTAGCAGCAGACTCTATCAAGCCAGTTGGTGAGCTGGTATAGAGCTGTCTGCAGCGGGCCAGATAGCCGCTACAATAGCAGGCGTAGACAGCACAATTGCCTGTGCCCAAATTCTGAGTTGTTATGGTGTCAAGGAGTGCTCCTATGGTTTACCCAAACTGTCTCTCTCGACCACTGGCAGCCGCGATCGCAGCCGCTAGTCTGTTAGCTCTGGCTCCAGCTGCCCTGGCCCAGTCTACGGCTACTGACCCCAGCCGCACCCCTCGCGTTGACACTAACGAAGGGTTTGGCGACAGCGATGCCAACGGCGGTCTTTTTGGCGAGAGCAGCAGCCCCTTTGATTTAATTCACCGGGCAGTGCTGATGAACGAACGCAGCCCTAGCGAATTTAGCCGCCAGCATCGCGGCCGTATCAGCGATGAGGCCTCCAACTTCCGCACGCTACAGCAGGACGCCCTGCGCCGTCAGCAGGCCCAACCGGCAACCGAAGTTACTGCCCCCGCAACAGGAGAAGAGTGAGCCACCGTTCCCCAGACAGCAGGCATTGCTCTAGGCGCTTGGGAAATGGGCTTACTCCAGCCTTTCAAAGACCGTCTCGCTGAAATATCAGCGAGACGGTCTTGGGGTTACTTTCAGAGATCTGTTACTTGCAGAAATCTAAAGGACGACGGGCAAAAAGTTTTGCCTCCCTGGAAATTTCTAAGCTGTCCGCAGGTCGCTACAGTTCGCAGGTAAACAGGCGGCTCAGAAAGTAGTTGACCATTTTGGCTCCGTAGGGAGAATCCCACCAGACAACGGGATAGCAGCCGATGGGATCGTCTAGATCATGGCGAGCCTGGTCAATTGTTTTCCACTGTTCGTTTTGACGCCAGCCGACCTGTTCCCCCAGCCGATTGAGGGTAGCGGTGTCTTGCACCAGGGCTGTTTCAAGGGTGCCGCCCACCGATTGGTAAATCTGGAGCTGGACACTAAAGCCAAACCGCCCCCCCGTGTAGGTCGTCCACAGACGGTCTACTACCCGCAGCACGCTGCAGGAAAACAGGCGAATGGCATCGGGAGTTAGATCTTCGCGATCGGGGGTGCCCGCCTCCTGCAAAATAACTCGCACCGTCTCTTCGTCAGCCTCTCTCAGCTTGCCAGTTTTAAGCAGCCGCTGAAGCGGTTGATAGCGTTCAACATCGGTTACCAGGGTTAGCGCATCTTCTAGGCGGGCGACGCGCTCCGTTATCCCCTGCTGAATAAAGCCTTCTACCCTGGCCTCTAGCGCCTCTAGGCGAGCAGCCAGTTCAGCCTGCGACCCTTCCTCATCCATATCGACTCCTTACATCCTTACAGGTAATCTGCGCCAGAGCCATGCCCCAGAACAATGGGCACCTCTGTTACGGGGGCAAATTTGAGCAACGCTATAAATTCTAATGTTGCTCGGCGACAACCATCGCGATCGCAGCCCTAGGCAGGGTTCTCCCCTTGCGATCGCATCGGTGCCAGAGCTTCATCTTCGTCTAGGGAACCGGGGCGATCGCCGTTGCCCAAGCTAGTAGTCATCGGCGGTGCCCCAGGGCCGCCCGGCAGCACCCGCTCGGCAAAGCCCTTGAGAATCACGTAAAGTACGGGCACCACCAGCAGGCTCAGCACCGTGGCTACCAGCAGCCCACCAAATACGGTGTAGCCCACCGACCAGCGGCTGGCGCTCCCCGCTCCGGTAGCAATTAGCAGCGGAAAGAACCCCACCAGCGACGAAATTGCCGTCATGACAATGGGCCGAAACCGCTGCTCAGCGGCGGCGATCGCCGAAGGCACCAGCCCCAACCCCTGACTGCGGGCCTGGTTGGCAAACTCCACAATTAGAATGGCGTTTTTGCTGGCCAGACCAATTAGCATCACCAGGCCCACCTGGGCATAGATGTTGAGGTCGAGCCCGCGCAGAAATAGAAATACTAGCGCCCCCAGCACCGCCAGCGGCACCGTCAGGAGAATAATAATCGGGTCAACGTAGTTTTCGTACTGGGCCGCCAGCACCAAGAACACCACCAGCACCCCCAGGCCAAAGATGATGGTGGCTAGGCCGCCGGAGGCAATTTCTTCGCGGGCCGTGCCCTGCCAGTCCTGAGCTACCACCGGCAGAGCCGCCTGGGCGTGGGCATCAGCCATGGCCGCAATTAGCTGACCAGAGCTGGCCCCCGGAGCGGGCATCCCCTCCAGCTTGATCGATCGCAGCAGGTTGAAGTGGTTGATAGTAGATGGCCCTACCACCTCGCTCAGGGTGACCACCTCGCCCAAAGGCACCATATTGCCCTGGCGCGATCGCACATAGATACTGTTGATGTCAGACGGTTCGTTACGAGCCTCTTGCTCGGCCTGAACGTAAACTCGGTAGTTGCGCCCACCGCTGGTAAAGTCGTTGACGTAGCGAGACCCCAAGTAGGTGCCCACGGTAGTCAACGCTTCATTGATATCGATATCGAGAGCCTTGAGGCGATCGCGGTTGATATCGGCCTGCACCTGGGGCGAGCTGGCCGTGAACTGGGTAAACACCCCCATGGAGGCAGGCGACTGGTTGGCCAGCCCCATAATTTCGTAGGCGTTGCCCAAAAACTGGTCGATCGTCATCTGGTTGCCGCTGCGGTCTTGCAGCTGCATTTCCAGCGCTCCTGTAGGGCTAAAGCCCGGCACCGGCGGCGCATTAAAGGCAATCACCAGCGCTTCCTGAATGCCTGAGAGCGCGCCATTGACCTTCGGCAGCAGCCCCGTAACTGACGACTCAGCGCCCCGCCGCTCCTCCCAGGGGGCCAGGGTAGCAAAAAACACCCCCCGGTTAGGCGATGGCCCATCAAAGCCAAACCCCGACAGCATAAAGGTGCTAGTCACCTCTGGAAACTGGGAAATCAACTCGTCAGCCCGCCCCATAACCTGCTTGGTGTACTCCAGCGATACCCCGTCAGGAGCCTGCACAATGCCCAGGAAGTAACCCTGGTCTTCTTCAGGCACAAAGCCAGTAGGTACCAAGCGCAGCATGAAGACCATCAGCACCACGCCCACGGCAAAAACTGCCAACACCCCATAGCGCAGCCGAATCAGCACTCGCACCAAGCGTCGGTAGCGTTCAATGATCCAACTCAGCGCCTCGTTGAAGCGATCGAAGAACCGCCCTGAAAGACCGCTGCGCGGGCCAGCGGATCTAGGGCGCAGCAGCAGAGCCGACATGGCAGGCGAAAAGCTGAGGGCGTTGAAGGTTGAGACCACGATCGCAAAGGCAATGGTGAGGGCAAACTGCTGATAGATTTTGCCCGTGCTGCCCGGAAAAAACGCCACCGGAATAAACACCGCCATCAGCACCAGCGACGTTGCCACCACCGCCCCCGACAGCTCCTGCATGGCGTCAAGGGCAGCTAAGCGCGGGCGCATACCCTGGTCAATTTTGGCGGCAATGGCCTCCACAATGACGATCGCATCGTCCACCACCACCCCCGAGGCCAGAATGCAGCCAAACAGCGTCAGCGTGTTGATGGAAAAGCCAAACACCAGCAAAAAGGCCATCGTACCGATCAGCGACACTGGAATCGCGATCGCAGGCACAATCGTCGAGCGCCAGTCCTGCAAAAACATAAATAAAATCAGCAGCACCAGGGCGATCGCCGTGATCAACGTAATCAGCACTTCCTTTAGCGACACCCGCACAAAGTCAGTGGTGTCAAACACCAGCTCGGCCCTAAAACCCGGCGGAAAGCTAGGCTCAAGATCGGCGATGCGATCGCGCACCGCCTGGGCCACCTCTAGGGCATTGCTGCCCGGCAGCTGATACACCAGCAGACCCGCCGCCAGCTTGCCGCCGGTTTTAGCATCAAAGCTGTAGTCCTGGGCACCTAGCTCGGCCCGGCCCACCTCTCGCAGGCGCACCAGGTTACCGTTTTCGCCCACCTTCACCACTAAATCCTCAAACTCGCTGACCTCTTCCAGGCGACCGGGCAGCCGCACCGTGTACTGGTAGGCTTGGCTGCTATCCACGGGGGGTGCCCCTACAGAACCGCCCCCCACCTGCACGTTTTGCTCTTGCAGCGCTGTTACCACATCCCCAGGGGTGAGCGACTGACTGGCCAGGGCAGTAGGATCCAGCCACAGGCGCATGGCATAGCGCCCCGCCCCAAAGACCTCAGCGTTACCAACACCGTTGATCTGCTTCATCTCATCGAGAATAAACAGATCGGCGTAGTTACTCAGGAACAGAGCATCGTAGCGATCGTCATCGGTAAAGAAGCGATACACCAGTAGAATGCTGGGCGACTGGGCATTTACCGTTACCCCTAGCTGGCTCACCTCCGGCGGCAGCTGGGGTTCAGCCCGAGACACCCGGTTTTGCACATTCACCTGGGCCAAATCTTTATCGCGACCGGGCTGAAACACAACATTGATGCTGCTCTGGCCAGTGTTGGTGCTGCTAGAGGTAATGAACTCCATCCCCTCCACACCGTTGATCTCACGCTCTAACACCGTAGTGACGTTGTTTTCGACGGTCTCAGCATCGGCCCCTGTGTAGTTAGCCGCCACCGAGATCTGCAGGGGCGCAATTTCGGGCAATTGCTCAATGGGCAGCAGCGGAATGGCCACCGCCCCCGCCAGCACAATCAGCAGGGTGCAGACGGTAGTGAGCACCGGGCGACGAATGAAGTTGTCGGCAATAGAGAACAGCGCCATGGGTAAACCGGGGGCTTAAGGGGAGTTAGACAAGGTTGTGATTCCTGTGGAAATCACTTTACAAATGACGCCATACAGACGCCGCACCATCGTCGGAAGCAAATATTTTCGTCAATTGGTCGCGGGAGTGGCTGAGGCCTGGGCCTCAGGGTCAATGGGTCTGCCGTCCTGCAGCTGTAGAATATTCGTCACAATTACTTCTTCTCCGGCTTGCAGACCGTCAATGACCTGGTAGTTTCCGCCCTGAATGGGGCCGAGCTGCACCGGTCGCTGGGTGGCCACTCGCAGAGTCTGGCCGTCTTCCTGGGGCTGATCGGTAGCCACAAACACAAAGCTCTGCCCGGCGATACGGGTAACGGCCACCGTGGGCACCAGCAGCGTAGCGGTGGTGCTCCAAATCAGCCGCGCTCGCACAAACTGCCCATCGCGCAAATTGCCGGCCTCGTTAGGAAAGCGAGCTTTGACTAAGATTGACTGCCCCTCGCCGTCCACCTCCGGCGAAATAAAGCTGACGCTCCCTGTAGCCAGGGGTTCACCCGTGTCGGGGCTAAGCAGCTCTACCGGAATCCCCGTCCGCAGCTGGCTGGCACGGGTAGTCGGCACCTGAATCCGCAAAAACAGCTCGCTGTTTTGGGTGATAGTGGCCAGGGTTTGCCCGGCCTCTACATAGTCACCAACCTTGAGGGACACATCGCCTAAAAAGCCCGCCACCGGAGCCACCACCTGCTTAAAGCCCAGATCTGCCTGGCTGACATCAACCTGGGCCTGGGCCTGCTCAAAGGTTGAGAGCGCCTGCTGGAGCTGGGCCTGGGCGGCACGCACATTGTCCGAGGCCTGCCGTTGGGCCGCCTGAGCCACATTCAGCTGGTTTTGGGCATTGTCTAGCTCTTGGCGGCTCAGCGCCCCAGCTTCTACCAGTCGTTCGGTGCGGCTAAATTCAACCACGGCCAGCTCGACATCGGCCTGGGCACGGGTCAGTTCGGCCTGGGCCGCATCAACTTGAGCCTGGGCCGCATTGCGGCCAAAACCAGCGGCCTGGGCCGCCGCCTGGTTGGCAGCCACCTCAGACTGCACCTGGTTGGTGCTGAGCTGCACCACGGGCTGCCCTTGGGCAACGGCACTGCCCGAGCTGGCTAGCACCTGGGTCACGCGGCCTTCGACCTCTGGCTTGAGTTCTATGCGCTGCTCGGCTTCTAGGGAACCAACAAAATCAGAGCTTTCTTCAAAGGTGCCGGGCTGGAGTTCCTGCACCTGCACCTGCACCGCCGGGGGGCCTGTCATGGCGTCTGGGGCCGGTCGACTACAGGCCGCTACAGCGAGCGACAGGGTGAGAGCGGCCCCCCAAGCCTGTCGCGATCGACGAACATTCACTGGCAGCATAGGATAACTAGACATTGAGTGCAGGTTAGACATCGGATGCCATTGCTTAATGGTAATTCAGAGAGCCTAGAGTCATGGCGTTGGTGCGGCCTAGCCCCATACCGACGCCCTAGCCTCCGCAATCCGCTGAAAAATAGGGGCTGATTCAGTTAAGTGAACGTAGCGAGCCTCCCTCGGTGAGGTAGAGCCTCAGCATATCGAGCAGCAGACGGGCATGATCGCGAAACGAGCAGCTCTGCGGTTCATAGATGCGGTGCAGCAAAATGCCATCTACCACACAGCTCAAAAAACCGATCAATTTCGGATCGTCTAGTCCTAATAGGGCGGCTATCTGCTGTTCGCTCTCTTGCCAAACCTCGTGAAATACTTCAGTTGGAACGCCACTCTCTCGGTGCTGGTGCTGGTAAAACTCAATCCAGATCAGTGTTTGCTTCCTTAAAAAATCCTCGTTTTGAGCAACATACTCCAGGGCTGCCTCTACTCGACCCAGCACACAAGGCTGCTGGCTAGCAACGGCGATCGCGCTTTGAATATCTCGCAGCGTAGTTTCGCGCACCAATTGCTCAAATAGCCGTTCTTTACTGGGAAAATAGTGATAGAGCGTACCTGTGGATACTCCCAATCCCTGGGCAATTTGCCGCATGGTCAGCGCAGCGTAGCCTTTTTCAGCAAATAAATCAAAGCATTGGTTCAACAGCTCCCTGCGGTACTGGTCATGGTCAACGATCTTGGGCATACACGCTCAGGCGCTGCGGCCTAACCTCTAAGCAGCTTCAAAACCATACCCCAATCCCTGCAAAGTTTTATGTTGAACGATCGGTATAAAAACAATACCTGTTTTGCACTGTCCTGTAAACCCTTCCTATAAATGTGTGTATTTGGTTTAGAGCCTAGACATCTAATACAAATTTGACTTTACATGGGCATGGGTTGAGCCTCTGTGAGTCCCTAGGCAACTGGGGTTATGGCATTGGTATCTGTGGCGTTTGGTGGTTGTTTGGGTCACAAGGAGACACATTGAATATTCACAGTCTTAAGCTTCGACGATTCAAGCCTCGCAATCTCAGGAGGGAGTGGTTGTCTAACCCCAAGGCCGACATTTTGGCGGGGGCAGTGGTAGGGCTGGCGCTGATACCAGAGGCGATCGCATTTTCAATCATTGCTGGCGTAGACCCCAAGGTAGGGCTTTACGCCTCCTTCATCATCGCCGTTACCACCGCATTTTTAGGCGGGCGGCCGGGGTCAATTTCGGCCGCTACCGGAGCCATGGCCCTGCTGATGATCGACCTAGTGCGCGACTACGGTCTGGAATATCTGCTGGTGGCCACCCTGCTGACCGGCATCTTCCAGGTCATTTTTGGGGTGCTCAAGCTGGGTCGCCAGATGCGCTACGTCCCTCGGGCGGTGATGGTGGGCTACATCAATGCGCTAGCGGTGCTGATTTTCTTGGCGCAGTTGCCCCAACTCATTAACGTGCCACCAGCGGTGTATGTGATGGCAGCCCTGTCGCTGGTAATCATTTATGGCCTACCCCGCTTGACCAAGGCAGTGCCATCCCCCTTAGTCGCCCTATTTGTCATGACCACCGCTGCGATCGCCCTAGGAATTGAGGTACCCACCGTCGGCGACATGGGCGAATTACCCACTACTCTGCCGATCTTTGCGCTTCCCCAGGTACCCCTAACCCTCGAAACCCTAAGGATTGTGTTGCCCACCTCGCTGACCATGGCGATCGTTGGTCTGCTGGCCTCGTTCCTTACCGCCTCCCTGGTAGACGAGCTCACCGACACCCCCAGCAACAAAAACCGGGAGGCCAAAGGCCAGGGCATTGCCAATATAATCACCAGCTTTTTTGGCGGCATGGCAGGCTGCGGCATGATTGGCCAATCGGTCATAAATGTACAGTCTGGCGGTCGAGGACGACTCTCTACCCTGTGCGCTGGGATATTTTTGCTCTTCGCGATTTTGGCCCTCAGCGACTGGGTGCGCCAAATGCCCATGGCAGCCCTGGTTGCCGTAATGATTATGGTGTCCATCGGCACCTTTCGCTGGGCCTCCTTCCGCGACATGGCCCGCATTCCGCGCAGCGAAACAGCAGTTATGCTGACTACCATGCTAGTGACTATTTTTACCCGAAACTTTGCCCTGGGCGTAGCCACGGGTATCGTCATGAGCACAGTCTTTTTCTCCCGCAAAATTGCCCGACTGGTATTTGTCGATAAGGTGTTAAGAGATGACGGTAACCACCGTATCTACACCGTTTCGGGACAAATTTTCTTTGTATCCGTCGAAGAATTTTCAGACGCCTTTGACTTCAACGAGTTTATCGATCGAGTCACCATCGACCTCACCCACGCCCACCTGTGGGATCAGGGCGCTGTAGCTGCTCTAGATAAAATAGTCAATAAATTTCGCCGGGCTGGGACAGAGGTAGAGGTAGTCGGCCTCAACAAAGCCAGCGCCACTCTAGTGGAGAAATTAGCCGTTCACAGCCAACCAACGCCATCCCCCAGCAGGCGAATAACCAACAAAACCTAAGGTTGTTTTTGAAACATATCTTGCTCTGTATCGATGGCTCACCGTTTACCCAGAGCAGCTAATACTATGGGGGATGATTTACTGACAAACTGGGGCCAACATTGACATAATTTAGCCATTGACAACACCACATTTTAGCTATTAAGAAGTAGCAAAATTTCCGTGCTTCTATTTCGGTAAATTTAAACCACCTTTCTTCAACAGCCAGCGAGCAATAGAAAATTCGATTTGGTAAACCCCGATTCACAATCAGGAACCCCATAGGGGCGTAGCATACTACGCCCCTACAAATCGGGGGTTATTCATTCGGAATTTAGTATAACAGAGCAAGCCAATAGCCAATCGATATCGTGGCAGCCTTAGCTATAAAAATTTGGCTCTACGGGAATGAGTATGCTGATGTAGTCGATACTATACCGAGTCGTTATGGTGCCTCTGCTCACGGAATTACTAGGTCTATCTGGTGTTGATGTCGAGTCTTATGAGGCCACTGAGGACA
>NZ_JAYGIH010000116.1:0-32862 GCF_034932455.1 Leptolyngbya sp. CCNP1308 | reverse complement strand
ACCCCCCTCTACTCTAAGAAGTAGAGGGGGGTTCGTTTAAGGAAAATTATTTGACTTAATACTCTTAGAGGTTGCCTCGGCGCTGTCTTGACTGAGCATTTGCTTTAAGCTTCTGTGAAAGTGATCAACTGGGTTGACGGATACCGGCGGATGAGCGAGGGTGGTAGACTTTTGGCATGAAAGACCTGCCGCCGTTAGAAGGCCTCAGTTCTGAGGAGAAAGACGCTCTGATTCAAGAGCTGTGGCAGATGGTGCAAGCCTTGCAGACAGAGGTCGAGAGGCTCAAAGGCAAGCGAATTGAGAAGACGTCGGGCAATTCGAGTTTGCCACCGGCAAAGGGTTTTAAGCCAAACTCAGAGGGTTCCAAGCCCAGCCGAAGCCAGCGAACTGCAAGCGTGGGCCGAGCGGGTGGGGGACGAGACCTGAGTGCATCTCCCGACCAAGTGGTGGTCGCGCAAGTGAGCCGTTGCCCTCACTGTGGCACGGCGGTAGAGCGAGCCAGTCAACAACTTAAAGCTGTCTATGAGCGGATTGAACTACCCCAGGTTCGCCCTCAAGTGACCCGAGTAGAACGGTATGGGGGAGACTGTCCGTGCTGTCAGCAGCGCTATGAAGCCCCCGTCCCGGTCGGGTTAGCGCCCGGTTCGCCCTTTGGACAGAGTATTGCCAGCGTGGTGACATATCTGAGGTACCACCATGCGGTGAGCTATCAGTGGCTCAGCCAACTGATGGGGGATCTGTACGGGGTGACGATCTCCGAAGGGGCGATTGCAAATCTGCTCCAGCGGGTTCAAACCCAGCTTGCCGCGCCAGTGGCACGGATTGTCGAGCGGTTGCGCCGCGCGCGTCTGGTGTGCAGCGATGAAACCAGTGCCCGGCTCAACGGTCGCAACCAGTGGGAGTGGGTGTTCCAGAATGGCCAGGAGTGCTTGCATGTGATTCGTCCCAGTCGGGGCAAAGTCGTCATTGATGAGATGATGGCAGGCCATCGCCCTCAGGTCTGGGTCTCCGATTTGTTCAGTGCTCAAAAGGCCCATCCCGCCGAGCGTTGGCAAGTCTGTCTGGCCCATCAGCTGCGGGATTGTCAGTATGCCATTGATGCAGGCGATGACCTCTTTGCCCCCCGGATGAAGCGGCTGTTATTGCGCGCTATTGCGGTGAACCGACGACGACATCAGTTGGCTGAATCAACCCTTGGGCAATACCACTCTCGATTCCGAGGCACCTTGCGGGAGATCTTGAATTTAAAGCCCAAGTCCCCTGAGGGGCAGCGATTGCTCAAGCGCTACTAAAAGATCTGAGAGCATCTGTTGCTGTTCCTCGACGATGAGACGGTGCCGCCGACCAACAATTCCAGTGAACAAGCACCGCGCTGGAGTGTGGTCTTTCGCAAGGTCACCCACGGCTTTCGCTCCGACTGGGGTGCGGAGTTGTTCGCCCAGGTACGCTCGCTGGTGAACACCGCTCGTCGTCAGGGTATGTCTGCCTTCAACGCCATTTCTCATGCCCTTACCTCACACCAGTCTGATTGGCTACTGAGTTGAGCAATTACCTTCTGTGAAAGTGATCACCAATAAAGTCGACAGGGCTTGTGATTGAAGAGTGATACTATTTATGTGTGAAGGAATGACACATGCTTCTTTCGAGGTTAACTCCGATCTTTAAATGGGTGCTGACCTAGAGCGTTTCGCAACTTCCAAGAAAACTAGCCTCGCCCAGAAGCGCTGCAATGGGCTGAATAGAAAGGCTAGAAAGGCGCGTAAGCTGCATAGCAGGCATGACTTGCTGAGCCTCGTAGAAAGCTTACAGGTAAATTACAGGTAAAATCGAGTAGCAGAAGCAACGGCTCCATCAAATTGCTTTGAGCGTTGCCAGTAGCTTTAGAAAAACACTGTCTGTCGTAGCGGCGTCCGCAAGGCAATCGGCGATGATCTAATCTGGAACGCCAATGGATAAAGCTCCTACTTCGTTAACTGATATGCGATCGCTCACGAAGTTTAGGAGCACTGCCAGGACTACCTATGCGGGTGTCATCGTCCTAATGAATTGCTGGAGCAATTGCGATTGTGCATTGGAAAGGCCAAATCTCGGCAGTACCTGCTGATGGGATCCCACTTCATCAGAACCTGACGAACTGCGGTACGGAGAGGGAGGGATTCGAACCCTCGGTGCTTGCGCACACCCGATTTCAAGTCGGGCGCATTCGACCACTCTGCCACCTCTCCTAGAAGGTATGTCTACTATGTGATTAATCCACCCATCTGTTATATCACTCCAATGGCAGACTTAAAAATCAATTTTGGTGCTTACGGGTGAGGGCGACTCCTGCCTTTTAGTGGTGTGCCAGACAATTCACAGGCACAAGGGAAGTTATGGAACGCGGTTGCCTTCGTCACAATGTTTCACATTAATCACGTCTCTCTTTGGAGCCACAGCGCCACTCTTATGCAAACCCTTGTGATTTGCTGGTGGCCATGCAATGTCGGCCTAATATACAAACGCTATGAGTCAATCCATGTTCTCGACCTGGCCTGTTTCCATCAGCGCCCCCAAGGTTGCTGTTAAGCCTGAACAGCTGACTAGCACGGAACTGGTAGCCCTCTGCCAGCAACGGCTACGGCCCGAGCGAATGATGTTCGCCGAACTTCTGCGCCGCTACCAAGGCCATGTGGATAAATTGCTCTACCACCTTGCACCCGACTGGCCTGATCGGGCGGACCTTGCTCAAGAGGTCTGGATTCGGGTGTACCGCAACATGCGCCGCTTGAATGATCCCGCCAAGTTTAAGGGTTGGTTGGGTCGCATTACCACCAACTTGTTCTATGACGAACTGCGGCGGCGTAAGCGCAACCGCGCCACTCTCTCCCTCGATGCCCCCCTAGCCCTTGAAGATGGCAGCATTGACTGGGACGTACCCGCTAGTACTCCTGGTCCTGTTGATACCATGATGACCCGAGAATTTTATGATCAGCTGCATCGGGCCATTGCCGATCTGCCCGAAGTCTTTCGCACCACTATTGTGTTGCGTGAGATTCAGGGGCTCTCCTATGAAGAGATTGCTGAAATGACTGGGGTGTCGTTGGGTACTGTTAAGTCTCGCATTGCCCGCGCTCGACAGCGGTTGCAGGCCGATCTGCAGCCCTATCTTGGCCATTAGAACAAACATATTTGGGGTGCTCTGCCAACCAGCTTTGCATTTTTAGCAATTTGCAACGCATTGAAGGAACGGATTGGGAGTAACTGCACGTCTATATAGCTATGCCTAAGTAGAACTAAACGTCTCTGTCTGAGGATATATATTTTGCTTGTCAGAATTCCCCCACGGAGTATACCGGTTTTAAGGGGTTGGCATTATGATCAGTAGCGTTGGTAAACATTGTTTGGTCTAGCAAAGTGCTAGATTGAGGCATTGTTCGCCACGGTCGTTGTTTAGTTGCTTACTCCAGGTGTTGTTTTTGGTATGGCTACTTTTCCATATATGCCTAGCCAGGTTCAGCGTTCATCCTCCAGCGGTGCTGCTGACTCAGATGAGTCCCCGATATCTATACTGCCCTGCTGTCATGACTTAGATGCTACTAAGCGCGATCGCTTCGAGCTGCTAAGCGCCTATCTCGATGGCGAGGTCACTCCTGAAGAGCGTCAGCAAGTGTTATGTTGGCTCCAGCAAGACGACAGTGCCCGTGCCCTCTACAATCGTTTGCTTACGCTGCGTCAGGGTTTGCGCACTCAGAGGGGCTCCTCCGATTGTGATGCAGAAGCTACCCTTGTTGGTGTGTTCCATTGCCTCAACCGTCGACTTAAGTTAGTGACGATGGCGGGTCTTGGGGTAGCTGCCATTGGTGTAATCAATCTTTTATCGGGTGGAGCTGGCGCAGGCAGTTCTTCTTGGCGGATGGCCACCAGTACTCGGCCCGAGGCTCTGCAAATTGCCCTTGATAGGCCAGCTTTTCCGATTCCTGAGGCATCGTCGGCTACGTCTACCGATCTAGCTAGCCCTATTGAATCTGGTGGCCTTCCCATCGACTCTGAATTGTAGATACTTTGGGTTAAAACTCAGCCCGGAACAAAACGCAGAGCGGATTAAGGTTGCTTGAAAGCCTTAGTCCGCTCTGTGTTTGTGGCCTCGATCTACTTATTCCAGCCTTATATGCCAGGGTAGGTCTAAAACTTTTCTAGCTGGTCGAGGCGCAGCCAGATATTTGGAGTTGGTACCTCACCAAACTTAACCAGGGCGTAGTCGTTACTAGTCTCTAAAATTTCTCCCCGGGTTTCAAATAGATAGGACGGAAACCGGGTATCGCTAGCGGTGGCCTCCAGACTATTTTCGAGCTTGTCGCGTACGGCTCGTACTAGGTCGCCACGCTTTAGAGTTGCTGCCATAGATCTATTTACTGTCAACCTCAGCCCTACTGTACACGAAATTTTCCGGTATCTCCCTAGCGCTATCCCTCTTTAACGTTGGCACTTAGGGCAGTAGTGAGCCGATCGCCCCGCTAGCTTGAGGCGACAAATAGGGGTAGCGCATAGACGGCAGGGTTCGCCTTCGCGATCGTAAACCCAGGCAACGCCGCCGTAGTTGCCGTTGATGCCGTAGATGTCGCGGTAGTCGCTAAAGGTGGTGCCCCCTGATTCAATGCTGGTGGTAAGTACCTCACGAATAGCGTTGTGCAGTCGCTGGAGTTGCTGAGGCCCAATGCGATCGCTGAGGGTGAGCGGCCTAAGACCGCTTAAAAATAGCGCCTCATCGGCGTAGATATTGCCAACGCCTGCCACCAATCTCTGGTCGAGCAGGGCGTTTTTGATGGGGCGACGGCTGAGGCTGAGGCGCTGGCGCAGGTAAGCTACCGAAAAACTGTCGTCAAAGGGTTCTGGCCCTAGGGCTTTTAGGCCCGTCATCACGCTTTCGGGGACAGCCCCAGGGGGTACCCACCAGAGACGGCCAAAGGTGCGCTGATCGACGTAGCGCAGCTCGTGGTTATCGCTCAGCCAGAGACGTACCCGGCAGTGGGGTTGCACCGGAGTTTTGGGGTCGAGCCAGAGCAGTTGCCCGGTCATGCGCAGGTGTACCCCCAGATAGCCGCCAGCGCTGCCGTCGGACTGGGTAAGCTGCCCCAGCAAATATTTTCCCCGACGGTGCCAGGCCGACAGGCTGGTACCAGTGATGCCAGATAAAAACGCGGCTTCATTGTTGATTGGATGGGCGATCGCCCGGGCCAACAGCACCTGCCCCCCCTCTAGGCGATGGCCTGGTGTTACCCGCGCCAGGCCGCGCCGCACGATTTCAACTTCAGGTAGTTCTGGCACAGTTTAACCTTTGGGCTGCTGCCCCCTCGCGGCGTGTCCCTAAACTATAGCGATCGCTCGGAGAACAAAACACCCAAACGACCAAGGCCCATGCCGAAGCACGGGCCTTGAAGGTGCTGTATGGAGCTGGTTGGATTCCTAGGGTTCCTGTCAGAGCGCTGAAGGCAGCTTTCAGCAGGGGCTAGAGGATTCCGCTTAGCCCTCAGCAGCGGCCTTGGCAGCAGGCTTTTTAGCCTTAGGGGCCTCAACCTCTTGCAGCTCGGCCAGAGCGAAGTTGTTGGTGTTGATGCCGGCGTAGTTGACTTTGTCAAAGCGCACTACCGCGGGGTATTTGATGCCGCTTTGGTCGATGGTGGCAACGGTGCCGACTTCCCGGAACCAGTAAGACTCTTTGCGGAGAATGCGAACTTTAGAACCACGTTGAACCATGAACAATGCCCTCTTGAAAATCAATATTAATGGCAGCTTGCCCAGGCCAAACCTCAGCCCAGGCTCATTGCAAAAAGCCGTGGCTAAGCTTGGATAGGGGGTTATTCCATGTCCACCAGATTACTACGAGTCTTTAGCGTCATGGCGACAGGGGTTTTAAGTTTTATTGCAGCCCCAAAAACAGGATCCGCAAAAATCAAGGGAGATTATGGGGTAATCAGTTCGCAGCCTAGATTGACAAATCAGCGACCGCTCAGGGGGCAGAAGAATGCTGAGGACGATGATTAAAATTTCTTGGTCACGATTTTGTTTACACTTCGCAACACAAGGGAATTCTAGATATCACCGACCATAGGAGACTGGCCCAGCATGTTCACTAACGTTCAGGCCCTAACGCAAGCCACGGACGGGCGCTATGCCTCCGATCAAGAGCTGATGTTTTTTCAGCGATATCTAAGCTCTGTTGGCATCCGGCTGCGGGCCTATCAAAAAATTCAGGGAGCCGAGCAGCAGATTATCAGTCAGGTTTTGACTCGACTCAAGGTTCAACGGCCCGATATATTTCTGGTGGGCGGGCAAGATTTGGCCGCCAAGTGGCAGCGAGACACCGTGCGAGTGCTGCGCTACAGCGCCACGGCACTGCTGCTCGACGACTCGGAACGGTTTAAAGACACCCTGCTGCTGTGGTTTCAAACCATCATGCGAGCCTTTGGGGCTCAGGAGAGCTGCAATCTCACCTACACTGCCATGCAGGAGGTGATGGCTCAGCATCTCAATGGTGAAGAGCTAATCCTGTTTTTGCCCATCCTGGAGCTGAGTCGTATGACCTTGGGTGGGGCGATTACTACGTTTTGTATCACAGCCGAGGGGTAGGGGCAGGGATGATGCCTTCTGTCTGGCGGTTTCAGCCTGATGCAGGCGGGTTAGGGATGGTGCGATCGCGCCCCAGCACTGTTAATTTTGCGTTGGCTTGGGCACATTACAGCTATCACTGAAAACAGTCTTACAAGGCCTGTTCGATTTATGGTTATGTCCACAGAGACCGCCCACCGTCTGCACCAAAAATTTCCCAAAAAGCATAACCACTATGCCCTGCGGGACTTCTTTCAATTTAATGGTGACTACGGCACCATTACCGACTGGAACGACACCCGCAATGTGCTTACCAGCGAAGACTTCATCATTGGCCTGCTTGAGGGGCTGCAAGAAGAAGTCGGCGACGCCTCGGCCGCCATTATGTACACCGTGGGCTTGGAGTGGGGCAAACACGACTCGCTGGTATTTGAAGCCTGGTTTGAGCGCGAATTTGCCATGAGCCCCCGCCGCGCCAACCTGATGTTCTTGCTCGAAACCTGGTGGTGGCCCTTCATTTCCCAGGGCTGGGGCCGGTGGGAGGTCGATATGAGCGATCGCAAGCAGGGCTTTATGTTCATCAACGTGTTTGACTCCGCTGTGGCCCGCACTCTGGGCGACGTGGGCAAGCCCGTTTGCCACCTCTACGCCGGTCTGTTTGCCGGATTTTTTACTGAGATGGTGCGCAAGCAGCTGAGCTGCATTGAGATTCAGTGCTACTCCATGGGCGAAACCTACTGCAAGTTTTTGCTGGGGGGCCGTGAGCGCATTGATGCTGCCTCCTTCTGGATGAATGAAGGGGCCAATGCTCGCGATATTGAGAAGCGCCTGCGGGCCGGGGAAGGTGGCCAATGAGCATGTTCCCCGAAGAGTCTCAGTCCGCTCAACCCTGGCTAAGGGAAACGGTGCAGTCTTTTTTTCAAGCTGTGGCTTGGGATGGGCGGTCGACCCTCGCTATGCCAGGACTGGGGGCTACCGCTCGATCAGAGTCAACCATGACCATGACCGTTAGCGATTTCTTCCAAAACATTGCCTGGGATGGTCAGCCTACCATCGGTGTACCCATCTCTCCCCTGGCGGCGACGGCCACTCCTGCCGCTGACCCCAATCTCGATTTGACCCTAGACGGGTTCTCTGACCTATTTGGCTAGCCTGTGCCATTGCTAGACTCGCTCACTGACGGTAAGCGCTAACCCCCTCGACCACCTACCTGCGCCCCACTTCCCCGGAGAATTTTGCCATGACCTTCAAGCTCGACACCCTATTTGACTCGCCCGACAAGCAATACCTCGACGCCAACGACCTCAGCATCTTGAGTCAGTACGTCAGCTCAATTCCGGAGCGCATGGCAGTCTACCGCACCCTGCGAGATCAGGAAATCGCCATTATGCAGCCCATTGCCGATGCTCTCCAGCAGCAGGCGGGCCACCCCGAGCCTTTAGTGGAGCGCAGCGTGCGCAACGGGCTAATGGTGCTGCGCTACGCCGCTATGGCGATGCTGCTCGACGACGATGGCTTTGTGGAAGAGCGCTTGCAGGGCTGGCTGCCCGAGATGGTTAAAGCCTATGAAACCCAGGCCGTCGATCAACAGCTGTTTCAGCTGCTGCATCAGCAGCTGGCCAAGGTGTTTTCGCCGGCCCAGCTCAACCTGCTCAAGCCCAGCCTAGAGAAGGCCAAAGGCTTGATGCTGAACACTCGCGAAACCGTCACCCTGGCCGGGTTACTCTAGGCGAGTTTGAAGCGGTTTGGCCGTTGGGGGTTGCCCCCGTCCCGCTAGTGCTCGGCGGGTCTGACCACCACCATTACTACCTGTGAAGGACGTTAACTATGGTTTCTGTTGCCGATTTACTCACCGATGGCCGGCTGCCCGGCAACTACTTCGCCCAAGATCTCTACGTGCGGGGCTCGACTGAGCTGGGCCTGCTGGAAAATCGTCGCGGCGATCGCCTCTTGGCCATCCCTGATTCGCTGCTCCAGGCGATTTATTCTGGGCTAGAAAAAGAAACCGGTCAGGCGTCGGGGCTGGTGCTCTATAACTGTGGCCGCTGGTGGGGCAAAAACTTCTATGCCCGCTTCTGTGAAGAACTGGCCGACTACTATAAGCAACCTCTCTCTAGTCTGTCGATGGCTGAATTTCTCCAGTCGCTACAGCAGTGTTGGAAGACCCACGGTTGGGGCCAGATTCATCTGGATATTACCTATCGCGATCGCGGCTTTCTGGGGGTTGAGATTTGGCATTCTCCCTTTACCGCCGCCGCCCCCCAGGGCCAAAAACCGGCGGGCGATCTGGAGCGCGGCATTCTTGAAATCTTTTTTAGCCAGCTTACCGGACGCGAGCTGCGCTGCGCCCAAACCAGCTGTACCGCCAAAGGCGACGACTGCAACCGCTTTGTTCTAGGTTTAGAAAAACGGCTCCAGCCCGTAGAGGCGATGGTGGCTAGCGGCCAGGCCCACCAGGCGATTATGCAAACCCTGATGCAGCAGGGGTAACCAAACGGTGGCCCTCACCCGGCAAATTCGGCGATCGCAGTATTACATTCTAGGGCTGGTTGGGCATGGGCAGTTTGGTCGCGTCTACTGCGCCATCCACCGCAAAACCGGCGACCTGGTGGCGATTAAAGACCTTCACAAAGACCGCTTTCCCACCCACAAGTTTTTGCGAGAGCTGCGGTTTTTGATTAGCCTTGAGCATCCCAGCATTGTCACCTGCCATGCGCTGGAGCACTCTACCAGTGGCCGTCAGCTGGTACTCGACTATTGCGAGGGCGGCACGCTGCGATCGCTGCTCGAAAGCGACACCGTACTCACCGTTCAAGAGGTGCTGGGCTTTGTCCTAGATATTCTCGCGGCTCTAGAGTGCGCCCATCGCCAGGGCATTGTGCACTGCGACATCAAGCCCGAAAACATTCTTATGGAGCTGGTGCCCGGCGGCTGGGTGGCGCGGGTGTCTGACCTGGGCATTGCCCGCCTCAGCCAGGAGGCCACCCAGGCCGATATGGGCCACACCGGCTCACCGGCCTATATGGCCCCAGAGCGGTTTTATAACCAGCATCCTCCCGCCGCCGACCTCTATGCGGTGGGCATTATTTTGTACGAGCTGCTGCTGGGCCAGCGGCCTTTTTCGGGCACCCCCATGGAGCTGATGGTGGCCCACCTCAATCGCCCGCCGATAGTGCCCACCCAGGTAGCCGAGCCCTTTAGTCAGGTACTGCGCAAAGCACTCCAAAAGCTGTTGCCCAAGCGATACCTCAGGGCCCGTGACATGCGCGCCGACCTGATGGCGGTCTACCAGACTTATCAAACCCAGGAGCTGCTGGGTCAGCCCGCCTTTGCCAAAGCGCTGCCGGAGCTAGATTTAGCGGCAGATTTGCCCTTTGTAACGCTGCCGCATCCCACGGCTGTGATGGGGTTGGTGCCTCTGCCCCACCAGGGCCATCTGCTGGTGACCTGTAGCCAGCAGCGGGTGTGGTTTTATCACTGGCCCCAAGCGGGCATGACAACGCCCAAAGATAGCCAAGGGTTTACGCTACCTGCCCCCGTGCGGCGGTTTTTGCCGACCCCCCAAGGTGGCCTGTTGGTCACCACCGAATCGCTGCATTTGCTATCGATGACCCACGGGCTGGGCTGCATTGCCCACGGCCTTTGCCCCGACGGGGTAGCGGTTGCCCCCCATGGGCGCTGGTTTGCCACGGCCCAGCCGGCGACCGGAAATTCCTTTGCCGTGTCTCTGCGTCAGCTGACGATGTCTTCGGGGCAGGGGGTGAAAATATCGGCCCCGGCAATTGTGGTGATTTCCGGTAGCAGCGGCGATCGCCTAATCGACCTGCTGGCTCCAGATAACCGCCACGCCGCGCTGGTTGTACGCCGAGGCAGCCGTACGCTATTTCACGCGATCACCCGCCGGGGCACTTACCTGGGGTCGGTTTCAGCCTCAGTGCCTCTGCATACCCTGGTGCCCACCCAGACCCCCTACCGCTACCTGGCCCTAGAAGAAAACTGCCCTAATGCCTTGCTGATTGTCGATCTAAAGCCCTTTAGGATGCTGCGATATCGGCTCGATATCGCCCCCCAGTGGCTGTTTGAAACCGCTGTGGGCTATGGCTTACTGAGTCCAGAGGGGGGATTTTCGCTGATTAACGACGAAGGCCGCATTATTAACCGTACGGCCGGGCTGCCGCGACCGCAGGCGATGGTAGCTTGCCATTCCAAGACCAGCGCCGACGGGCTAGCACCCACCCAGTATCTATGGAGTGTGAGTGCAGGTCAGCAGAGCCGGATCTACCCGGTGGATTTATCCCACCTGGCTCCCGATATTCTGTTTTAGAGGTTTTTATCTCAATGTTTTGGCAGAAGCATTGAATCGTTCACGCTGCGATCGCAGGTTAGTCTACACTCTAGGGCTGTTGTTGCAAGCACTACCCCTATGCTGGAATTCATGACCCTGCCCAATAATCTGCTGCCCCCGGTAGCGCCCTACTCCCACGCGGTGCGGGCGGGAGACTTTTTGTTCGTCACCGGGCAGTTAGCAGAAGATCCGGCCACGGGCGAAGTGGTTAAAGGCCCCATCGAAGCACAGACCCGTCGAGTGATGGATAACCTCACCCTAGTGCTTGGCCATGCGGGCAGCGGTTTTAACAAGGTGGTCATGGCGAGGATCTTTGTCACCGATTTTCGCTATTACAAAGCGGTGAACGCCATCTATCAGTCGTACTTTGGCGATGCTCCCCAGCCCAGTCGCACGACTGTTGGGGTCACGGCCTTGGCGGGCTATGGGGATGTGGAGATTGATTTGATTGCCTACTGCGGAGAGTAGGGGCATGGGTGGGCAGGGATAACGAGGGTTCCCTGCCCACTTATGAATGTGTCTCGATTGAATGTGCTTGGTGGTCGATGGCGATAGGCCAGCTCAGTGTTGCGCCATCGCGGCTTCGTCGGGCTGGTGCTGCGATCGCTGCCCAGGGCTTTGACTGTTCACTGGGGCGGGCATTCTCTAGCCGACGCCAAACATAGAGACGAAGCAGGCTCCGTTGACCAGGGCTGTCAGCACAGCGGCAATGATGACCCCCTTCGACCTGGCTATGAGCCGTCGCCGCCGAAGGGTAATCACTAGCGGAATTACGTAGATCAGCTGCCAAAACAAGAACCCAGCCGCCCCAATTACCCAGGGATAGACAAAGAAGTAGTTACCAATGCCGACTACGGCCACCACCAACCCCAGAAGAAAGATCAGTACCCCTGCCACAACGTGACAGCCCAGCAGCAGCAGCATACCCTTGACAATTTCCAGGGTCTCATTGGGGGGCGTAGGATCGTTTGGGGGTGGGGCATCGGTGGGGTTTGTCATGGCGCTAGGGTGGGGGTAGCAGCTTGAACTTCGGCCAGTTTGGCGGCTCCGGCGCTGCCCTCCCGGTAAAACAGATTGTAGGTGTCGAAGGGGATGATGCGGCCATCGGGGTGGACGATGTGAATGCACGATCGCTTCACCGATCGCACATCAAAATTGTAGGCGTCGAGAAACTGCACAATCATAATGCGAAAAATATTCTCGTAGGTGATGCCACTGGGCACCGCTACCTGGGGCAGGCAGCAAAGCAGTTGCTTTAGCGCCTTGGCCGACGACTGCGGGGAGTGGCTGGTGGAAAACAGCTCGAAGATTTTTTGTTTGAGCTGGGGATCTTGCTCGTAGAGCACCGAGTTGGGCATCATCTCCACGAAGGTGGGCGTGGAGAACATGCCCGTGAGAGGGATTACTTGACCTTTAACCTTGAGAGCGTAGGCCATCGCCAGCGAGTCGGGGTGGCAGGGTACGGGGAGAATATCCTGGGGTTTGAAGTGGGGGCTTTGGTTAAGAATGGCGCGGCGCACTTCGGTCAGAGTGTAGCGATCGCGCCCCGCCTCAAACCCTTCCAATCTTCCTGCCGCCTGGATCGGCTGAAACGTCACGCCGCGCACACACCGCTGGGCCAGGGCATAGTCAATGATTTTGCCAATTTCGTGGTCATTGAGCCCTTTTTTGAGGGTGACCACCAGGGTGGTGGAGAGGTTGATACCGTTGAGGCGATCGATCGCCTGCTGCCGTGTGGCCCGCAGGTCAGCCCCTCGCAGTTCGCGCAGGGCTTTCTCCTCAAAGCTGTCGAATTGCAGGTAGATCTCGGTGCCGGTTTTGTACTCGGCAAGGCGATCGCAGAACTCCGCATCCTGGGCAATTCTCAACCCATTGGTGTTGATCATCAAATGCTGAATCGGTCGGGCCTTGACCAGCTCTAGTACTTCAAAGAAGTTGGGATGTAGGGTGGGTTCGCCGCCGCTGAGCTGTACCACCTGAGGTGCGCCCTCGTTAGCGACGACTGCATCCAGCATGCGCTCGATCTCGGCTAGGGAGCGATGGCGGCGGGGCTGGCTAGCAGCGTTGTGCTCCTCTACGCCTGAATCGGCATAGCAGATGGGGCAGCTCAGATTGCAGCGATCGGTCAGTTCGATCAGCGTCAGGCAGCTGTGCTGCTCATGGTCGGGGCAGAGGCCGCAGTCGTAGGGGCAGCCGTAGCGAATGGGGGTGTTGAACTTGAGGGGCATATCCCCCGGTTTGATAAATGCCTGGGTTTGCCGGTAATACTCTTCGTCGTCGGCAATCAGCACCTCCTCGCGCCCGTGGGTAGGGCAGTGCTTAATCAGATATACACCCCCGTCTTGGAAGACAATTTTGGCTTCAACTTTACCCAGACAGCGCGAGCACAGGCTGTTGGTCAGAGCGTAGAACAGGTAGGGGCGGGTGGGCATGGGGGCGCTGCTACGAAACTGTGATCTCCCGCCGCGAAAGCTGTCGCAGCCCATAGGCTACACCCAGCAGGCAAGCAAGCTGAATAAAGCTTAGCCCCCAGAGCGGCTGAAAGTCGGGCTTGAGAAAATCAACCGCCCAGCGAAAACTCAAGTAGCCGACCAGGTAAAGCTGAAAGCGTTCTCCCGAGGGGCGATCGCGGCGACTGTGCCAGGCTAGAAAAAATCCAAGGATGATCAAAAAAACAATCTCGTAAAGCTGGGTGGGGTGGCGGGGCAGACCATCGCCAAAGTCGATTCCCCAGGGCAGGGCGGTAACGGTGCCGTAGGTGCGATCGCTCAGCCCGGTCAAAAAGCACCCCACCCGCCCGATCGCCGTCCCCGCCAGCAGCGGAAACACAAAGGCATCGCCGGTCGATTGCGTCAGACCAATCCATTTTTTGGTCAGCTCGACGCCGATCAGCCCGCCCAGCAGCGCCCCCACCACGGTTTTGCCCTGCAAGCCCAGCAGCAGCCACGATCGCCAGTCGCTCCATAACAAATCCCCATGCTGGAGCAGCACCAAAACCTTGGCCCCCACCAGCGCCCCAATCAGCCCACCCACCACCACCGAGCTGCGCTGGCTCAGGGGGATAGCGTCCTGGGTGACGTTGCGGCGCAGTAGCCCCATGGCGACCCCGTAGGCCACCACCTCAAACACAAAATGGGGGTGGAGCTTAAACGCCCCCACCCCCAGATAGACTGGAAACAGCATGAATTGATGCGAGTAGATGAGGTAAACCGCAGTTTAACCCAGCCTACCCCTAGACGCTAACCGCGCAGTTTCTCAGACCAGACGCGGGTGGGCAGACCCCACACGTAGATAAAGCCCTCGGCAGCTTTGTGGTCAAACTGGTCGTCGGAGCTGTAGGTAGATAAAGCATCGCTGTAGAGAGCCAGCTCAGACTGGCGCCCCACCACCCGGTTGGTGCCTTTAAACAGCTTCACTCGCACGGTGCCGCTGACCCGCTCCTGGGTCTGCTGAATGAAGGCATCCAGCGCCAGCTTCAGGGGGCTGTACCAGAGGCCGTTGTAGACCAAGCGGCTGTAGCTCTCTTCAATGCCGCGCTTGTACTGGGTGACATCGGCGGTGAGGGTGAGGCTTTCTAGGTCGCGGTGGGCGTCGATGAGCACCAGCAGGGCGGGGGCTTCGTAGATTTCGCGCGACTTGATGCCCACCAAGCGGTTTTCAATCATGTCGATGCGGCCCACGCCGTGGCGACCGGCGATTGCATTCATCTGGGTGATCAGCTCCACTGGGCCGAGCGCCTGGCCGTTGAGGTGGGTGGGCAGCCCCTTGGTAAAGCCAATATCCACATATTCCGGCTCGTTGGGGGTGTTTTCGATCGCCTCGGTCATTAAAAACACTTCTTCCAGCGGCTCGGTCATAGGGTTTTCGAGCGGCCCTGCCTCAATGCTGCGGCCCAGCAGGTTGCGATCGATGCTGTAAGGGCTAGACTTCTTCACCTGAAAGCTGAGGCCGTTTTTTTCGCCGTAGGCAATGGCTTCTTCGCGGCCCATGCCCCACTCGCGGGCGGGGGCCAGCACCTTGAGGCTTGGGTTGAGGGCGGCGATCGCCACGTCAAAGCGCACCTGGTCGTTGCCCTTGCCGGTGCAGCCGTGGGCAACGGCATCGGCCCCGTAGCGATCGGCGGCCTCCACCAGAGCCTTGGCAATTAGCGGGCGGGCCAGGGCGGTGGAAAGCGGGTAGCGATTTTCGTACAGGGCGTTGGCCTGGATGGCGGGGAAGGCGTAGTCGGTAATAAACTCTTCGGTCAGGTCGGCCACCAGAGATTCTTTCACCCCGGCATTTAGCGCCTTGAGGCGAATGGGCTCTAGCTCGTCGCCCTGGCCCAGGTCTGCCGCCAGGGTAATCACTTCTTTAACGCCCCACTCTTGCATTAGGTAGGGAATACAGACGGTGGTATCGACGCCACCGGAATAGGCTAGAACAACTTTCTCTGCGCGACCCATGGGCAATTCCCTACTTTCGTTAGACGATTCGTTTATATAGCCGTCCTGCGCTGACGACTAGCTGGGCCAAAGCCTGGGGTTCTAGATAGAACGGTAACGCTCTGGCCATGGCTATCTTATATGGAGTTGCCCGCCCTGCACTACGGCGATTTAGCAAGATCTGATGACATCTGGCCAGCTAGCAGCCAAGTCATACGCTACATGACGCTAACCGAGTAAGCCCGAATGACTGGATCTACGGTTGCGATCGTTAACCCACTCTCTAATGCTTGGCAAATAAGCATTCTGTCAAAGGGATCACGGTGTAGCAAGGGTAAATTGGCTAGCTGAACTACGCTGTTTTCATCCAGAGCGAGGCTGGCTATCCAGAGCGAGGCTGGCTATCTGGTGCAACTCACGCTATTTGGGTAAATACGTTCCAGGATTTTCGGGCAAAGGCAGTTTGCCTAGCTGGTATTTAACCATTGCCTCCCACACTGAAACTGCGCTTCAGTAAACCTCGTTGTTGGAAGCCCGGATTGCCTCTCGGAGGTCTACAGCCAATCGAGCATCGCGGGAGATAAACCACAGAAAAATATGCGTATCCAGCAAAATTCTCATTTGCCTTCGAACGCGCTGAGAATGTCTTCTGGCAAAGGGGCGTCAAAGTCGTCTGGAACGGTGAATTCTCCCGCACACAGACCAAAGGGCCGCAATTGCTGTTGAGGTGCAATGGGTCTAAGTTCGGCAATGGCTTGGTCAGAGCGCACAATCACCACTGTCTCCCCAGCTTCGACCTGGTGCAGGTACTTCAATGGATCGTGCTGCATTTCATCAATTGTTACCCTGACCATTGGGCTACCTCAACTCTAAAACAGTATGGGTATACCAGTGCCTTACCCTCAAAAAAAGCCTAGCTTATTGCAGCAGCGATCGCTGAAACGTCTTCACCGCCTCAACGTGGTTTGCCATATTGATGCAGCGCAGCAGCAGCGTCAGATCAATCCCGCTCACCTCTTCGCTGGTGGCAATTTTTTCATAGCTCAGGGCATCGTTCGTGCCCCGCAGATGATAGACCTCTAAGACGCCGTCTTCCCACAACCAGATTTCTTTGATCTTTAATCGCCTATAGGCTTCTAGCTTGTTGATGCCCCCGGTAGAAAACACCACTTCGATCGCTAGATCGGGGCGATCGCGACCGGGGGCAAGTTTGTAAGACTCATCGGCCTCACGTTTGACGGCCCCGCCTTCACTTTCTAGGGTCATGGAGCCAGTGGGGGTGAAGTCAAACCCAGCCATGAGCAAGTAAAGCTCTAGCAGGGCGGCAATGCGCTTTTTGACAGTTTCGTGGGGTTCCCCTGGCCTGCGTCGAATCTCCAAAACGCTATCTAAGAATGAGAGCCGATAGCCGGGACGGTCTAACAGTTGCTCAATCGCTTTGAACTCTCGCCAGGTGAGATCTTCAAATAGGAGAGGGGCTGCTTTGTTGGGAGGGGCGATCGCCGCTGGGAGCATAGGAATCTCCAATCTGTCTAGGTAAGGGCTTGGAGATGGGAAGTCCATCACAGTTTGGCAGTGACTGTATCTAGTATTCCACAGGCAAGGGCACTGCTTGGACTGCCCACGATGGTGCTCCTACCACCCAGGTTGAGGAGACGCAGGAGTGTTTGGGGAGGTGGTGTCAACCCTAGAGCGTTGGCACCATAGAAATCCTGATATATGAGGCAACCGGTTTCGCCATAACACTTTCGGTATGATTGGAGAGCTTAGACAACGATTGGACGGTCAAGTATGGCAACCTCGAATTACCTCCTCGCCAAGACCCTGCGCGAAGCCTATCGAGTTTGTGATGTGCGCCCCCTTTCCTTGGAAAATATTGACCGTTACTACATCCCCTTTGAATCTCGCCAGAACGCTATTAGCGATGTCAACGGCAGGCTAGTGGTAACTGAACCGGGGGAATTTGGCACTATCTTGTTCACTGGGCATATTGGCTGTGGGAAAAGCTCAGAATTGGCTCGGATCGCTCAACACCAACAAGATAGCTTTTTAGTCGTTGAAGTGCAGGTGGATGAAGAAGCCGATATCCAAGACATCGAGTACACCGATCTCTATCTGATCATTATTAAGCAAGTTGAGTTTGAACTCCGCAAGCTGAATATTCAGTTCGATTCAGATTTGCTCAAAAGTTTTGAAGACTGGTTTAAGGAAATTACCGAAGAAACCGAGGAAACGGTAGCTCGGTCGGTGAATGTAGCTGCCGAAGCCACCCTGGGAGCCGATGCTCCTTTTCTGGCTAAATTCTTGGTGAAGCTAATGGCCCAGATTCAGGGCTCTGTCACCGATAAGCGCCGCATTCGTCAGGTGTTGACACCGGAGGTTTCTCGTCTCAAAGCAGACATTAACCTACTACTGGCAGATGGTAGCAAGAAACTGCGAGCTAAATTTCCCGAGAAAAAAGGGATCCTACTGATTCTGGATGGTTTAGACAAATGCCCGCCCAACGTCGCTACTCGCTTATTTTTTGACTACGCGCTACAGATGCAAGAGTTGCACTGCATGATCCTCTATACGGTGCCAATTTTTACTCTTTATACTCAGCGGGGTATTAGCACTGCCTTTGGCAATCCCCACATTGTGCCGATGGTGAATGTGTATCAATACGATCGCGATAACCTGAAGTTGGAGTACAACCTAGACGGTCTTAATGCCATTGCCAGCATGATCGAAAAGCGGGTCGATGCCAGTGCTGTCTTTGAAACCCATGAGGTGTTGCTAGAGATGGCTAAGGCCAGTGGTGGCCACGTGCGCCACATGATGCAGATGACGCGAGATGCTAGTATTCACGCACTAGGCTTGGGGCAAACGAAAATCCAGGCGGATGATGTGACCTACGCCGCCAAACAGCTTCAGTTTCGTTTTGAGCGATCGACCCCCCGTACCCACTATCCCGAACTGGCTAGAGTTGCTCAGAACAAAGAGATCACCGACGATGAAGTGGGTAAGGAATTGCTCTTTAGCACAGCGGTTCTGGAATATAACGGGGATAATCGTTGGGTGTACCCTCATCCGGTAGTGCGGCGCAGTGACCTCTTTAGACAAGCCCTGGCTGACCTCCAAGCCTGATTCAGACCTACCTGAGTTTTTGGGACTGAACCTGGAATCTTTTCGCGGGTTGGCCACGTTTTGCGATCTGACAGAGGGCTTTGCCATCGCCTTTGCCGAGGTCAATTTTACCGCTGACGGAGATCTTCTGATTCAGTCGTTGCAGCAACGCCCTGAATGTCAAGGCGTACAGTGGGTGGTGCTGGACTTTTCTCAGGAGCGTCTTTTGTCGCTTCTGCCCAGGCTAATGGCAGAACTAGCCAATCTGCCGCCAGAGGCTAACGCAAAATCAGTGATTGTTTTAAGAGGCCTCGAAACCTCGATTGGCATCGCAGAGGATGATGTGGCCTTTCTAGAAGACCTCAACTTCATCAGAGATGCCCTGGCCCGTCGCATTCCCCATCCGATTGTCTTCATCCTGCCTAAGTATGCGCTTAAACGCCTAGCCCGTACCGCTAGAGACTTTTGGGCCTGGGCCTCAGCGGTGTTTGAATTTCGGTCACTCCGCGAAAGTGTCGATATCGTACAGAGAACGGTCTTACCATCGAATCGCCTCTCTGCCAGTGACTTAAGACCGGTCAAACAAAGCCGCATTGACCAACTCCATCGCCTGCTAGAAGAATATGCTCCCACCGAGAGCGACCATATAATTGCCAATGCAGAAATTCGCCTTACGATTTTGCTAGAACTGGCAAAGGCGTATGGGAGTCTGGCTGAGTTTAGGGTTGCCAACCAGTTTTTCAGACAAGCCCTATCTTTGGCACAAGCCAGCCAGCAGCGCAACCTGGAAGCTCGAGCCTTAATGGGCCTAGGCCAAACCCTCCAGTTTACCGAGACCTATGAGCAAGCTTTAGAGATCTTGGAGCAGGCGTTAACAATTTTTCGCGAGGTGGGCGATCGGCTCGGCGAAGCTAACACGCTAAAAGTACAGGGGGATGTGCTGCAATTTCTCAAACAAAGCCTTGAGGCGCTAGCGAACTACGAGCAGGCGTTGACGATTTTTCGCGAGGTGGGCGCTCGGCTTGGCGAAGCCGACACGCTGCAAGCGCAGGGGGATGTGCTGCAATTTCTTGATCAACGTAGTAAGGCGCTGGCGAACTACGAGCAGGCGTTGACGATTTTTCGCGAGGTGGGCGATCGGCTCGGTGAAGCCAATACGTTGCTGGGTGCGGGGAGTTTGCAGACAGAGCCGCAACAGGCCATGAGCTATTTTTTGCGAGCACAGGAGACTTTTGTGACCATTGGTGATCGCTACAGCCAGGGCCGCACCTTGCTTCAGTTCATGATCCAAGCCCAAATTCAGCTTGAGGACCCACAAGGTATTTTGCAGTCTCTTGATGAAGCGGCGGCTATTGGTCGAGAAATTGGTTTTGAGCCCTTCTGCCAGGCAGCAAATCAAATTCGCGCCCAGCTCAATCTTTAGAGGTGGGTACCAGGGTGAGCATAGTCTTGTGGCGCTCAACACCCACCCGCTGCCTTACACCCACTTGATGATCTGGCAATGCTAAAGCAACGGTCTGTCGCGCCTCAGCAGACTAAACACCTCCCCCTGCTCTGGCGTGATTCGCACAGCGATCTGTCCCAGAATCGGCTATTGCAGCACCACATCGTTTTGGTGTCAGGGCTGCATCCTTTAGTGTGAACCAGCAACGCTTTAGTGCGATCGCCCAACTTCCTATCGCGAGGCCGCAGTGCTTTAGTGCGTTGGCCTGCCGGTCTTTGACCATCGCTCAACATTTGATTGTGAGGCGGCAATTCGTTAGAACGCGGTGTGACAATGCTGCTGCGATCGCGCAACTGTTTAAGTCGTCAATACACAATGCTTCTGTCATAGAGCAACTTCGAGCAGTCGCCCGCTGCACCCTTACTCATTCAATACGCAATGCTTCTGTCATAGAGCAACTTCGAATAGTCGTTCGTTACACTCTGATCTGCTTAAGGCACAATGCTTCTGTCATGACAGCACATCAGTCAGTCACGCGCTGCATCACGACTGTTGCGCCAAAACTCGCTTCAACCCACTGCAACATTCATTTAAGACTGTGGGCATACGCAAGAGAGTAGGAGCGCAGAAGTAGTAGCTGATATACCCGCCGCTGCAATTTGCTGCCATGCTATGGGGGTTGTCGTCAACGCGGTTTTGCTATGGTTTCTGCGTCCTCTTCGTCTGGCAATCCCCAGGGCATATCTGCTACCCCTCGCGCCGCCATCCTCGCCGCCATAGAACGACTGATCGATGTGATCGCCCAACTGCGCCATCCTGAAACCGGCTGCCCGTGGGATTTGGCCCAAACCCCCACCAGCCTGATTCCCTACGTGATTGAAGAAGCTTACGAGGTAGTCGATGCCATTCAGGTGGGGGAGAAGGGGGCGATCGCAGAAGAACTCGGCGACCTGCTGCTTCAGGTGGTGCTCCAGGCGCAGGTGGCCAGCGACAACGGCGACTTTGACCTGGGCACCGTCGCCACGGGCATTGGCGACAAGCTGGTGCGCCGCCATCCCCACATTTTTGGCGATGCTTCAGGCGAAACCCCCGAAGAAGTCAGCCAAAACTGGGATCGCATCAAGGCCGCAGAAAAGGGCATTGCCCACGAGCCCGATAAGCTCACCCCCAAGCTAGTCAAGTACAGCCGCACCCTGCCGCCGCTGATGGCCGCCAGTAAAATCTCCGTCAAAGCCGCCAAGGCCGGGTTCGAGTGGGAAGACGTTAATGGCGTCTGGGATAAATTTCACGAAGAACTGGACGAGTTTCGTGCCGCTCTGGCCAGTGAACCCAAGGCAAACCAGCAGGCGGAGCTGGGCGACCTGTTGTTTACCCTGGTGAATCTGGCCCGCTGGTACGACCTCGACCCTGCCGAGGCGTTGCAGAGCACCAACCGTCGATTCATCCAGCGCTTTGAGCTGGTGGAGTCGGTGGCAGAGAAGCCCTTGGGAGACTATGCGATCGCCGAACTAGAAGCACTGTGGCAAAAGGCAAAGGCGCAGTTGGCTAAGCCCGAAGATTAATGGTGGGCACTGCCCACCAGGTTCGATCTATCGCCATACACAACCGATCGCAGCTCTATCGGGGCGCATCGGGCTTGTAGTAATCGTTGGGGTTTGGCGTTTGGCTGCCGCCGTTTTTGTTGATGCAGCCAGCCTTATCGACGTAGCGGCAGACCCGTGCGTAGAGCCTGGCCCGGTTGCCCGGTGGGCCAGCGGAGAAGAGGACGCGATCTCCCCCCACAACCCCCACCAAAATTTTGACGCCGCACACAGGGCAGGTTTGGGGAGCAGCCATGGGGAAACCTCAGTCGAACCTGTGAGGATTTTACCTTGTTGGGGGCGAGGGGGTGAGGGAGTGAGGGAGTGAGGAATCGCTGAGCGAAGTGCGCCAGGTTTGCACTAGGGATCTCATGGGTTCAGGCAGCCAGCTATCGTACTGGGGATAGATGGGGAGGCGGGGCTGGAGCTGCCAGCCGGAGGAGGCGATCGCATCCTTCAACGACTCTGGTGTGGGGTGGTTGTAGTCAGGGTTCACCTCATCCACCGGGCTAATGCCACCCAGATCCCTTGCGCCTGCGGTCAAGCAATCCAGCAGTCCTCGATGATTCACCAAGTTGGGTGGAATCTGAAGGTTGACTTCTGCGGGCAGGTATTCCCTCGCCAGACGCACGGCTCTTACCAAAGCTGCTTCATCGAGAGCTGTACCGGGCTGAAGCTGCTGCTGGCCAGGGCTGTGGGGTTGCAAAATGACCTCTTGAATGTGGCCATAGCGGGTTTGAATAGTGGCGATCGCTCGCAGCGAATCTACCCAATCAGACTCACTCTCCCCCAGCCCCAGCAGCAGCCCTGTGGTGAAGGGAATCCCCAGTTCCCCAGCCCAGGCCAGTTGTTGCAGCCGCAGCTCGGGGCGCTTGCTGGGGGCATGGCGATGAACGGTATCGAGCAACTTCGGCGTCACCTGCTCGACCATGAGGCCCATCGACACGTTGACCCGCTGAAGTTGCACCATCTCATCACGGCTGAGGGGGCCTGCATTGGTGTGGGGCAACAGGCCGACCTCCAGGGCCAACGCGCAAATTTGGTAGATGTGGCGCAACCAGTCGCTACGGCGAGGACTGTTGGGGGCCACCTCACCGCTAAGCACCAGCACCTCGCACACCCCTTGACGGCGCAGGGTTGGCAGTTGCTGGGCCACATCCTCTAAACTCAGCCAGGGGGATTGACCGGGGTCAACCCGAAAGTTGCAGTAGGTGCAGCGGTTAAAGCATTCGTAGGTGGGCACCAGCGTGTAGGCTCGACTGTAGGTCACCGCCCTCTGCGACGGCTGGGCTAACCAGCCGCTGCGTGAATCTACCGCCCTAGCCTGATTCATGCCGCCGCCCTAAGTCAACCTCGCCAGTTTAGGCGAGTTTAGTCGCTGCCGCAGTCACCATTTCCACCGGAAAGCCCGCCGCTTTCCAAGCGGGCACACCGCCGCGCACAATGGCAACCTTGGCGAAGCCTGCGCCCCGTAGCTGCTCGGCCACAGCGGCGGCTTCGTCGTCGGTGTTGCTGTAGATATAGAGATCGCGGGTGACTTCAAAGCAGTTGGCGGCTGTGGTGAGCAGCGAGTCGGCGGGCATAGAGATTGCGCCAGTAATGTGGCTCTCGTTAAAATCGGCGCGATCGCGCACGTCAATGATGGTTAGCGCCGGTTCGCCCCAGTCTAGCCGCTCCTTGAGGTCGTAGACACGAGACTCGGGCTGCAGAGGCGAAGGCTTAGGCAACAAGCCAAAAAAGCGTTTCATGGTGAGGAGGATCCTGGGCGAAGGCGTTCCTCTGCAATGTAACAAACCTTAATAGGGTGCGCAAACTTTTATTGAAATTGGTAGACAAAGTTACCCTCTAACCTACTCATATCAATTGAAAAAATTAATTCATTCCCTTGGATCGGGAAAATCTCCAAAAAGGAGCTTTCTCTGAATGTGTAATGGGCAAGGCTGGTTGCCCGTGACCATCCTGAGAAACTAGATCCTTTGTTCCAGTGCCGTAGTCGCGCAGTAGCATAAAGCTAGTGCTTCGGAGTTCTCTACCCATCACGACTGACAGCGTCTCTAATTCTGTTTCCAGCAGCATTTACTCGCTGCCGAGAGATGTCATTCACAGCATCGCGGCTGGGGAGGTAGTTGACTCCTTGGCGGCGGTCGTGCGCGAGCTAATTGAGAACGCTCTCGATGCCCAGGCGACCCACATTACCCTCGCCCTCTGGCCCGATCAGGGCCGGGTGCAGGTGGCCGACAACGGCACTGCTATGGCGTTAGAAAACCTGCACCGAGCCGCTATCCCCCACAGCACCAGCAAAATTCGCACCCAGGCTGACCTCTGGCAGGTGAATAGTTTGGGGTTTCGCGGCGAGGCCTTGCACAGCCTGGCCCAGGTCGCCCAGTTAGAAATTTGCAGTCGCCCCCCCTGGGCCGAGTCGGGCTGGCGCGTCACCTACTCGGCCCAGGGGGAACCTCTGGCTACAACCCCAACCGCTCTGGCTCCCGGCACAGTGGTCACTGTGACCGATCTCTTTGGGGACTGGCCCGCTCGCCGGGAACGACTGCCGACCCTACCCCGTCAGCTCAGCCAGGTGCAGCGCGTTATTCACCACTGTGCTCTGGCCCATCCGACGGTGACTTGGGCGGTGCAGGTTGGCGATCGCCCCTGGCTAGCCATCACCCCCAGCCCCACCACTCGGGGTATCGTTCCTCAACTGCTGCGGGCCGTCAGCGAGAGCGATTTACAAGACGGCTGGCAGGCCGCCCCCTGGGCCGTGGGGGAAGACAATTCCTTAGAGAATCTTCCTCTAAAAGCAGGGATCTACGGTCTGATTGGTCTGCCCGATCGCTGCCACCGCCCCCGGCCCGACTGGGTTAAGGTCGCGGTCAATGGGCGAATTGTAACGGTTCCCGAGCTAGAGCAGGCTGTTGTGAATGCCTTTCGCCATACCCTGCCCCGCCACCGCTATCCCCTGGCGTTTGTGCACCTCACCGTTCCCCCCAGCGCCATCGACTGGAATCGCCGCCCCGACAAATCGACCCTCTACCTACACCGCCTCGACCAATGGACGGCCCTTTGCCAGAGTTATTTTGAGGCTCTGCTCGGACGGCACGCGGCTGACCTGCCCGATGCCAGCCAGCAGCAGCGCGTCACCCAACTGCTCAAAACAGCGGAACCGAGCAGTGCCTACGGCGATGCCAACTTGTCCGATGAGTTGCCCTACCGCGATCGCCCAGGGAGGTTGCGGGCGATCGCGCAAGTCCACAACCGTTACATTTTGGCCGAACAGCCCGACGGCCTGTGCCTGATCGAACAACACATCGCCCACGAGCGCGTCCTCTACGAACGCCTGCAAGCCCAGTGGCAGCTAGTGCCATTAACCACCCCCGTTGTGCTGGAGGGGCTCAGGGAGAACCAGCTTGAGCAGCTTGAGCGGCTAGGATTGGCTGCCGAAGAGTTTGGGCCAAATCGCTGGGCCATTCGCGCAGCGCCAGAACCGTTGCGCGATCGCCCTGACCTGCCCGATGCAATCCTAGAACTCAGCCTGGGTGGCGATCTAGATACGGCTCAGGTGGCGATCGCCTGCCGCACTGCCCTTCGCAACGGCACCCCGATTGATCTTGCCACCCTGCAAACCCTGCTCGACGACTGGCAGCAGACCCGCAATCCGCGTACCTGCCCCCATGGCCGACCAATCTGCCTAACCTTGAGCGAAAGCAGCCTGGCCCGCTTCTTCCGCCGCAGCTGGGTGATTGGCAAAAGCCACGGCATTGAATAGCCTATCCGACCCGATCGCTAGGGCTAATGCAGTAGCGATTGCGGCCCGCCAGTTTGGCTTGGTACAGGGCGGCATCGGCAGCGGTCAGTAGCCCACTGGGCAAGGTCTCTGGGCGGGGCACACAGCAGGCCACGCCAAAGCTCAAGGTGATGTGGTCGGCCACCGATGAAAACCCGTGGGGTAGCCGGGCCTGGGTAAACTGGTGCTGAATTCTGGCGGCCACCGCCATCGCCCCCGCCAGCGTGGTTTGGGGCAGCAGCACCACAAATTCTTCGCCCCCATAGCGGGCCAGCACATCCCCAGGGCGCTGAATGTGAGCCCTCAGCAGTTGGGCCACTTGCTGTAAACACCGATCGCCGGCCGGGTGCCCATAGTGGTCGTTGTAGGGTTTGAAATAGTCCACATCACACATAATCAGGGCTAGGGAGGTAGTGGCGCGCTCGGCCCGCACCCACTCCTGGGTGAACACCTGATCGAAGTGGCGACGATTGGCCACCTGGGTAAGGGCATCGGTCGTGGCAATCCGATTGAGTTCTCCGTTTGCCTGCTGAAGCTGCTGCGTCAGCTCTTGCAGCTGCATTTCTACCCGCATCTGGGCATCGATATCTTGAAACGCGCCGAAGAGGCGCACGCAGTTTCCGGCGACGAACTCGGCTTGCCCTAGCGATCGCACCCAGCGCAGATTGCCCTTAGCGGTCACTATTTGCAGCTTTTCATCCCACGGCTGCCCCGTTTGGCGGCATTGTTCTACGGCGGTGGTGATGCGCTGGCGATTCATTCCCGCCAGATAAAAGTCGAGGGCCATCGCCAGGGTTGGCCTAAAATCGGCCTCTACTTCATGGATCTCCTGCGTAGTTGGCGTCCAGTAAACCATTTCCTGCTGTAGATCAACTTCCCAGCCGCCCACGCGGGCGATGGCGCTGGTCTGCTCCAAAAAGACTTTGGTGCGCTGCAGCTCTTCTTCCATGCGTTTGCGCTGGGTGATGTCGCGCCCCTCCGGAATCAGCAGCACCACCTGACCCTGGTCGTCTAAAACCGGCCGCAGCGAAAAGTCGATGGTCATCTCCTGCTGGTTCGCCCCCTGCACTGTCACCTCATAGCGCACAAATTTGCCCTGTCCCGCCGCTGCGATCGCCTGCCTGAGCTGGGCCTGGGTCTCAGGGGAAAGCGTCCACCAGCCCGCTTCCCAAAAAGAGCGACCCACCACGTCTTCTCGCTCAAACCCGCCAAAGGCCAGCGCGGTCTGGTTGGCCTCCAGCAGAATGCCCTCTGGCGTCAGCAGGCCAATAAACTGATACATCTGGTCGAAGATCGCCTGAAAACGCTGCTGGCTCTCCCGCAGCGCCAGTTCGGCGGTCGCCCGATCGGTCACATCCCGCACCATGACCAGGGCATCATCGTCATCTAGGGGTACAATCCGCGCTTCCTCGTAGTAGCGCTGACCAGCAACGGTGATGCTGTACTCATAAATCTGGCGCTCTCCGGTCGCCAGAGCCTGGCGGATAAAGTGCAGCCGCTGGTTGGCCAGAGCCTCGGGCAGCATCTCGTAGATCGACTGGGGCCGATGCCGGTCGATATTGCCGTAGAGGGTGATTTCGCCGCCTGAGATAAAGTCATAGCGCAGCCCCTGGCCGTCAATACGCATCAGCAGATCGGGAATAGCCTCCAGCATGGCCCGCTTGGTAGCTTCACTGTGCTGCAGGGCCAGCTCGGTCTGCTTCCGCTCGGTAATATCTTGGATATAACCCAAAAACTTGGCCACCGTGCCATCGGAGGTGTAGATAATACGCGTGAACTCCGCTATCCATCGATAGTCGCCCGTGGCGTGGCGCAGTTGATACTCGGTGGCATGGCAGGGTGCTTGGGCGGCTATGGCGACAGCCACCTCTGACTGCATCAAGTCAAGATCGTCGGGGTGGATAAGCGAGGCAAAGGACACCCGACCCGTCACCAGGTCGCTCGGGTCGTACCCGAGCTGGGCCTCGACATTGGGGGAGACATACTCTACCGGCCAGTCATCGGTCGGCCCCCAGCGAATTACCACCGTGGGGCCGCCTACAAACAGGCTGCGCTCCTCTTCCAGAGCTTGCTCTATCTGTTTGCGTTCGGCTTCGGCGCGTTTACGATCGCTAATGTCCTGAACAATCGCAATGTCTGAAATGGGCTGTCCATCGCCATCGCGGAGAATAGACAGCACCAGGTTTGTCCACCGGACGCTGCCATCTTTGTGAAAGTAGCGTTTTTCTAGTGTGGCCGAGGAGACTTCCCCCGTCAGGAGACTGGCCAGGGCCGCCTCCGTCTCCTGCACCTCGTCGGGATGGGCAATGTCCTGGTAGCGAAGCTGCAAAAGTTCAGCTTCGCTGTAGCCCAATAAATTGCAGTAGGCCTGGTTGGCCTGTAAAAAATGACCATCTAGAGCGGCCTGGTTGATACCCAGAGCCGCCTGCTGAAAAATGGCCCGCAGCCGACTTTCACTCAGGCGCAGGGCTTCCTCGAGCTGCTTTTGTTCGGTGATGTCGGTGGTAACTCTGTCTAGACGGACCGGGTTGCCCACTGAGTCATACAATACCCGAGAGCGATCGCGCACCCAGCGCACCGCTCCGTCCGATCGAGTGATGCGGTACTCCAGATCAAACCGTTCGCGATCGCGGAGTTGCCCCCAAAACTGCTCAATTTTGGGCTGGTCGGCAGGATGAATTAGACTGCGCCACAGACCAGGGGCATCCAGAAAGTCCTGCTTAGCATAGCCATAGAGGGTTTCTACCGCAGAATTGACGTAGCGAGTCGCCATCGTTTGCAAATCGAGGGACCAAACCACGCCGTCGATATTGCTGAGAATGCCGTCGAGCAGAGAGTGCTCATGGTCGAGTTGGGTCTGAACACCCCGCAACTCCTCAGTGCGTTCTTTAACCTGCTGAGCCAGCGCCTGATTGAGATGCTCCCTCATCGCCTCAGTCTGTTTGCGCTCGGTGATATCCCGCAAAATAGACAGGTGAAGATGGGGAGAGATATTGGCCGTAGCAGAGTACTCTACAGTGCGTTCTTCCCCATTGCCCACCCTCAGAACAACTTCTCCCTGCATCTGGCCCTGTGCCAAAAATATCTGCCACTGCTGAGCCAGGTTTGCGCCAGGGGGCAGAACACAAAAATCGGCAATAGTGCGGCCAATGATCTGGTCTCGCACGCAGTTCAGCAACTTGCAGGCGGCAGGATTGGCCTCAACATACTGGCCCTGGTCGTTGGCAATCAGCATGGCATCTAAGGCCATGTTGAAGAGGTTATGACCTTGAGAGGCTAAAACCCCTCTACTGTCCCCTAGGCCGGGCTGAAGCGAGGAACTCAGGTTGATAGGTAACCCATTGGAAGTTAGAGACACAGTAAACCGTGGGACGCAAAACAACAGGGAAACTGGAGCCCCCTATGCGTGCAGGTTTCACCACACCAAGGGTTTAGAAAGCGCAGGGCAAGCAAACAGGCCTAAGTACGAACGTCATCTCAGGGTTTAACCACTAATCTAGGGCTGGGGCAACCTTGTTTCTGTATCACTACCGCTAAACCAGCGGGGGTAGACCTATTTTTCCCAATTCTGGCTGGCAATCCACCCTGCCCAGCGCCTGCGCTGGGATGCCAAACTTGTTTAGAGTGCCGCCGTGAAATGCACCGAGGGGCAGATTGTTCCAGAGAACAGTTCTCTGCGGCGGTGGCAAACAAAACAGCCCCTGCCAGTGACGTCTGGCAGGGGCTGTTCGTTCAACAGGTCAGCGCTTAGCTGGCGGAGGCACCGCTGCGGCTGTAGGTAGCCCAGAAGCTGGGGTGTACCTTACCCTGGATGTGGTTCCAGTAGTGGGCGGCACCTTCGGGCAGACCGGCTTCGGTGGCCAGACGGCCCAGCATCGATTGCTGACGCTGCTTCACGGAGCGATGACGGTTCATCATGCTCATGCGGGCTCTGTCTTCGGTGCTAAAAGCAATAGCCACTGCGGGGGATGCGATCGCAGGGACGGTCGATGTCGTAGTCACAGGTGCAGCTTCAACCGCAGTGGCTACCGCCGGGGTGCCGGTCTGGTAGGCCACACCGCGATAGACCAAGTCTAGGGTGGGCTGTTGAACAGCCGCTTTCTTAACGGTGCGGAATCGAATATCTACGCCGCGGAACTTGCCAGCCTCATCGGTTAGGTTGGATTCCACAACGGGGGGGGTGTAGTCGTAGCTTACGCCGCGATAGGTGAGTTTCATGGGGTCGCCTCCAAAAGATCAAGGGTTTGATCAGAACATTGGGGCGCGTTCCTTCGGGGGCTATTAACCCCTACTTCCGTCTCGCTCTAGTCGGTATCGAAAAGGCGAGATGAACGAATTTCTGATTACTTCTGTATAGTAAGCTACGGTTTTGGCTAATGTCAAGGGAATCTTCATTCTGTATAAGCTTCTACACAATCCTAAATGCCTGGTAAATCAAGCCTTTAGAGCACCCAGCGGTAGCTCAGAAAAAATTTGCCAGACTTGACCATCGTGGCGTAGCAAGGTGAGGGTGGGCACTTCAAAATCTGCCGAGAAGGGGCGGTGCTCAAACTCAGCCCAGGCCTGGTAAAAGGCAGGGGGCGTGAGGTCACGAAAGCCCACGGTGACATGGGGCGTAAAGGGCCAAGGGGCGCGGCGTTTGGAGCCGGGGTCTCGGTAGCCCTCCCGCAGACCACAGTGAGTTTCTAGATAGGCGATTAAGGCGGGTTGAACGGCCATCACCGCTGCCGTCTGGTGCACATCGACATAAACCACTCGGGGCGGGAACGCATTAAACCCCTCGAGCACAACCGGAATAGGCCGTTGCTGACAGGCAAACCTATCCAGGTGGTGCTGTAGCTCATCTAGCCGATCTAAAGGCCACTCGAAGGGCGGCTGTAGGGTGATGTGAGGCGGTGATTTGAGCGCGGCCCTGCTGCCAAAGCGCCGCCCAATTTCTTGCTTGATGGCGGTAATGGCATCCTGGACGGGCTGGGGCGGCAGTAGGGCCACAAAAAATCGTGCAGACTCTGGCGATGGGCTAGCCATGGGGGGCAAACCTTAACGATGGGAGGTTGGGCTAGGGCCAGCGATCGCGGTTCCTGTCATAGAATGTCAGCCGGGCGTAGCCCAAAAACGTAGATTCTACTGTTTCGCCCACCGGGTAAGCCGTTGCCCCAAACAGGTAAACTCCGCTAAAGCGAGGATTCCGCACGGGTCGCAGGGCCAAGGTAATCGGGACCCCAGGCTCAGCGGGTGGGTCAAAGGAAATCGTCAATTCGCGGGCGTCCTGGTCTTGGGTGGGTTCGCCGAGGGGCAAACGTACCCGACCCTCGGGGGTATTGGCAAAGGCTTCGGTGGCCTCTAGCCGATAGCGAAAGATCGGGTCATAGCCTTCATTCAGGCGAATCACCACCCGATCTAGAGGCTCAACCGCCGCCTCAGGAAAATCAAAGGTGAGGTAGTAGGTGACGTTGCCTTCGCTGACCGAATTGCGGGTGGCGTAGCTTTCGGTCAGGCGCGGCGGGTAGGAAAAGCCTACGGTGCCGTCAGAATACTGAATCGCCGGGGCTGGATCTGGGGCTAAAAATCCCCAGGTAGACCCTAGAGTTAGTAGACCGGCACCAGCTAGGGCAACGCCTCGGCTAACCGATGACCAATGGGGTGATGTAGACATAGCGCGATCGCAACAAAGGGCTACCCCACCTTTGGCGACAGCGACATCACCAAACTGAGGCTAGATATCTCAAGTCTAGCGCCGCCAGCTCAAGATTTTGGACCGAAAATTTGGCACCGCGCTAGCTATCAAATAGGTTGAGCTGAAGTTCTGGCTTCACCCGCATCACCACCAGGGTCATGTCGTCATCGTTGCTGCGATCGCCCCCAATGAAGCGATCGAGCAGGTCAAAGGTGTAGTCTAAAATCGCCTCGGCTGAGGTGCAGTTGCGGCAGGCCCACTGAAGCGCCCGCTCCAGGTTTTCTTCCTCAAACCGCTCACCACGCGGGTTGGCGGCCTCGGTAAAGCCATCGGTGTAAAACACCACCGTGTCGCCGGGTTGAAGCTCCACCTCGGCTTCGCAGTACTCGGTGTTCATATCCAGCCCCAGCAGCATACCGGGGGTATCGAGCCGAGTGATGGTGTTGGTGGCCGCCTGCCACAGCAGCGGCGGGTTATGGGCGGCGTTACCGTAGGCCAGGCGGCGGGTTTTAGGGTTGTACTCGGCGTAAAATAGCGTCACAAAGCGGTTAGAGCTTTCTAAATCACTGTGCATGACGAAGTTTAAGTCTTGCAAAATGCGGGCGGGTGAGTGGCCGTTGAGCACCTCCGTGCGCAGCATACCCCGCATCATGGTCATGATTAGCCCAGCGGGCACCCCTTTACCCATAACATCGCCAATGGCAAAGCTCCAGGGAGCCGCCGCCGTCTGCTGGGAATTGGCTTGGCGCAGTTGGTCAAAGGTGGTGGGAATAAAGTCGTAGTAGTCGCCGCCTACTTTGTGAGCGGTGCGGCACTTGGCGGCCAAATCCATCCCTTTAATGGCGGGGCACTCGCGGGGCAGCAGTTGCAGCTGAATTTCGGCTCCGATTTCGAGTTCGCGATCAAGGCGCTCTTTTTTGCGCACCGCCGCCGTTAGCTCGTTGTTTTCGATCGCTACCGAGGTCTGGTCAGCCACCAGACGCACCAGCTTTTGGCGAGTCTCTGTCCAGGCGTAGTCAGGGTCGCGGCTAAACACGTAGAGCCGGCCTCGCTCCACGTTTTGCACGATGATGGCGGTACCAAACAGCTGAAACTCGTCGCCTAGGTAGCGGTTAACCTGGCGATCGAGAGCCAGCATGGCGTTGCGCGCCATCGACATCATGCTGCTCTCGGGGGCGGCTTTAAAGCTGGTAGTCACCTGGCGAGTAGCGGCTTCTAGAGCCGATCGCACATTTTGGCACTGGTCTTCGCTCTGGCAGTGCAAGCGCTCTAGGCGCACCTGCCCATCGGCTCGAAACAGCACCAGAGCACCGCCGCTGGCATCGGTTACCCGGCTGGCGATCATCGGAATCAGCTCAAGGAACTGGTTCAGGTTGTTGAGACTGCGGAGGGCGAACCCCAGCGAACTGAGTAGATCTTGAATTTTGTACTGTTCACGCTGTAGCCGAGCCACCAGTTCCTTGAGGGCAAACACTGGCGGCGTATCGGGCAGAGCGCTACTGCTAGCACTCTCAAAGGATGGCGATGACCCGGATGGCATGGGAAAAGCTGTCATGGACGACCTGTGCACAATGCTCTCGTGAGACTTAGCGAGCGAAACGACCAACTAAATATAGGGGCTAACGGAAAATTTGGCGCACGTCTTTGGGTTTAAGCGTAGAAAATCCCTATTTTTGGCGATATACAGCAACTTTTGCCAAGGCGATTCCGATGAGCAGCAACCGAGGATAGCCCATAGTAGCGCACAAATTGAAGGCCAAGGATAGCATTCCCGAACGGACTTAACTACCTCTGGGGGGTAGTGGATTAACGTAAAGGATAGAGGGAAATAAGGTAACGCCGACGTATTCCTAGATTCTGAGGGAGTAGGCTCCATGACAATCGAGATGACCTGTCCAACTTGTGGGTCTCACGACATCTCCAA
>NZ_JAYGIH010000115.1:0-33811 GCF_034932455.1 Leptolyngbya sp. CCNP1308 | reverse complement strand
CGCGATGAACGCGACGACGAAGCAGGCGGTCGCAGCAAGCAGGGTGGGGATCATCAACACGCCAAACCAGCCCACATACAGGCGGTTCTCGGTGCTGGTCACCCACTGGCAAAACTGCTCCCACAGGTTGGCGCTTTCGCGCCGCTGTAGAGTCGTAGTCATGATGTATTAGTCCTTGGTATTTATCGTTCAAGGTACGCGGGCCAAATCATGTAGATTCGTAACCCGAGTGATTACATAATACTGTATTCGTAGAGTTTTGTAAACAAATTCTCCCCGAAAACTTAATGCACTGGATCAGGCTACAGGAATTGATGCATCCTGTAGAACTCCTGAAGCCCTTGACTCCAAAGACTTGTAGGGTTTAGTAGCCAGGGCAGGGATTCTGAGTGGGGATCGCGCCTAGCTCCATCCCCACTCAGAATTCTCATAAAGGACTGTAACAATTGCCGGGCGTAGCGGCGATCGCTACAGCTGCTCTAAATAGATGAGTAGGTCAGCCATATCCTGCGGTTCAGGCTGAAACTGGGGCATGGGCGGGGTTTCGCCGCTGATGACCTGCTTGATAAGACCAACTCTGGTTCTGTGGTCAGACACACCCACTAGCTTGGGGCCGACCTCACCAGTGGCTTCAAGCCCGTGGCACACGGCGCAGTTCATTTTAAAGATGGCCTCTCCTCGGCTGCCGTTGCCTTTTAGGAATAGCACCTGGTGGATGTAGGGGTCAGACGCTTGGGAGTAGCGCACGGCGACAACGCTCAGCACGACGGCCATCACCAAAGCTACGGCAATTAAAGCAGCCTTTTTTAGCAAGCTGCTGAGGTCTTCGGTCTGCTTGTCTAAGGTCTCTTGTGCCAAGGGAAGAAAGAATATCTTTAACTAAATGTTACGTACTTTTAAGAACCTAAGACCAGTTTGCCTCAGAATCTTAAGGATTCTGTCTGGAGACGGCTGGATGTTAGGGCTAGGTCATGGCCACCCAACATCAGCCCTTGAGCCCCTTGGTCTGGGATAGTACCGTTAGTGGGTACCAATCTGGTTTAGACCAAGTCCATCTATACCCAAGCAGCCATGGCCAATCCAGAGTTTGATGTGCAGCCTACCCAGGCAGCGGCTCCTGAGCAGCAGCCCGCTGTCGTTGGAGAGACTGCGCCAACGGCCTTCCCCTCCTCAGATAACGTCCCCAGCCCTGAACAAGACGTAGACTCGACGCCTATGACAAAGACCCAGGCAGAACAAATAGTGGCGGAGCTCAAAACCATCCGGCAAAATTTGCGTTGGGTTTTGCTGCTGGGGGGCTTTTTCGCCGCTCGGGCCTTATTTTTCCACTACTGATTTGTCATGACCTCTTCTTCCGAAAGCGTTCAGGATTCCCCAGACTCTCAGAATTCCCCGGAGGATCACTTTTACTCCACGTTTATCGTGGAATATATTGTGCCCCAGGGGCCGGAGGCAGAGGCTGTGTTTCGGCGGTGGTATGACCAGATGGTGGAGGGGGCAAGACAGTTTGAGGGCTATACCCGCGCCGATCTCTGCCCCCCCTTAGACTGTGATGATGGGGTAGTAAAGTGGTACTCCATCGTTCATTTCAGGACGCCGCAGGAGCTCAACTATTGGCTGAAATCGAGCGATCGCGCCGACCTACTTGAGCAGGGGCACGACACCTTCTTGGCCTACCGCTACAAATCGTTTACCACCGGGCTAGAGGGATGGTTTTCGAGCCACACAGGCGGAGCCGAGCAGCACAGCCTCGGGCCACCGCCCTGGAAGCAGGTGCTGGCGGTGGTGCTCGGCCTCTACCCTACGCTGATGATTCAAGGCATGGTGTTTAGCGCCCTGGGGATTATGCAGACGTGGCCCATGGCCACCTCGCTGGTGATCAACAATTTAATTACCTCATCCATTTTGACCTGGGCGGTCATGCCCCGGATCAGCGGATTTCTGAGCTTTTGGCTGCGCCCGGCCTACCGTCTGACGACGGTGCAAACGAACTTAATTGGCGCTGGTTTGGTGTTTGCTGCCCTAGGATTTATGGCCAGTGTGTTCAATTACTTAACGTAGAACTTGATTTATAGCGATGGCTATAGAATCGCCGGCTGCTTTAAAGCGAGTTCCCCAAATGGTTACACTACTCGCAGAAAAAATTGGGTGGAGCTATGGAATCGAGCTTTTTAACGGCGGTATTTCTGCCCCTGGCCCTGTTTGCAGTCATGCTGGGCATGGGGCTGGGGCTGAGGGTTGACGATTTTACGCGAGTGCTGGTGTATCCGAAGGCGGTGGTGGTGGGGCTGCTGGCGCAGTTGGTCATGCTGCCTATCCTGGGTTTCATGCTGGCATCGGTGTTGCCGCTTACCCCAGAACTGGCTGTGGGGGTGATGATTTTGGCGGCCTGCCCCGGCGGGCCAACCTCGAACCTAATCACCTATCTGGCGCAGGGGAATGTGGCGCTGTCGATTACCCTGACGGCGATTAGCAGCTTAATTACGGTGATTACCATTCCCCTGGTGGTGAATCTGGCGATGGGGGCATTTTTGGGCGAATCCACGACCCTGAATCTGCCCATCGGGGAAACGGTGATTCAAATAGCGGTGATTACGATTATTCCGGTGGCGATTGGCATGGCGCTGCACCAATTTCTGCCTCAGTTTGCTGCCCAGGTTGAGCGCGGCGTTAAGTGGCTTTCCCTGGGGCTACTGGGGCTGATTATTGCGGGCCTGCTGGTGCAGCAGCGGCAGAACGTGGTGGGCTTTTTTGCCCAGGTGGGCCTGGTAACCCTGGCATTGAACCTGGCGGCAATGGCTTTGGGCTATTTAGTGGCGCGGGTAGCCCAGCTCGATCGCCCCAGCGCCACGGCCATTACGGTGGAAGTGGGTATTCAGAACGGCACGCTGGCGATCGCCATTGCCAGCGCCCCCACCCTGCTCAATCAGCCAAATCTGGCAATTCCGGCAGCGATCTATAGCCTGCTGATGTTTGCCACCGGGGGCGGGTTTGCCTGGTGGGTAACGCGGCGCGGCTCAAGGGCGCAAACACCTATCGGCTAAGGATCTTTTGCCCAGCAAAATGCCCTGAGCCGCTATGACTCAGGGCATTTTTAGCGCAGCTTGGGCAACCTAGTTAACCTAAGCGCCAACCAGCCCAACGGAACTGAGGATGAAGTTGAGAATAGAGCTGACGATGGCCAGGGCGATCGCACCGAGAATTGCGCTCCAGATGCCGTAGCGCAGCCGGAAGCCTTCGATCAGCCAGGCCGCCAGACCAAACACAATAATGGCTCCAATCAGCGGCACTAGGCCCAGGCTAACGATGGCGAAAAAGCCGCGTAGGGCACCGGGGAAAAAGCCCCAAATGCCATTAAACGCACCGATGATGGCACCGCCGAGCAGCGCCTTAACGGGGCTATCAATTTCGACCCCGATGGGCGGAATCTTAGAAATAATTAGCAGGCTAATGGCCAGCACAATGACACTAATTAAAAATCCAATCAGCATTGGCGTTTCTCCTCACACAAATAAACGATGGGGTTATCGAACAGTCGGCCAGTTGCCTACGGCCTTCGCAACTGGAATTATCGGTCATAGAGTAGCATTTGCTACGATTTTTCGCTTTCTCAAGGGCAAAGCTGGGCTAATACAGTCTTCAGGCGGCTTTCAACCCTTTGGGGCACCTGAACTAACGCAATCTATACCATGAACCCCTAGGAAGCCTCTGGCTAGCCCGCCAGCCCCAGAGCGGCGTTCATTTTGTTGAGCACATCGCCCTCTTTATCGCTGATGCGGCTGGAGCCGATGCCTAAGATGCCGCCCTCTCGATGGGCTTCGGCGACTTTGGTGGCCACGCTCACCAGCCACTGCTTGAGTTCGCTGGCCTGCACCCCGGTCACCTTGGCATCTAAAATGGCCGAGACCTTTTGCAGATGGGCGATCGCATAGTCGCGCCCTTCCTTAGAGCTTTTGAAGGTTTGCATCAGGCCAAGCAGTTCAAACTGCTTTTTGAGCAGCAATTGCTCGCCGTTTAAGGGGTCGGCGGCGTCGAGTTCGGCCATGCCGCTGACCAGAGCGGGGGCCAAATCGCCCACAATGTCGCTCTGCTGACCCGCTTCAGCCACAATAGTCACCCCAGATTTAACCTCCTGCAAGAACAAAATCGGGTCTACCCGATCGGCCAGGCAAACGCCCATCACCGCCTGCATCGGAGCCTGAAGCAGGGCTGACCATTCTTCTGCGGTAAAGTTTTCTCGCATAAAAACGCCTTGCCTTAATGCCTAAAGGTTATGCCTAACAATATCGGCAAAATATATGAAAAATCTAACGAGTCCCCTACGCTTGCACTGTTGATCAGGTTCGACCATGGCTCGTGCTACCCCCGCCCTGTTCCAGGTGCATGCTTCGGTATTTTTGTTTGGGCTGTCGGGACTATTTGGCAAGTTTTTAGCGCTGCCCGCTACGGTGATTGTGCTGGGTCGTACCGGGTTTGCCGCCCTGGCTTTAGGGTTGGTACTTGTTCTGGGGCAGCGATCTGCCCGCCTGGGCAATGGCAAAGACTGGCTGGGCATGGGGCTGTTGGGAGCGCTGCTGGCCTTTCACTGGGTGAGTTTTTTCCTCAGTATTCAGCTGGCGACAGTGGCGGTGGGGCTGCTGACCTTTTCGAGCTTTCCGGTGTTTGTGACGGTGCTGGAGCCGCTGCTGTTTAAGACGCCGTGGCGCTGGCGAGATGGTGCGATCGCCGCTCTAGTCGTCCTCGGCGTGGCCCTGGTAATTCCTGAATACCGGTTGGGGTCGGCGACAACTCTGGGAGCGGTGTGGGGGCTGCTGTCGGGGCTGTCGTTTGCGCTGCTGCAATTGCTCAACAAGGGCTACCGGCAGCGCTACTCGGCGGTGGCGATCGCCTTTTACCAAAACCTGTTTGCCTGCCTCAGCCTGTTAGGGGTCACTCCGATCGCGGGCTTGGCATTAACTACGAGAGAGGTAGGACTGCTGCTGGGGCTGGGGGTGCTGTGTACCGCCCTGGCCCACACTCTATTTATAGAGAGTCTGGCCGTGCTGCGCACCCAAACCGCCAGCGTGATCAGCGCCCTGGAGCCGGTTTACGGTATTGCCCTGGCGGCTTTGCTCTTGGGCGAAGTGCCTACCCTACGAACGCTGGTGGGGGGCGCGGTGGTTTTAGGCACAACGGTGCGGGCTAGCTGCCCGAGCGATCGCCAGCAAATTTAGATTAGCAGGGGCCACAAACTGGTGAATGCAGTCGCGCTAAGCCACCACGCTCAGGGCACGGGCCGGGAGAACGGCATAGAACAGGACAGGGATGCCCAAAACCCATACAGGCCATTTTTGGGGTTGCTCAACACAGGTATGCATCAAAAATTCAACGCCTCTCGCGAGGCAAACGATCGTTTGCCCCTACCCAAATTCATGCCCCAAATCAGCAACGCCCCATTCTTGGATGCTCTAAGTCTTCATGTATCAATAAAAATTGATATATACTAATTCCTCTACAGCCATGGCCCAAAGCTCAATGTCAACCAGCCAATCGACCACCACCCCTAGCGCCGGGGGACAGCTTAACTTTTTTGAGCGCTACCTCACCCTCTGGGTGCTGCTCTGCATTGGGGCGGGCATCGTTTTGGGGCGGCTGTTGCCGGGGATAGCCGTAGCCCTCGACGCCCTAAGCCTTTACCAGGTGTCGATTCCCATTGCCGTCTGCCTCTTTTTCATGATGTACCCGATCATGGTGAAGATCGACTTTTCCCAGGCGCGGCGGGCGGCCCAAACCCCTCGCCCCGTGCTGCTCACCCTGGTGGTGAACTGGTTGATCAAACCCTTCACCATGGTGCTGTTTGCCCAGTTTTTTTTAGGCGGGCTGTTTAGGCCCCTGCTGGCGGGCAGCGAGATGGTTCGCGGCAGCGAGATTTCCCTGGCCGATTCGTATATTGCCGGGACAATTTTGCTGGGCATTGCCCCTTGCACTGCCATGGTGCTGATGTGGGGGTATCTATCCTTTAGCAACCAAGGGTTGACCCTGGTGATGGTGGCGATCAACTCCCTGGCCATGCTGTTTCTCTATGCGCCCCTGGGACGATGGCTGCTGGCGGCCAACAACCTGGCGGTGCCCTGGCAGACGATTGTGCTGTCGGTGCTGGTCTATGTGGGCCTACCCCTGCTGGCCGGAACGGTTTCGCGCACCTGGATTTTGCGCCACAAAGGCAGAGTCTGGTTTGATCAGGTGTTTCTCAAGTACCTCAGCCCGGTGGCGGTGATTGCCCTGCTCACTACCCTGGTGCTGCTGTTTGCCTTCAAGGGCGATTTGATCGTACGAAATCCTTTTCATATTTTGCTGATTGCGGTGCCCTTGTTTCTTCAGACCAACTTTATTTTTTTGCTCTCCTACGTGGCAGGGCAGAAACTGGGGTTGGCCTACGAAGATGCCGCCCCGGCGGCGCTGATTGGGGCGAGTAACCATTTTGAAGTGGCGATCGCCACCGCAGTCACCCTCTTTGGCCTCAATTCGGGGGCGGCCCTCGCCACCGTCGTGGGCGTGCTGATCGAAGTGCCCGTCATGCTGATGCTGGTGGAATTTTGCAAGCGCACCGCCTTCTGGTTTCCCCGCCATCCCGAAAAGGCTACCCTGCGGGATCCTCGCTGTCTTCTCCCTAGCGAATAGTTGCCCGGCGAGCTGGCCCAGGGCAGGTCTACCCCCGCAGCTCACGGGTCTGAATCGACAAACCATTAAATTAGACGCAATCAAGGCATTGATAACGCCTAACCCCTGCCATCAAGCCCAGCAGACCTTTCAAGGATTCTGTTGGCAACCTTCAAAAGGTTCCTTAACCTCAAATTAATCTATAAAAAATCTTTTATTAATGTTCGCTTGACCTTCTCTTGAAGGAAATACCCGATTATTGTACCGGGCATGAAATGCACGTTGGTGGATAGTGCATTTAAGCATATCTAAAAAAGCTAAAGGTTATCTATGGTGACCTAAACGCTATTGCTTAGCCCAATTTACACCCAGGCAAAGGCTGCCTTTTGCGGCATCCCATAGGTGATACAGTGTCCACAGAACCCCTTAGTAAACGCACATTTTGCCTGCCATAAAGCCCATTGGTGCGTTTGATAGTTTGAGCCTCAAAGTAATTGACAAAGGTTCTAATTATCTGGGTCAATGTAGCTGCAAGTTTGCCGAATAAGTTCGTTAACGCGTTGGATTTGGAGTTAGAAGAATCATGGTTTTGAATAAGAAACTGCTGCGAGTAGGCTATTCCTCCGCACTGGTAGCAATGATGGCGAGTCTGGCAGCTTGCGGCGGTGGCTCTCAAACCGCTACCCCTGACGCCGACACCGAAATGGCGGCTGGCTCTGATCTGTCTGGGTCGGTTTTAGTAGACGGTTCCAGCACCGTTTTCCCCATCTCTGAGGCAATGGCTGAAGAATTTGGTGCGGTCAACCCTGATGTGGCAGTCACCGTGGGTGTATCGGGTACCGGCGGCGGCTTCAAGAAGTTTTGCGCGGGCGAAACTGACATTACCGGTGCGTCTCGCCCCATCACCCAGGAAGAGATCGACCTCTGCGCTGAGGCCGGCATTGAGTATATTGAGCTGCCCATTGCTCTCGATGGTCTTACGGTGGTAGTCAACCCCGAAAACGATTTCGTTGACTGCATCACCACTGAAGAACTCGCGACGATATGGGAGCCCGACGCCCAGGGCACCATTACCAGCTGGAACCAAGTTCGCTCTGACTTTCCCGATCAGCCCCTCGGTCTCTATGGTCCAGGTACCGACTCAGGTACCTACGACTTCTTTATGGAAGCGGTCGGTACTGGTGGCGAGAGCCGTGGCGACTACACTGCTAGTGAAGACGACAACGTCATTGTGCAGGGTGTGAGCAGCGACCCCAACGGCCTTGGCTTCTTTGGTCTGGCCTACTACCTAGAAAACCAGGATAGCCTGAAGGCTCTTGAAATCGACGGCGGCGAAGGCTGTGTGGCCCCCAGCGCTGAAACTGTTGCCGATAACAGCTACCAGCCTCTCTCTCGGCCTGAGTTCATCTACGTTAAGCAGTCTGTGGCTGATGATCCTGCGGTCGCAGCTTTCGTTGACTTCTACATCTCTCCCGACAATAAGGGCTTGGTGGATGAAGTTGGCTACATCAGCCTGCCCGATGATGTTGGCGAACTGGTGCTAGCTCGGTTTGAGGAGCAAACCACGGGTACCGTATTTGAAGGCGGCTCTCCCGTTGGCGTTAGGCTCAAAGAAGTGCTGTAGGCCTGACTCTTACAAGCCCTCTGGCTGAACCTTTTTTTGAGGTTTAAGCCGATCGACTTCCTGGGGGCCAGCGTTGACTGGCCCCTTATTTTTTTAGAGTTCTGTATCATGACGACAAACTCTTTGCCACCCGACCCAAACAACCTCTGGCAGCCCAACCGAGGGCTCAACAAACGGGTTGAACAGGCCGTTATTTGGCTGTTTGGCCTGTTTGCCCTCATTTCTGTCGCTACTACCTTCGGTATTGTTCTCTCACTGTTGTTTGAGACCGTAGAGTTCTTCAAAGTCGTTCCCCTGTGGAACTTCTTGACCGATAGGCAGTGGACTCCCCTGTTCTCAAACCCGCAGTTCGGCATTATGGTGCTGCTGAGCGCCACCTTTTTGACCTCGCTGATTGCCATCCTCGTCGCGGTTCCCCTGGGCTTGCTCTCGGCTATTTACCTCAGTGAGTATGCCTCCCCTAAACTGCGCAAGTGGCTCAAACCCGCCCTAGAGATCTTGGCGGGGGTGCCCACCGTGGTCTACGGCTACTTTGCTCTGCTGCTGGTCACGCCCTTGCTCCAGACCTTTATTCCTGGCTTGGGGGGCTTCAACGCCCTCAGTGCGGGCATTGTTATGGGTATTGCCATCACACCGCTGATTGCCTCCCTCAGTGAAGATGCCATCTATGCGGTGCCCCGCGCCCTTCGGGATGGCTCCTACGCTCTGGGCCTCACCAAGCGAGAAACCATTTTTGGGGTAGTGCTGCCCGCCGCTCTTTCGGGCATTGTCGCGTCGGTCATTTTGGCGGTGTCTCGGGCTGTGGGCGAAACGATGATTGTGGCTCTTGCAGCTGGGCAAAACCCCCGGCTGGGTCTCAACCCCTTCGTGCCGATCATGACCATGACCGCCTATATCGTGCAAGTGAGCCTGGGCGATACTCCCGCTGGTTCCATTGCCTTTTTGTCGATCTTTGCTGTGGGTATGACGCTGTTTTTGCTCACCCTGGTGTTCAACATCATTAGCTTCTGGTTTGTTCGCAAGTTTCGGGAGAGCTACGAATGACGCCTTTTACATCGTCTCAAGCCACCCCCTTAGATGCCGGGTGGGATATTGAGCAGAAACAGGTTCTAGATGCCCTAGGCAAGCGCCAGGCCATTGACAAAGGGTTTTCCTGGCTAGCGCTCTTGGCGGTCGTTTTCTCTCTGTTTGTGCTGGTGGTGCTGCTCCTTGACGTTGTCATTGATGGTGCGCCCTCGCTCAGCTGGAGCTTTCTCACCAGCTATCCCTCCAGAAGACCAGAAGACGCCGGTATCATATCTGCCCTGGTGGGTACGGTTTGGGTGATGGTGCTGGTGGCACTATTTACCTTTCCCATTGGCGTGGGGGCCGGTATTTTCCTTGAAGAGTTTGTACCCGATAGCCTGCTTGCCAAAGCGGTTGAAATCAACATTTCTAACCTGGCTGGGGTGCCCTCAATTATCTACGGCTTGCTGGGCCTACAGGTCTTTGTGCGCGTTCTGTTCGCCATCACCCAAGGGCGCAGTGTGCTGTCGGGGGCGCTGACGCTAGCTCTGCTGGTGCTGCCCATTGTCATCATTGCCACCCGCGAATCGCTCCGGTCTATTCCGGCCAGTTTGCGCCAGGCGGGCTTTGCCCTCGGGGCCACTCGCTGGCAGGTGATTCGCTCCCACGTGTTTCCCCTGGCGCTGCCGGGCATTCTCACCGGGGTGATTTTGGCTCTGTCTCGCGCCATTGGCGAAACCGCACCGCTGATTACCATTGGGGCGCTCACCTATATTCCCTTCCTGCCACCGCTGTCGCTGGCGGGGTTGCAGAGCCCGTTCACGGTGCTGCCGATTCAAATCTACAACTGGGTATCTCGGCCCCAGGCTGAGTTCCACGCCCTAGCGGCGGGGGCTATCATTGTGCTGATGGTCATTTTGTTGATGATGAATGGTACCGCGATCTATCTACGAAATCGTTTTCAAAAAACGTTTTAGCGCCAGTTGTTTGTTGCTGCATAGAGTATCGTCATGACTTCACAATCTGTCAGCCAAGTCGCCACAGAGGCAGCTTTACGGGCCAAGAACGTCAGTGTTTACTACGGTTCAAACCTAGCGGTGCGGGATGTCAATCTTGATATTTTCAAGAATGAGGTGACCGCTTTTATTGGCCCCTCGGGCTGCGGCAAGAGCACCCTGCTGCGCTGCTTCAACCGCACCAACGACCTGATACCTGGGGCCAAAGTGGAGGGTAAGGTTACCTTTCAGGGAGGCGATTTGTACGGCCAGGGCGTTGACCCGGTTTACGTGCGTCGCCGCATCGGTATGGTGTTTCAAAAACCCAACCCCTTCACCAAGTCGATTTACGAAAATATTGCCTTTGCCGCTCGGATCAACGGCTACAAGGGCGACATGGATGAGCTGGTGGAAAATTCGCTGCGGCGGGCTGCCCTCTGGGACGAGGTCAAAGACAAGCTGAAGGAAAGCGGTCTTTCGCTATCGGGTGGGCAGCAGCAGCGCCTGTGCATTGCCCGCACGATCGCCATTGAGCCCGAAGTCATTTTGATGGATGAGCCCTGTTCGGCTCTTGACCCGATCTCGACTCTCCAGATCGAAGAGTTGATGAAAGAACTAGAGAGCCGCTACACCATCATCATCGTTACCCACAACATGCAGCAGGCCTCTCGGGTGTCTGACCGAACCGCCTTTTTCAACGCTGAGGCCACTGAGTCGGGCAACAAGGTGGGGTATCTGGTGGAATACGGCGACACGGAGCAAATTTTCAATGACCCTGCTGAACAGGCAACCCAAGACTATGTATCGGGCCGATTTGGTTGATTTAAACTGCTTTAGATTTGCCCAGTAGTCTGGCTTGAAATCCATCAGCCTGGTGCGTCACGGAAGTCGGTGACGCACCAGGCTTTATTAATTGCGGCTAGGTCAGGTAGGTGTACTGGCTGAGGCTACGCTCGTAGTGCTGAATTAGCAGCTGCGACTCTTCTAGGGTGATCTGGCTATCTTGCAGCGCCCGCTCCGATCGCCTGCGAATATTCTCAATCATGTCTTCGGCGTCGTACTGCACGTAGCCCAGCACCTCGGTCATGGTGTCGCCCTTGACCACCTGCTCCACCTGGTAGCCCTTGGGGGTCATGTGAATGTGGACGGCGTTGGTGTCGCCAAACAGGTTGTGCAGGTTGCCCATGATCTCCTGGTAGGCTCCGCCCAAAAACATGCCCAGGTAGTAGGGTTGCTCTGGCTCCAGCGGGTGCAGCTCTAGCACGTGCTTCACATCCCGCAGGTCAATGAACGTGGTGATTTTGCCATCGCTGTCGCAGGTGAGATCGGCCAAGGTGCCCCGACAGCTAGGCTCTTCGTTGAGCCGGTGAATGGGCAAAATTGGGAACAACTGCTCGATCGCCCAGGTATCGGGCATCGACTGAAACACCGACAGATTGATGTAGTAGATCGAGGCCAGGCTCTGGTGCAGTTCCTCAATGTCTTCGGGCACGTAGTCGGCGTCGCTGACCACTGAGAGCGCCTTGCGGCAGCAGGCCCAAAATAGCCGCTCGGCCCGCGCCCGCGCCGACAGACTCAGGTAGCCAAAGTTAAACAGGCTGATCGCCTCTTCTTTGAACTGCACCGCGTCGTTGTACAGCTCCTGCACGGTGTTGGGAGTGAGGTTTTGGTAGATCTCGTACAGTTCGCGCAAAATCACGTGATCGTCGTCGCCGGGTACCGCTGGCTCCTCGTGGGAGGGGGCATCGCTGCTGCCCAGCACGTCAAAGACAAGCACAGACTGGTGTGACACTAGCGCCCGCCCGCTCTCGCTGACCAGGGTGGGTACGGGTATCCCCTTGATGCGGCAGGCCTCTTGCACTTCAGCCACCACGTCGTTGGCGTAGTTTTGGGTGCTGTAGTTTTTAGAGGCGTAGAAGGTGGTTTTAGAACCGTCGTAGTCCACCGCCAGGCCGCCGCCCACATCCAGATAACGCATCCCCGCCCCTAGCTCCGCCAGCTCGACATAGATGCGGCTGGCCTCCCGTAGGGCCTCTTTGACCACGCTGATGGCCGAAATCTGGGAGCCAATGTGGAAGTGCAAGAGCTGAAGGCAGTCGAGCATGTCGGCATCGCGCAGGCGATCTACAACCGCCAGAATCTCGGGGACGGTAAGGCCAAATTTGGCGCGATCGCCCGCCGAAATGCCCCAGCGACCGCTGCCCTTGGTGCTGAGCTTAGCCCGCACCCCCAGCACCGGGCGAATATTGAGCCGCTGGCTGGCCTCAATGGCAATCTCTAGCTCCTTCATCTGCTCGATCACGATGATCGGCTGCTGGCCGAGGCGCTGGCCCAGCATGGCGGTCTCAATGTAGTCGCGATCTTTGTAGCCGTTGCAAATCAGTAGCGCCCCCGGCGTGTCGAGGGTGGCTAAGGCAATCAGCAGCTCGGGTTTAGACCCGGCCTCTAGGCCAAACTGGTAGGGCCGACCATAGCGCACCACGTCCTCTAATAGCTGGCGCTGCTGGTTGCACTTGACCGGAAACACGCCCCGATACACGCCGCTGTATTTGTAGCGGGCGATCGCCTTGGCAAAGCAGGCATTGATGCGCTCAATGCGATCTTCGAGAATATCCGAGAAGCGAATCAGCAGGGGCAGGTTGAGATTGCGCTGCTTGATCGCTTCTACTAAATCGAGGAGATCTAGTGACCCGCCGCGATCGCCCCTCGGCGACACAGTTAAATGGCCCTCGGCATTGATCGAGAAATACGGCTCACCCCAGCTGTGAATGCGGTATAGCTCTTCGCTGTCTTCGATTGTCCAGGGCGCTGTCACAGTTTCGGCGGATTGCAGCATATTCTCTAGGGTAGCCCGGTGCAGGCGAGGGGAAGAAGACAGGGAGGACGCCGACAGTGGTGGTTGCTGGGCCATATTCATGAGATGCAAGATGCTCCGCTGATGAGGGGCGAGGGAAACGTGACGAAGGGCGGCGGCTGAGGGGTCTACTGCCATGAGGCGCGACCAAAATTGTAACAAAGAGCCATCCCCAAAAAGATTGCGTATCCAGGGCGATTTGAGCGCAATTTCCGCCCAAACGGCCCGTGCGCGCCCATTCCCTGTCATCCAGGCCCAAGTGATAGGATAGATAGGCACTTTCAGCCTATCCCCTGGCGCTGTTGATCCAGTTTTGATCTGGCTCAGGTGTGGACATCGCCCCTTGTGGCACGGTCTCCATTACGATTGACTAAGATGCAGTACCCTACGCTGATCGCCTGAATTCATGCTGAAGAACCTCCTCGGTGACCCCAACGCGCGCAAGCTGAAAAAATATCGTCCCGATGTGGTCGAGATCAATCTGCTGGAGGAAGAGATTCAGCAGCTCTCCGACGAGGCGCTAACGGCCAAGACTGGGGAGTTTAAGCAGCGCATCGAAAAGGGCGAATCCCTTGACGACCTGCTGCCCGAAGCCTTTGCCGTGGTGCGCGAAGCCTCGAAGCGGGTGCTGGGCATGCGCCACTTCGACGTACAGCTAATCGGCGGCATGGTGCTGCACGACGGCCAGATCGCCGAAATGAAAACCGGGGAAGGCAAGACCCTGGTGGCCACCCTGCCCTCCTACCTCAACGCGCTCTCGGGCAAGGGTGCTCACGTCGTCACCGTCAACGACTACCTAGCCCGCCGCGACGCCGAGTGGATGGGGCAGATTCACCGCTTTTTGGGCCTCAGCGTGGGGCTGATTCAGCAGGGCATGTCGCCCGCCGAGCGCAAGAAAAACTACGGCTGCGACATCACCTACGGCACCAACAGCGAGTTTGGCTTTGACTACCTGCGCGACAACATGGCCACCGCCATGGAGGACGTGGTGCAGCGCCCCTTCAACTACTGCGTCATTGACGAAGTTGATTCCATTCTGGTGGATGAGGCCCGCACGCCGCTGATCATTTCAGGCCAGGTCGATCGCCCCGGCGAGAAGTACAACCGCGCCGCCGAAATCAGCCGCGAGCTCCTCGCCGAAGAGCACTACGAAGTCGACGAAAAAGCCCACAACGTGCTGCTCACCGACGAAGGCTTCATTAAAGCTGAAGAGCTGCTGGGCGTCCAAGATCTGTTCGACCCCAAAGACCCCTGGGCCCACTACATCTTCAACGCCATCAAGGCCAAGGAGCTATTCGCCAAAGACGTCAAGTACATCGTCCGCAACGATGAAGTAATCATTGTGGACGAGTTTACCGGGCGGGTGATGCCCGGTCGCCGCTGGAGCGACGGTCTGCACCAGGCGATCGAGGCCAAAGAGCATGTGGAAATTCAGCCCGAGACCCAGACCCTGGCCAGCATCACCTACCAGAACTTCTTTTTGCTCTACCCCAAGCTGTCGGGTATGACGGGTACCGCAAAAACTGAGGAGGCAGAATTCGAGCGCATCTACAAGCTCGAAGTCACCATCATCCCCACCAACCGGCCCGCCGCCCGCCGCGACCTCTCCGACGTGGTCTACAAAAACGAAGAGGCCAAGTGGAAGGCCGTTGCTGAGGAGTGCGCCGAAATGCACGAGGCCGGTCGCCCCGTCCTCGTCGGCACCACCAGCGTGGAAAAATCGGAGGTGCTCTCAGCGCTGCTCAGCGAGCGCGGCGTGCCCCACAACCTGCTCAACGCCAAACCCGAAAACGTGGAGCGCGAGTCGGAGATTGTCGCCCAGGCCGGGCGCAGCGGCGCAGTCACCATTGCTACCAACATGGCCGGGCGCGGCACCGACATCATCCTCGGCGGTAACGCCGACTACATGGCCCGCCTCAAGGTGCGCGAGTACCTGATGCCCCGCATCGTCAGACCCGAGGATGAAGACGAGTTTTCGGTGACGGCGGTACCCGGCACCAAGGGCCGTGCCCCCGCCCAGGGCTTTGCCCCCGGTAAAAAGGTCAAGACCTGGAAAGCCTCGCCCGATATTTTCCCCATTGAGCTTTCAACCGCCGCCATTGACGAACTCAAGGCCACCGTTGACTTTGCCGTGACCACCTACGGCGATCGCAGCCTCACCGAGCTACAGGCCGAAGACAAGCTGGCCGTCGCCGCCGAAAAAGCCCCCACCGACGACCCCGTCATCCAAAAGCTGCGCGATGTGTACAACCGCATTCGCCACGAGTACGAAACCTTAACTACCGCCGAGCACGACCTGGTGATTGAGCGGGGTGGTCTGCATGTAATCGGCACCGAGCGCCACGAGTCGCGCCGCATTGACAACCAGCTGCGGGGCCGGGCGGGACGCCAGGGCGACCCTGGCTCCACCAAGTTTTTCTTGAGCCTGCAAGACAACCTGCTGCGGATCTTTGGCGGCGATCGCGTTGCCGGTCTAATGAACGCCTTCCGCGTGGAAGAGGACATGCCGATTGAGTCGGGCATGCTGACGCGATCGCTCGAAGGCGCTCAAAAGAAAGTCGAAACCTACTACTACGACATCCGCAAGCAGGTGTTCGAGTACGACGAGGTGATGAACAACCAGCGCCGCGCCATCTACGCCGAGCGCCGCCGGGTGCTCGAAGGCGACGCCCTCAAGGAAATGGTGATCGGCTACGCCGAGCAGACCATGGACGACATCGTCACCGCCTACATCAACCCCGAGCTACCCCCCGAAGAGTGGAAGCTGCCGGAAATGGTGGGCAAGGTGAAGGAGTTTGTCTATCTGCTGGCCGACCTCACCCCCGAGCAGCTCGAAGACCTCTCAGTGGGCGAAATTCGCACCTTTCTCCACGAGCAGGCCCGCATTGCCTACGACATCAAAGAGGCCCAGGTTGACCAAGCCAAGCCGGGGCTGATGCGCGAGGCCGAGCGCTTCTTCATCCTTCAGCAGATCGACAGCCTCTGGCGCGACCACCTCCAGCAGATGGATGCCCTTCGCGAAACCGTAGGCCTGCGCGGCTATGGCCAAAAAGACCCGCTGATCGAGTACAAGAGCGAAGGCTACGAGGTCTTCCTCGACATGATGACCGGCATTCGCCGCAACGTGGTCTATACCCTCTTCCAGTTTCAGCCGCAGCCGCAGCCGCAGGTGAAGGCGTCCCAGCAGGTGGGGTAAAGAAGTGGGTGAGGGCGAGAGAGTGGGTGGGTAGGTGAGCTTATCCACCCATCGTTCTACTCTCTGAATCTCGGGCTAATCAATTTTCTGATCTAGAGGCTATTCAGGAAAGTCAACTACAGTCAAAAACAGGGGAAACTGTTGTTCGCGCGGCTCCGGCTGAGGCAGCAACGCCGATCGCCAGTCGCCCTCCAGGCTGTAGAACTGTTCTACCGATTCCAGCGGAATTTGCCCTACTATCGCCATAGGGTCGAGGGTGTAGGGTAGCCCGTTAGAGGCCAGAGTCGGGCCATCCATCAGGTGAAAATGCAGATGGGGGGCCGAGGTATTGCCCGTATTGCCCAGCAATCCCAAAACTTGCCCCTGTTTGACCGATTCCCCCGGCGTGACTCGCACCGAGCCGGGCTGGAGATGAGCGTACAGGGCATAGGCCCCATTCCCCAGGCCAAGAATGACGTTGTTGCCCAGCACGTTCTCCAGGTTGATGGTGCTGGGATCGGGCAGGGTTGGGGGTACTTGCTCAGGGAGATCGCTGCGGGTTTGGATTACGGTGCCATCGGCTACGGCCAGGAGTTCAGCCCCATAGCCAGGGTAGTTGCCCACCTCAGATAGATCGCCCACGGCAATGCGACCCTGGCGATCAAGCTGCATCCAGTCGATGGCAAAGCGCTGGGCGAAGTGAAGCTCGCCGTTGGTGGGCAAGCCGGTGCTGCGGTGCCCCACCAGCGGAAAACAGCAGCCGTTGGCCGCCACCCAGCCCGGCCCCCGCAGCGGTGGCCCCAGTACCAGTGCCGCTGGCGATATCCGCAGCGGCGCAGCGGTGTAGCTCAGGGATGAGGGCTCAGTCTGGCCTGGCCCTTCTGGAGCAGAAATATTCAGCCGGTGCAGCAGGTGTTGGGGCAGAAGGCTACCCCGGGCGAAACTGTGGTCAACCAAAAACAGCCGGGTTTCGCTGGGGCCTAGGTCAGCGCTGGGGGCTGAGACATTGCCCAGCGTGCGCAACCGCAGCAGCAGATCGTCATCGGTGAAGGATGCTATGGAACCATCGGGGCTTTCCCCGTCAACCAGGTCAATGCGGTTGACTGTCACCGTCACCGGACTGGTGTTTGCCAGTATGAGTTCATACACGCCGTGGTAGTGGCCATCTACCCCCATTACGGCCTCCGTGGTAGGCGTTGCCGACACGATAATGGGAGTCCACTGGGGAAGAGCCGGAGTCGACTGGGCCTGCGCTGGGGAATAGAGATGGGTTAGCCCGGCTAGAGAGAGGGCACAGATCAGAGCCAGCAGGCCCGACTTTAGCCAGTTCATACGCTTATCCACGGCTATTTTCTATCGCTATGGTTTGCACCATAGACGGTTTGCCCGGCCGCTGCCGTTAAGAATTTTTAGTGACGCGATCGTATTCCCCACCGCTACTGGGTTTGCTTGACCACAGGCCATCGCCCCTAGGGCTGAATCGTCGCGGGGTTGATTTTCCCTCAAGGGTAAGGAGGCTGAGGCCTAGCGCCCTGGCACCCATAGAAAACCCCTGGGGGAGTTAATCCCAGGGGCTGGAGCTTAATGACGATAACTATGGCTAAATAGCAGGGTGCCTAGTAGGCCAGACCCATGCTGCGGGTGGTTTCAGCACCCAGGTAAACTCGAATGCTCAGAAAGTCGGTGGGGCAGGCGGTTTCACAACGCTTGCAGCCCACGCAGTCTTCGGTGCGGGGAGAGGAGGCAATTTGCCCGGCCTTGCAGCCATCCCAGGGCACCATTTCGAGAACGTCAGTGGGGCAGGCGCGCACGCACTGGGTGCAGCCAATACAGGTATCGTAAATTTTGACAGAATGGGACATTGAAACAAAACTCCAATGTGGGTCACGACTGGGTTTGACAGCTTTAAGGAGGCCCTCAAAGGTTGGTCAAAACGGTCTATGCAGTAAGGGTTTCCTAATCTTTGACCAGTCTATAGCGAGAGATTTCAGCTCTCATCGCCACCCCCCACAAACCTTAACGGATCGTAATATGGGCAGGGGTTGGGGCTCATAAACAGGATCCCTAACTTCTGCCAAGCTGGGCGCTGTTTTCGGCTTCGCCCAGGGAGCACCACGGCTATCGTCTCTAGCCCCCTAACGCTAGCTCAACAGCAGCCTCGGCGTGGATGCGGGTGGTCGGGAAAAGCGGCACCGCCGCCGTGGCATCGCCGACCAGCAGTTCTAGCTCCGTACAGCCCAAGATCACGCCCTCGGCCCCGGCGGTGGCCAGTTGCTCACAGAGCGCCAAAATGGTCTCGCGGGACGCAGGCGTAAACCGCCCCTGGCACAGTTCATCGTAAATAATCTGGTGGACGGCCTCTCGTCCGGCAGCATCGGGCACCAGCACCTCTAGGCCGTGCTGGGTCAGGCGATCGCGATAAAAGTCTTGCTCCATGGTGAACCGGGTGCCGAGCAGGCCAATGCGTTGCAGGCGCTGGGCTTTAACGCAGTCGGCGGTAACGTCGGCAATGTGCAGCAAGGGAATAGAAATGCGGGCCTCGATGTCGTCGGCCAGGCGGTGCATGGTGTTGGCACAGATCAGCACCATACCGGCCCCGGCCATTTGCAGCTGCTGGCCAGCTTCGATGAGAATGCCTGAAATCTCTGCCCAATCGCCCTGGTGCTGGAGGGCGGCCATGTCGGCAAAATCGACTGAGAATAGAATGACCTTGGCCGAGTGCAGCCCTCCTCGCCGAGCCCGCGTAGTCTGGTTGAGAATCCGGTAGTACTCTAGAGATGACTCCCAGCTCATGCCGCCAATTAGGCCAATGGTTTTCATCGGAGGAGGGGTCATAGGGCTACCGGGGAGAGGTCGTGCCCACGGTTATATCACCTTTCTGAGCGTCTTCCTGGGCACCTTTCCGGAGCGCCAGGTTAAGGTTGTGTAAACCGGCAAAGGCCTGGCAGATTCAAACAGATTGCCTCAGCCCGCCGTTCTGACCATTGCCCCCTAGAATTGGCCTATGACCGTTTCTCCCAACCCTGCCCCCTACGCCCCCCTCAGCGTTGAGGCTCTGGCCCAACGCCTGGCCGCAGCCGACGCCGCGGTGCAGCTAATTGACGTGCGCGAACCCGCTGAGCTAGAGCTGGCCAGCCTGCCCGGCTTTGCCAATCTGCCCCTGAGTGAATTTGGTAACTGGTCAGAGACAATTCACAGCCGCTTTGAGTGCGATCGCGAAACCATTGTGCTCTGCCACCACGGCGTGCGCTCGGCCCAGATGTGTGGCTGGCTGGCCCAGCAGGGCTTTACCCAACTCAAGAATGTGACCGGCGGCATCGATGCCTATGCCCTGACGGTCGATCGCACCGTGCCCCGCTACTAGCCTCTTTGGGTGCTTCCCCATGGTGACGACTTTTCTGCGATCGCTGCTTCCTGGTCAGCCCCCGACGGCGGCCAGCCTCAAAGCCCTAGCGCAGGCGGTCGATCGCCAGCTTGCGGCCCGGCGGGCGGGGCTGCCGCTGGTCGCACCGCGCCGCGATATCCTTATGAACTACCGAGTGTGGGGGCTCAAGTTTGGCAGCCAAGACCATGAGGTACTGACCTCGGTGGGGGCGATCGCCGACCGGTTTCAGCGCGACGGCATCGACGGTCGCCTGCTGATTTTGGGCGAAGCGGGGGTCGGCAAAACCCACACCCTGCTAGCGGTGGGCGAACTACTGGTAAAGCGCGGCGGGCCGGTGCCGGTGCCGGTGGATGTTTCGGCCTGGGCAGGGGAAACGATGCGCGAATGGCTGATAGCGACTCTGTGGCGCGAGTACCGGGTGGCCAAAGCCAACGCCAGCTATTGGATTGACAATGCCCAGCTCACGCTATTAATCGATGGGTTTGACCACTTGCCTACTGCCCAAAAGCGCAAGTGTGCCGGGGCGATCGAAACCCTGCTGCGCAGCAACCCCAACCAAACCGCCCTACTCTGCTGTCGCCGCCAGGTGCTGGAGTCTTCGGGATTGACCTTTGATCAGTTCAACGGCGGCATCAACATCATTCCCCTAACGGCTCAGCAGGTCAAAGACTACGTGCTGGCCCAAAACCGGCCCGAGCTGTGGCCGGTGATCAAAAACAGCAAGCTGCTTCAGCAGTTGGCCAGGCTGCCCCTGGTGCTAAATCTGCTGGTGGCAATGCCCAACCTGGCGGTGCCCCCCCTGCGCAGTCGGGCCGATCTGGTCAAGCGATACGTGGATGAGGGCATCGCTAAGGCCAAAGGCAATCCGGCCCAGCACCGGGCGGCTCTGGGGTGGCTGGCTGAGCAGCTCCACCAGCGCCCTCGATTTTTTTATTTAGATGACCTAGATCGGGGCTGGCTCCCTGAAGCGCGCCAGTCGCTCTATCGGCTGCTGCTGGGGATAGCGATCGCCCTGATTATGGGGCTAGTCGGAGGCAACCTACTGCTGGGGGTGGCCCTGGGGCTAATGGCCTCTCAGATTGATCTGGAGAGTTTTCCCTATATTCGGCTGGGGCTGGCGATCGCCCCCCTGGGTCGCCTAATTTCCCTGGCGCTTACCTGCGGCGGGCTTGCCCTGGTGCTGGGGCTTGGGTTGGGCGGCGGGGCTGCCCTGGTGCTGAGCCCCTTTGGCCGTGGGCTCATTGGGTTTGGCGGGGCGGGGGCCGTAGGTGCCGTGCTGGGCTGGAGCTTAGGCCTCGTCGGGCTGCTCCAGGGCGGGGTGCCTGGGGCGGCCCAAAGTCGCCAGACCCCCAATCGAGACGTGACCCTGGCCCTGCGGAATACGGTGGTGCTGGTGACGGTGCTGGGCGCGATCGTGCTGCTGCTGCTGGTACTACCGGCGGTGGTGAGCGGCCAGCCGCCGCTGACGCTGCTGCCCCTCAGCCGTCTGCGGCTGATCGTGGGGGGGTTGGTGATTCTCGCGCTGTGGTTGTCTTTTGGGTTGCAGCACGGTCTGGTGCGGCTGCTGTTGGCGGGCAAGCAGGGTCTGCCCCTGGCGGCGCGCCCCTGGCTAGATACCATGACGACAGCAGGGCTACTGCGACGCCTCGGCGGTGGCTACAGCTTTGGCCACGAAGAGCTGCGGCAGGCGATGGTCAAAGACATCGCACCCTAGAAAAGCCCTCGCGATCGCTAACTCTGTTGGATTGGCATCATCTGAACCGCGCCCTAGTGCGTACAGTGTCGGGGTAGGGCGCGGTTTCGCTATTCACGGCACGGCTGGGCAGAGGTGCTGACCTCGCTCAGGCACCTCTCAGGTGAATCGGCCAAACTCTATCACGTAGGCGCAGCCCGGTTAGACTGGCCTGGGTCTACGCCCATGCCCGGTGCCTCTGCTCTATACCTTTTGACCAGCCCTATGCCGTCTATATCTAGGTCTATTTCTAGACCGCCCGATAAGGCCAAACCGCGTCCGCTGGTGCGCTGGGCCACCCTGGTGATGGCGGCAGCGGTGGGGCTGGCGGCGATCATTGTGCTGGCCTGGTTTGCGGGGGAGGCACGCACCACCCAGCTGTTTGCCCAGCTCCAGGTGTGGCAGAGCCAACCGCCAACCTGGCTGGAGGTTCCCATGGTGGCGGCAGAATACTTGGTAGCCCCCACGGTGGTGCTGTTGCTGCTGGCCTACGCCATTACGCGGTTATCGCCCCGGCCCCGACCCTGGTCGCGGTGCGCGGTAATTGGCATTTTGCTGGCGCTGGTGGGGCGCTACCTGCTGTGGCGCTGCCTTTCGACGCTGAACCTGGCCTCGCCCCTGGAGGGCACCCTCAGCCTGGGGCTGCTGGGGATGGAGCTGTTTGGCCTGATCACCAGCATTATTCAGCTGCTGCTGCTGCTGCGGGTGCGCGATCGCCGTCCCCAGGCCGATCGCCTGGAGCAGGATGTGCTCCAGGGTCACTACCGGCCCTGGGTCGATGTGTTCATTCCCACCTACGACGAGCCGGCCTTTATTCTGCGGCGCACCATCATTGGCTGCCAGGCTCTGCACTACCCACGCAAAACCATTTATTTACTTGACGACACCCGCCGCCCCGAGATGCAGGCCATAGCCGCTGAGCTGGGCTGCAACTACATCTCTCGCCCCGACAACCACCATGCCAAGGCGGGTAACCTCAACTACGCCATTCAGCACGCCAGGGCTGCGGGCCGCCCCCAGGGGGAGCTGATTGCCTCCTTCGATGCCGACTTTGTGCCCACCCGCAACTTTCTCTGCCGCACGGTGGGCTTTTTTCAGCAGCCCACCGTGGGCCTGGTGCAAACCCCCCAAAGCTTTTACAACGCCGACCCGATCGCCCGCAACCTGGGCCTAGAGGGGGTGCTCACCCCCGAAGAAGAGGTGTTTTACCGGCAGATTCAGCCCATGCGCGACGGGGTGGGCAGCGTGGTCTGCTCGGGCACCTCTTTTGTGGTGCGGCGCAGTGCCCTCGAAGCAACCGGCGGCTTTGTCACCGAGTCGCTGAGCGAAGACTACTTCACCGCCGTGCGCCTGGCCGCCCAGGGCAACGAGGTGATCTACCTCGACGAAAAACTCAGCGCGGGCCTCGCCGCTGAAGACATTGCCGCCCACGCCAGCCAGCGGCTGCGCTGGGCCAGGGGCACCCTGCAAGCCTTTTTTATCGACTCCAACCCGCTGACGATTCCGGGGCTCAGCCCCATGCAGCGGCTGGGCCATCTGGAGGGGCTGCTGCACTGGTTTAGCAGCATTCCCCGGATTGGGTTTTTGCTGATGCCGTTGGCCTACTCGTTTTTGCAGGTGATTCCCATTCAGGCGACGGCGCGGGAGCTGCTCTACTACTTTGTGCCCTACTACCTGGTACAGCTGACGGTGTTTGCCTGGTTGAATGAGCGATCGCGCTCGGCCCTCTTGTCCGACATCTATTCCCTGGTGCTGGTGTTTCCGCTGGCGGCCACGGTGGTGCAGGCTATGGTCAACCCCTTCTCGCGAGGGTTTCAGGTCACCCCCAAAGGTACCTCCAGGCAGGGGTTTCAGTTTAACTGGCGGCTGGGCTGGCCCCTGGTGCTGCTGTTTGGTCTCACCGCCGTCAGCCTGTGGCGCAACCTGGGCCTAATGCTCACGGTTGACGGCTTGCAGCTCCGGGGTATCACCCTGGGCTGGGTGTGGAGCGCCTACAACCTGGCGATGATCGCCGTCGCCCTGCTGATTTTGCTGGATGTGCCCCGCCCTGACCCCCAAGCGTGGTTCGATCTGCGGCGGGTGATCAAGCTGTCGCCCCAGGGGCTGGGCGCGCAAGGCAAAACCTGGTGGGGAATCACCACCCTGATGTCTGAGGTGGGGGTCGAAGTTGCCCTCACCCAGGGGGCCACCCCCGACTATCCGCTCAGTCCAGGAATGGCGGTCGATCTCACCATTGCCGAGGATGCGATCGCCCTAGACGGCATGATCACCGCCGTCGGTACCGAGGGCGAGTACCCCTGGGTGCGAGTACAGTTTGGCCCCATGGCCCCCGCCAGCTACCGCGCCCTGGTCACCACCCTCTTCTGCCGCCCCGGCCAGTGGAAACGGTGGAACAGCCCCGGCGAGCTGCAATCTCTGGGGCTGCTGCTGCGGGTGCTGTTTTGGCCGCGCCGGGTGAGCCACCGCAGCCCCAGGGCGGTGCCCGTGGTGAAGGGATAGGCTCAGCCAACGGGTTAACCATTGCCGGTGAAACACTCTATGATGGCGGCTAATTGCACTGCCTATGCCCTGCTGTCGCCCATTGCTTCCGCCCTATGCAGATTATCTACGACCCCGATCGCGACATCCTTCAAATTGCCTTTAACCAGCGCGATGTAGACGAGACGGCCCGCGTTTCGCCCAACCTCATTCTCGACTACGACGCAGATGGGCTGATCGTTGGGCTAGAGCTGCGCCAGGCGTCTAAGCGGGTCGATGACCCAATGTCGTTTACCTTTACGGTGGGCGAGGCCGATATTGAGAAACCTCAGCCCTAGGGCAATTTTGGATTTTGGCGGGTTTTGCTCTGCTAGCTCAGGGTTGGCAAGCACAAAAAAAGGGGAGGCAATGCCTCCCCGGTGATCATGACTTACTCTCAAGCCTCAACCGCTCGGGTTGAAGACCCCTAGCACCTAGGCTTCGCCTGCTTCAATTGCAGGGGCTGCGGTGCCGCCCAGGCTGATTTTGACGACCTTGTTGCGGGCCTCGACCACCTTGGGCAGGGTCAGGGTCAGCACGCCGTGGCTAAAGTCGGCCACCACCTGGTCGTTTTGCACCGCATCGGGCAGGTTGACCATACGCTGAAAGCTGCCGTAGCGGGTGTCGTCGTAGAGCACTTTGGCCTCTACTTCGGCGGGGGCTTCGGGCTGCTGGCGGGTGCCCGAAATCGACACCACATCGGCGCTCACCTGCACGTCGAGATCGGTGGCGGTGACGCCCACCAAGTGAGCAGTGAGCACAAACTCATTGCCGCGATCGACGAGACGAATGGCGGGTGCCCAGTCAGATTTGGCCAGGGCTTCGGTGGTGAGATCGCCAAACGCGTCGTTGATCTGGCGACGAATGGCGTTGATTTCAGTAATGGGGTCTAGGTAGCGACGAATAATCATAGGTTTCTAACCTCCTGGTACTTGCTTTTCCAAACCTTCGAAGTGAGTCGGGTTAAGCGTTTGAGCTTTCGCTCTCTACAGTTACTATGGTGCGCCAGGATTCTCTCTACCTAAAGTGGTAGGAACCCTACTGCGGTGGCGAACTTACCTCCCGTACTGGGCTGTGGGGTGAACCGTACTGGGGGCGATCGCACGCCAAAGTATTGCGGGGGCGCGATCGCCATTGCCATGCCTGCGATCGTTAATGCGAGGGGCGCGATCGCGATTGCAGCTCAGTGATATGCCATTGCAGGGCGGTGATGTGCGATCGCAGGGCAGTGATATGCCATTACAGCTTGATGACATGCCATTGCAGCCCAGTGATATGCGATTGCAGCTCAGTGATATGGCATTTCAGCCCCCGGACACGCGATTGTCGCTCGGTGATAAGCGATCGCGACGAGATCTTTCACCCCAAATGCTCTGCGAGTACCATAGCAATTAAGGATTTTTCTTCAGCTAGCCCTGGCCTCGCTAAGGGCAACGGTAGCTCTCTAGAGATCGCTGCGCAAATTGCTCTAGCTTCTCGACGACAACCCTCTACGGTTTTCCCCGCAAAAATTCAGTGGTACATTTGAATTCATGGCCGAGCTGCACTGCTGATCTCTATACCGAGCCTTATAGCCATGACAAATTCATCCAACCTGCCGCCAGAATTTGAGCGAATGCTATCTGAACTCGGCATTCCTCCAGAAATAACTGATGCTCTTTCGAGGGGAAGAACCCCATTTGAGGCCATTACTGGAAGAGTTGAGGATATTGTAAGGCGCTACCAAGCTGGAGAACGCGATTTTAGAGGAATTCAGCTAAGCGGCTTTAAAATTCTCAAGTATATTAATTTGAGCGGCGCTGACTTAAGAGAAGCCAATCTAAGTTCTGTAGATTTAACCAGTGCAAATCTCAGGAGCGCAAACTTAGAGGGAGCCAATTTATCAGACTCAGATTTGTATCACGCGAACTTATCAGGAGCAAACTTAAACCGGGCAAGATTAAGCAGTGCTCGTCTAGTTCAAGCCAACTTAGCAGGTGCAACCCTTGTAGATTCAGATCTAAAAGGTGCTAACCTCTCCGGCTGCACTATGCCCGATGGCACATTAGACCCTGCCTTAGAACGCATAGAACAGGCCATTCAGCATTTGAAGTGCCCTAGCTGGATACCAGTTGTACAGCAGGGCGACAGCGATATGAACTGCTCTAAGTTTGGCGGCAAGCCCTGGTTAAACGCCGACGAAAGTTGGCCGAATTGCCCCAACTGCGGCAATTCTATGCGGTTCTTCTTTCAAGTAAACCTGCAAGACATTCCTGAGGAACTCAATCAAAAGTTTGGTGCAGGCATCCTACAGTTCTTCTACTGCGCTTATGAAACCCGAATGGAGCACGACCATCCTATTCCCTCACAAACCATTACGTTTGGGAGCCTTGGTACAGGCAATCCTAAATATATTGAGCATAAAAGCTGTGAGGGCGACTGTTTTGACTCATGGCCCTTTGCAACGAATCAGTTGGTCAGAATTGTGCAACCCAGTGAAACACCTGCGGTATTTGAAATTCCTGAAACAGTTTGCGAACTCTCCAATTCGCGTAGAGGAGAATTTCCAGCAAAGCTAATTGTTGATTGGCAAAGAGTCGATGACTATCCCGACTATGCCGACATTGTTGCCCAGGGCATTGACTTCGATGACAATGATTCCGACTTTATGTATGACTCTGGTATGTATCCTCACAGGGACAAGCTGGCAGGCTGGCCCAACTGGGTACAGGATATTGAGTATCCCCATTGTCCGATCTGCCAGCAGCAAATGAATCAGCTGGTTTTTCAGCTTGTATCTGATGACAACATTCCCTATCTGTGGGGCGATATGGGAACGGGCTATATTCTGCAATGCCCTACCCACAAAGACCAAGTCACTTTCCTGTGGCAGTGTGGTTAGTTGCCTGGCGAAGTAACCATCATCAAACTACGCGGATTCAAAACTATGCAAATTACCATCGACCTGCCTGACAACCTGGCCCTCACAGAGCCAGACCTACGCCGAGAAGTTGCGATCGCTGAAAGCATTCGCACCGTAGCGATGGAGGTTAGAAAGGAAAGGGGTGGAGGGTGAATGAAAGAAATTCGCTTTAGTGAACACTCACAGATCAAAATAGAAATACTTGCCAACCACGGACTCACCATCGAACCAGAATTCATTATTGACGTAGTTCGTTCACCTGACAGGCTAGAGTCTGGAGAAGAAGACAAGCAGATTGCCCAAAAGCGGTTAGACGAAACGCGAGTATTGAGAGTAGTTTATCGAGAATTCAATGCATTTATTCTGATTATTACCCTTTACCCTGGTAGGAGATCTAGATATGAAAAAAATTAGTTACAGCAAAGATGTTGATGCGCTTCTAGTTGAACTATCTGAAGAACCCATCGCCTACGCCGAGGAAGATGGGCAGGTAATCTTGCACTATTCGGCCAATGAGAAGCTGGTCTTAGTTGAAATTCTGGATTTTAGAAGATTTATGTCTGAAGAAGCAGTTTCGGCACTTTTGGCTTCATAAATCTCCCTTAGCAACTAACGGAATCTGAATAATGCAAATTACGCTCGATTTGCCAGACGACATCCAACTGACGGAAACCGATTTGCGCACAGAGCTAGCGATTCTCCTTTGGAGAGGCTATGCCAAAGCCCTCTTCTAGCAAGAGCGAATCACCCTAGGTACGGCTAATCGCTGGCCTTCGTCAAATTGAATTTCAGCGGCTGATTGCCAGTCGCGGCATCTGTATTCACTACGACATTGAAGAGCTAGAACAAGATCTTTCCAGCCTGCGTTAGGAAGGTTGGTAATGAAGAGCATCACTAATCGCTTACAACGTCACCAGGTTGGGGTAGTTCGCAATTAGCTCATCGGCACTCAGACTATCGCTAGGGTCTTGGGGCGTCCACAGCAGCTCATACACCAGCAGGTAGGCAGGAGAGATTGATCCTAAGCGTTGCAGAACAGCTTTAAGATCCGCGACGGAGTTGACGGATTCAAACAAGGGGCGATCGTCCGCCGTGCCCAGCAGCAGCGTTACCACAATGTGCGAGGCCACCTCCTTGCTGGGGCCACCGGGCATCGCCCGCCGCTGCACCTCACCCCCTACATTCACCAGCGTCTCAACCGCAAACTTGCTGCGCTCTTGAATCGACAGCCGCTCAAACAGTTCCGCCGCCTTCTTGCGCCCGGCCACGGTCTGCGATTCGGCCCGCACGTGGGTCCAGTAGTCGGGATGGCGCAGCAACACCAACACTGTTTCGCGCAGTTGAGCTGCCAGCCCCGCCGAGGTAGTGAGGTCGGCGTTGACCGCAATGCGATCGAGATCGCGCTGGAGTTCTCGCGCCCCAGCCAGCAGCGCCACCTGGAGACGCGACACGGTGACGATGTCGTTGAGCAGTTCACTCTGGCTGCCCGCCGCCGCTGGGCCGTCAAACCGGCGGTTGCCGCCCTGCATGTAGTTCAGCGCAATGGGCAGCAGAATAAACCCCAGCACCACAATCACAATCAAGAATCCACCGCCACCGCCACCGCCGCCCCCTGTGCCCACGTACACCGGAGCCGGGGCATAGGTGGGGTAGGGCACAATCACCGGGCCAGGAGCCGAGCGATAGCCATAGTTGCCGCCGTAACCGCCACTGCTGGGGGGCAAACTGCGCGGAGCCGAGGGCGCAGGCGACGCAGGACGGCTGAAGGAACCACCCCGGCTCATGCCGCCGCTGACGGCTTGCTCGGCAATAGCCCCTGGCGGCAACAGGCGATCGCTCAGCAGTCGCTCCTCGATCGCCCGCAGAGAAAGGGGATGGCTCTTAACCACTGGCACCACGACCACATAAACCGCGATCGCAATCATCACCGTGGCAACAGACACCATTGTCCAAAGCCGTTTAACGCTTGGGTTTACCTGCATCACGCCTTCTCCACTGACTACTCAACGATTGAATTCCCGCTTAGAACTACTTTGGGATCATCCAAGATCATTCAATAGACGAGTATCCAACAAATACCCAGGGCCAATTGGTTAACTATCTTAAAGTAAGGGCTTATAGCAAGGTTTCAAGGGGTGGTACAGCCCAGAGTCCCGTAGCTTAGAATTTAGATAGCATTCTGGGACGTTTTATGGAATCATCAGCGCCAACCCCAGAAAGTTTTGAGCAACAGGTGCTCTCGCGGCTTGACACGCTCAGCGATGATGTTGAGCGGCTAAGAGTGGATTCTGAGCGGGTGGCCAGCGATGTTGAGGCCAGCAACGCCCGGTTTGAGAAATGGGATGGGTGGTTGTGGGGGCTGACCCTAGGGCTGATTGGCACGACCTGGACGGCTATTTTTGCGGCGTCAGCAGTCGTCATTACTCGCATTCTGTCGGGCCAGTAGGTTTAAAAATTCCCGACCAGGTGCCAGCACGTTGCCAAAACCGTAACCCCACATCGCTTCCTTATAGTTCATTGATAGATTGCTAAAGGACTTAGGGAGACACCATCAGCATTTTTAGCCACGCCTGAGCAGAAGACTGTGGTTCTCCCGGCTGAACTTTAGGTGTGAGATTAACCATGAACAAGCGAGTGTTTTTTACACTTCTAGGCGCTGGCTTAGTAGCCGCTTCCCTAGGCAGTGGAGTGATGGCGGGAGGCCAGGCGATGGCGCAGACCCAGCCCGAATGGCACAACTGCATGACCCGCGAGGTGTTTACCCCCGAGAAGCAGGCCTGGTGCGATCGCTGGGATACGCTCATCAACGGCACCTACATCGTGCCCCTGGGCTTTGGCCCCGAACCCACCTTTGAAACCATCACCCTCGAAAATGGCGAGTACAACCGCCCTGGCGAGTTAGTGGTCGGCATGGCCAAAGAGCCCAACTGGCTCGCCTTTGGCGACATCAACGGCGATGGCAAAACCGATGCCGCCGTATTTTTTGGCGTCAACCAGGGGGGCGGCACCAACCTAATCACCTACGTAGCGGCGGTGATGGATGTTGACGGTGACGCCCAGGCCCTGCGCCCTGTTGCTGTGGGTGAGCGAATTATGCTCAACGGCCCGACCACCATCGACAACCAGCGCATCAACGTATCGCAGCTTACCCAGACCGAGGTGGTCAACCGCAGCTTTGTGGTCGATAGCGACAGTCTCAGCGAGCTGGCTCAGCTGCCCGGCCCCGTGCGCCCCAGCGTGCCCGACGGCACCATCGTGTTTTCGCAGACATCGACCTACGCGGTGCGGGTGTTTACCCAGCAGGGGCAGCCCCGCATCAACCTGTTTAACAAAACCACCGGGCGGCAAGAGCTAAATGCTGCCCCAGCCACCGCCAATGTTTCGGCTGAGGGCATCACCTTTACCCACGGCGGCACTCCCTCGGTAGCGGTGAACATTGCCGCGAACGGTGCCCAAACAATTGAGGTTAACAACGCCGTGCAAACCAACTCCGCCAGCGTCACCGGCACCGTCAGCTATCTGCCTCGCATTGCCATGCCCCCCAACGCCATTCTGGATGTCAGCCTGGTGGATGTCAGCCGGGCCGATGCGCCAGCGGTGGTGCTGGCGTCGCAGGGGGTGGTGTTTGGCGATCGCCAGGTGCCGATTCCCTTTGAGCTGGTGTACAACCCCGACCAGATCGACCCTCGCTATAGCTACGCCGTACAGGCCCGCATCATTGTCGATGGAGATCTGCGGTTTACTACAACCAGCCGCTTCGCGGTGATCACCCAGGGCAATCCTACCTATGTAGAAGTGCAGGTTGACCCAGTTTCACGGTAGGCCCAGGACATCGGGTGGTTTTATCGGTCATTTTCAAGGCCGATAAAACCACCCGCAATTCTTTTAGGCAAGCAGCGTAAAGCCCTGTGACAGGCGTCACCAACGCCCTTGCTAAGCCATCTTTTACTGGTCGAGGAATATTGGATTCAGTATTGCTCTCTAAGCCTCTAGGCAGGCTCTCCGAGAAAACACTGAGTACATTTGCTCATCAGCTTAGGTTATCGAATCAACACACAATCAGTAGAGATTGTGTTAATGAAAATCTGTACTTGTTGTTACAATGAGAGACGGAGGAGATGAGAGCCCTCCGAACGGAAAAATATCCAACTGCTAGTACCGCCAAAAGTGCTGAGTTTTTGGTAGTTTCTTCCCGATTGAGAGAACAACGTAGATATTTAGTATCACCCACGTCGGCTTCCCTAGGGAGCCGATTTTTTTTATTCTTTACGATCGCGATCGCCCCTCACTCTGCCTCTAGAGGTATCTTTATGCAGGAGGGGTAAACCGGCCCGTGGGCAAGGGTTACGGTGATTATCCGATGGTCGATCTGAGCGCAGTCTCCAACGCTCGCCCCAGTACCGCTATTGACCGTGTAGGCCGGGAAACAAGCCGCCGCCACGCTCAGCCGCAGACGGTGGCCGGGGGCCAGGGTACAAGCCGTGGGTTGCAGGGGCACCGTCACCACCTGGGGGCGAGAATTTGCCACATCAAACTTATCGACCCGGCAGTGGCCCTGGGTGAGGTTGATTACACGGCCATCGCTGTGGGCCTCCGAGAGCACCACGCTGAGGTCAAAGCTAGGGGCATCGGCTTGGCAGTAGAGGGTAGCGATCGCCGTCCCCACCAGCGTCATCCCTTCGCTCAAAGGCTTGGTTGTATAGGTCAACACGTCGGTGCGGCTGTCGATCGCCCCTCGGTCAAAGGGGCCAGACGGCAACCCGCAGTGCCCCCCCAGAGAGGGCACCGGTCGCCAGGGGTCATGCACAATCACGTCCTCGGTCGGGGAAGCAGGCTGTTCCTGGAGCTGAAATAAATGAGGGCTGAGTACGCCGTCATCGCCGCGCATTCCAGCCAGGCCGCTACTGCTGAGGTATAAGGGTTGACTGGGGTGGGTCGGCCAGCGATCGCGCCCCTGCCACCGATTTTCCCCCATGACAAATAGCTGGATTGGAGATTTAGCCTCTGTCTCGGCGGGAAAGTCCTTCAAGAACCGGTCGAACCAGCGAATTTGTAGGCGATCGATGGGGCTGTCGGCCTCCGGGCCAAAATCCGCCGCCCCCACCCGGCGGCTCCAGGGCAGGTGTCCCCAGGGGCCAATCCAGAGTTCTTGAGGTGCGCCGCCTTGGGACACCATCTGCTGATACAGGCGCAGATCGCCCCGCAGGTAAGGGTCGTACCAGCCACCGATATGCAGCATCGGCAAATTTACCCCTGCTAAATCTGGCTGTAGCGCCTGCCAATAATCATCAGGCTGGGGGTGGTCGAGCCACTGGTGAAAGAAGGAATCGGGGGCGTAGGTCTTGAGCACCTGGGGGCGGGGGGGAATTGCCTCGCCCAGGGGAAGGTTGTGGGCGGCCTGGTGAAGCGCCTGGTAAGCCACGGCATCCTGCTTCAGGCGAGCGGTTTCGGCGGCGAGCTGGAGCGCCCAGCCCAGGCCAATTTGCAGGGGTAACGCCCCGTTTTCGTAGGCCCAGTCGGCGTAGAGGTCGTAGCCCACCATCGCTGGGGCGATCGCCCTTAGCGCAGGCGGCTGATTCTCTGCTGCATACAGCTGGGTCATACCCTGGTAAGAAAACCCGTACATGCCCACCGCCCCACTGCTCTGGGGTAGGTTCGCCGCCCACTGCACCGTGGCGTAGCCGTCGTCGGCCTCATGGCGAAACAGGTCAAACTCCCCACCGGAGGTACCTCGCCCCCGCACGTCTTGAATCACCACGATGTAGCCATGGCTGGCGTACCAGGTGGGGTGGGCATAGACCACGGTGGATGCGATCGCCCGGCCGTAGGGCTGCCGCATCAGCAGCACTGGAAACGGCCCCTCGCCAATGGGGTAGTAGACATCGGCATCGAGGTGAATCGCCTCCTCGCCCGAGGGTGAGGCCGCCGGGGACAGCACCAGGGTTAGGGTTTGCGGGGGCGCAACAGCGTAGAGGCTGGGAGTGAGCAAAGGTTTACAAAGCGGTAGGGGTAGGCTTGGCCCTAATTGTGGTGGGCCATGCCCACCTACGGTACTCAGGTTAGAGAGCGTGGATAGGGGGCATCGTGCCGCCCCAAGACCGCAAGATCTTCGGTATCTAGCTCCACCGGGGTGCCGCTGCGAATCAGTTCGGCGAAATCTTCATTGGGTACCATGATGCACAGGGTATAGAGTCGAGTAGCGCCAGTATTCTCGACCACATGCACGCCGTTGGGGGGCACCAAAATGCTGTCGCCCGCGCGGATGGCAACGGTTTTGCCGTCGCAGGTGGCGCGGCCTTCTCCCTTGAGCACAAAGAACATTTCAACGGCGACCTGATGGCGGTTGGGTGGGGTTTTGCCGCCCACGTCAAAGATTTCGACGCAGTAGGTCAGCGACATATTGGCAATGGTGGGGTCAAATACCAAGGCTAGGCGGTTGCTGTCGCCGGGGCTAATGCGGAAGGCCTGGTAATCCTTGGGCGACTTGTAAATCGGGACAACGCAGCTAGTCGGTAGCGAGCAGGCCAAGGCGTCGATAACTACAGTATCCATAACCAGGTCGGCCTAACGGAACGGCATGACTATGCTAAACAGACTCCCACGCCGATCACAGTAGCTCACCGTACCTTTCATAAAAAGTTGCCTGGGCATTTAGACGCCGTTGAGGACTCAATTCACCTTTCCGTTAGACGATGAATCGCTCAGCTCACATCTTGCACCTGGTAATTTGAACGTCAATCCCCTGCTGTTGTAGCAAAGGTCGTTTTCGCTCGATGTCCGCCAGCAGCAGGTAAACCAGCACATCGGCCAGTGCGGCTTCCATTACAACAGCGGCGGCTTCTGCCCAATCTGGTAGCGCCTCGGTTTCTAGTGAGAGGTAGCCCCAATGGGCCAGGATAAAGGCGACCAGCGATAGGACGAGCCAACGGTACATCCCTAGCAAGGTCTGCTGACCGAAGCGATGCAGCCCAAAGCGGTGCTTG
>NZ_JAYGIH010000114.1:0-50686 GCF_034932455.1 Leptolyngbya sp. CCNP1308 | reverse complement strand
CCTATAGGGTAGCCAGAACTACCTTGACCACCGAGGAACTACTACGAAGGAATGAGGGTTTTAAGGATCAAGGTTATCCGTACAGGTAACTTTTGTTGCTCAATCTGACCCTTTTAAAACATCCTCTAAGGGAGGCAGGGGGGATCGGCAGGTGACTAAAACTACAGCAAATCACTTTTCAAACGCCCTCTCAAAAATAGTGGTCGGATACCTGACAAAGCAGAAAACCTTAAAAAGCTTCAACGACGCCGTCGTGCGACTGAAATTCGAGTTGAGCGGCTCACTGAGCAACTCGCTCGTACCCGATTGCCCAAGGGCCGCGATTTAACTCAAGAGCAGTGGATGAATGCTCTCAATATGGCAGCCTGGGTTGCACCTCAAGATGAAGCCGAAGCAGCGATGTGGCAGGCTGACCTGCTGAGGAAATCCAGCCCGCTGCCCTTTCCGATTGCCTACGAAAGTAGTGAAGACCTGAAATGGTGGGTGAATTCCAAAGGTCGATTGTGTGTGACCTTCAATGGTTTATCCGAACTTGAGTTTGAGATTTACTGCGATAATCGCCAACTTCACTGGTTTAAGCGATTCCTAGATGACCAAACCATTAAGAAGCAGAGTGGCCACCAACATTCTGCTGGTAACTTTACTCTGCGATCAGGGCGCATTAGTTGGCAGCTGGGCGCTGGCAAAGGCCACCCGTGGGAACTAACCGAATGATGTTGTATTGCAGCGTTGACACTCGGCTATGGACAAAGGAAGGAAGCGAACAAGTTAGTCAGGAAAAAGCTACCAAAATTGCCCGAGTGGTCTCTAGCACTAGGGCCAGAGGCAACCTTACCGCTCAGCAAGAAGCCTTTATCCGTAAGCGTGAAAAGACTCTGACCTTACTCCAAAACTCTTTTCCACGGCCCAGTCGGCCCTTATATCAGGGGAACCCAACTATTCTTGTAGGTGTTAGCTTTGGACTAGATAAACCTGCCACTCTAGCGATTGTGGATGTCACCACGGGAAAAGCCATTGCCTACCGTAGCATCCGCCAACTGCTAGGCGATAACTACAAGCTGCTCAACCGGCAACGGCAGCGCAAACACCAAAAGGCTCGACAGCGGCGCAGCAAACAGCTACAGTTTGCCCCTAACAATATTTCTGAGGGTGGGTTAGGAAAATACATTGATTCGTTGATTGCCAAGGCCGTTGTTGAAATTGCTCAACAGTACAACGCCAGTAGTATCGCTGTAGGCAATTTATCCAATATTCGTGAGATTATTGAAAGCGAAATACAAGCTAGGGCAGAGCAACAAACTTCTCTTAAAGAGGTTCAAGCTAAATACGCACTGAACTACCGTTCCAGCGTTCATCGCTGGAATTATAACCGGCTTGCCCAAAAAATTGAGAGCCAAGCCCTACAGGCGGGGTTAATGGTAGAGCAGGTGAAGCAACCATTAATAGGAACTGCCCAAGACAAAGCGCGGGAAGTTGCTATTAAAGCTTTTCAAAGCCGCACAACAGGATAAGTAATTGACAGGGTTTTATCAATATTGATATACTGCTTTTAGCGCCGCAACTCATACCAGTGATGGTCAATGTGTTGTGTTAAATATGAGCTAGTTTGACTACTTGAAAAGTAGTCTTGCTTTCTGGCTCAGGTGACTGTCCACCCGAAGGTCGCTGGTGCGCTGGCGATTTGAGGGCACGGGTTCCGTAGTGATGGTTGCCGCTTACACCTCCGAGCAAGGAGGAATCCACCCCAACCCCAAATTTGGCAAACCTAAGCAGGAGCAATTTTCCTAAGAGGTTTGCCAAAAGTCTGAAACAGCTAGTATGTAAAGCTTGCAGATTGTTTGCTGTAGTTCAAGCAGTTCCAAAAACCGCTTGGATTTTCTTGCTAGGCTGACCTTTGCCAAATTGGCTTCTGAAAGGTCTGCTAGATAAGGGTTACAGCTCACAAGGGTTGCCTCTCTCTTCGAGGCACGGGAACGATTGAAAGCCAATCCAAAAATTAAGATAAATCGTTTGAAGCGTCGGAATGACCGAAAGGGTTATTCGCTGTGTGTATACGCTTGAAAGTCAGGTTGTTTGACTCTCTCAGCACTGTAAAGCTTGCAAGACTTAAAGAGTGAGAGGCAGTCACTCTTTGAGACTGAGCTGACACTTTGCAGAACAAAAGTACTGCCCAAAGAATTTTGCGTTATCCTTGAGAATGGGTGGATTGAAAGGCGCACTTCGTTCGGGATTATTCCTGTGGCGTGCATTCTAGCGTAAGCAAGGCTAGAGACGACAATTAAAGTGTTAACGATCATTTAGCAAGCCTTAGCGACACGAACGCGTGAAGGCGTCACCGATTTAGTTAGGACGACACTAAAGTGTTAGCGACGACAACTAAATCGTTACTCGACAGTTTTAGAAGAATCGGGATGGCGGGATTCGAACCCACGGCCCCTTCGTCCCGAACGAAGTTCAGAAAATCTTCTAATCCCTTCTGCCCCTCGATTATAGCGGTTCTCAATAAACCCTCCTACCAATTTCCTACCAGTGACCTACTGAACTCCCCTATCTTTTAGGTCTCCGAAGAAACCATATTGTTCTGAAATAAAGATGTGACAGGCATTACCCTTGGAATGTTAAAGCCTGTCAAAACTAACTGAGACAAATACTAGGCCGGTTGGCCGAGACCAAGGGCATCGACTAGGATGGAGCATTGATACTTGAGTTGGCGATCGCAGGCCGCTAGCAGGTACATAACAGTGTTGTCGCTTAAGGTCGCCAACTGGGGCGAGAAAGCCCCATAGCGCCGCAAAAACTCTAGATAGTAGGCTTGATGTTGGGCGTGAGAGAGGTCAGGGGCGACCTGAATGACAAAATCGTAGTCTTCTATGGTTTTATTCTTCCCGTTGCAGTTGCCTTCGGTCAGGTCTACCCGACAGTCTTCGTACACCAAAAAACAGTGAATTTGGGGAATAAAGTCTAGATCGTAGGGTTGTAGCAGCGCATTGACCCCCGTGACGATCTCATCGTTCAGACGGTAGAACCCCAGATTTTTGTGAACGGGCAGGCTATGTTCTTGAGCTAGGCGAGCGATCGCCCCGTGTTTGGTGGTGCAGCTGCCATAACCTTCCTCAAACAGAATTGAAGAATCTTCGTTATTGGAGTTGGCGGCGTAGGGCAAATTTTTCGTCCAGCGGCAAGCCTCGTGAAAGGTCTTTAGCCCTTGCTGTAAAAACTTTTCAGCGATCGGGCCGTGGGCTTGGAGCATTGCGTCAGGTAAGGTCTCGATGGGGTGCATGGTTTCGATTTAGAAGGTTAAAGGATAAGGCCGTGGGCCGGGCAGCAATAATTGGGCGGCGTTGGGTAAGCCTGGGATGATTGCCCCCTCATCCCAGGCTCACGGTATACAGCAACCCAGCCAGCACAGCACCCACGAAGGCGAAGCCAAGATAGGCCAGAAAAACAGGACGGCGAGCCAGCGCAAAAACAGCAATCATCGCCGGAATACTGGTGGCACCGCCTGCCAGCAGAAACGTCATACCTGCCCCTGGGGACAGGCCTTGCTGGATGAGTCCGCCCACTAGGGGCAGTGCCGCATAGCCGTTGAGGTAAGCTGGAATGCCGACCAAAGCAGCCCCCAGAATGGAGAGCAGACCGCCATCGCCTGCGATAGTTTGAATCCATCCGTCCGGCACATAAATTAGCATCAGGCTCTCGATCACAAAGGCCAGGGCCAGCCATTTGCCCAAAAACCAGGCATTTTTACTTGCCCCTTTCCAGAACGTTTGCCGCCGCTCTGGTTGTGTCCAAACCCGCCAGACAGGCGGTTTTGGATTGCGCACCCGACTGCCGCCACAGCCGCCATTATTGGCTCCGTCTCTCAGGGGATTGGCAAAGGCGGCGGACGACCACCCCGATCGCATCAGGGCTAGGGTGCCAAACCCTCCAAGTAAGCCAATAAAAATGGTGGCAGCGGTTTTTGCGATCGCAAATTTCAGACCCAGGGTAGCCACTGTCAGCACAAACATAGACGGATCCATCAGCGGCGACGACAGCCAAAACGCCATCACAGCCGCCACAGGCACCCCCATCGACAACAACGCCGCAATCAACGGAATCACGCCGCAGGAACAAAAAGGCGAGAGTGCCCCAAACAGGGTCGCCACAGGAATCATCACCGCAATGCGTCCCTGAAATGCTTTGGAAATTAGATTGTCAGCCCCACTAGCCTGAGCGTAGGCGGCAATACCGATAGACAACAGCAGAAAAGGGGCGACTTTCCATAGGCCAACAGCGGTAAAGGTTAGGCTATCAGACAATTGGCCTGGCACGAAAAAGGCCAGGAGCAGGAACAGCAGGGCGATCGCTAGGGCTACCCCATCCCATCGCCGCACACTGCGATTAAATCTTGTCAACACGTTAGTTGCCATCGAGAGTCAATCCTTTAGGGTTTAGATCTTCGGTATTTAGGCAAACATCGAAATAAAAGCCAAAATGTTTAGGGTTTAGTCACCGCCGTCTGGTGCAGGTGTTTTCGCTACATCGTCCATCTCAACGACATGATTGCGGGTGCAGCACTCCTCAAACAGAAAATCGATAAGCTCTTTGAGCGCCTCTGACCGTACGCTATACCAAATCCACTGCCGGTCTTTCTCAGGGGTGACGATGCCCACTTGCCGGAGCTTGTCCAGGTGGTGAGACAGGGTCGGGGCAGAAATGTTCAATTCCTGCTGAATCTCCCCCGCTGGCAGCCCCTTAGGATAAGCCGACAGCAGCAGTCGCACAATCCGCAGCCGCGACGGTTGCCCCAACGCGGCAAAAGCAGCAGCAATGTCTTCAATGGAGCGTTCAGGAGGCTTGCCTATTTCCATGATTTGACAATATTCAAAATACCAGGCTATGTCAAGCACCAGAACGCAATGTAGCTTTTTTACAAGGTTTCATCCAATCCGTGGAGCGCGTTACGGCCACCAGGTCGCGACCAGAAAAAAGTTTTAACCCAGTGCCGCTGCTTTCGCTGTGAACGACTTCGGCAATGGCTCGAATCTGAGCGATTAAGAACGGCTTAATACAATACTCGGGCGATCGCAAATCCATCGTAACCCTTACTCCCCACCGTCTGAATGGCCGTTGCCGACAGTCTAGGGTCTAGAGCTATCAACTCACAAAAATGCCGCACGCCTTGCACCTTAGGGTCAGCGCAAGCGGCATTTGCTACCTCACCCTCGCGCACAACATTATCGCCAATAATGACTGTCCCTGGGCGAGAAAGCTTTAGTGACTCATGCAAATAATCGGGATTGCTGGGCTTATCGGCATCAATAAAGATGACGTCAAAGGGTTCAACGCCTACTTTTACCAATTGCCTTAATGAATCAATGGCCTTACCGACCTTGATATCCACAATTTCTGCCAAGCCAGCTCTATCAATGTTGTCAGTGGCGATATCAGCGTACTGAGGGTTGACTTCTAGGGTCACAACACAGCCATTTGGTAAAACCGATCGCGCCAGCCAAATGGTGCTGTAGCCTCCCAGCGTTCCAATCTCTAAAATCCGTTTTGCTCCTTGGATTTGGGCTAAAAGCTGCAACAGTTTTCCCTGATTGGGGGCAACATGGTGGGGCGGCAGCCCAGCGGCTTGGCTCGCTTGCAGTGCATGGTCTAAAGCAGCATCTGACGGTAGAAAAGCCTGGGAAAAATACTTATCTACTGCCATCCAAAGCTCTTGATTCAATGGTTTTAGCCCCCTAAATCAAACGTCTACGAATGGCCGATGACACTTGCTCAACGGCAATAACGACCAAAAAGATCACCAAAATAATGGTCAGCGCCTGATCGTATCGGAGCAGCTGCATCGAGGTTGCCAGCTCAACACCAATACCCCCTGCGCCTACCAGTCCCAAGACGACGGCTGAACGCACTGAAGATTCCAATGAAAATAGGGTTGAAGCGACAAACGAAGCCGATGTTTCTGGCAGAATTGCCCCGATAATAACCCCCGCTTGCGATGCTCCTAAGGCTCTCAGCGCGTCTACAGTACCCGGCTCAATTTCCTCAATCCTTTCAGCAAAGAATCGACCGCAAAATCCCATCACATCCACAGCAATGGCCAAGATTCCCGGTCCCGGGCCGAGCCCTACAACCACAATAAAAATCAGACCCCAGATTAGGTCTGGAATAGCTCGCAAAAATCCAATAAAGAAACGGGTAACACGATAGACAAGCAAATAAGGGGTCGTATTTTTTGCCGCTAATAAAGCTAGAGGCAAGCTTAAAAAGGCTCCAAATACAGTACCCACTAGAGCCATCTCAAATGTTTCTAAGGTGGCTTTGAGAATATTGGGTAGACGAGTCAAGTCTGGTGGAAAAGCATCGTCCAGAAATTCATAAAGCCGAAAAACGCCTCTGATCATTCGTTCTGCCGTCAGCCCACTGATAGAAACGCCATGCAGAAAAATGCTGAGCATGACAACACCCAAGACAAATAGAAAGGGTGATGGGCGTTTCCAGCGAACAGGAGGCTGTAGGGAGTGAAGCTCAGTTTGCATAGGTCAAATTTGTGAGCAATAACTTTTTGTGATTTAATGAGCTGAATTTTGGCCTATCTGCGTGCTATCACCTCAGATTGCACCTTGGGCGCACTACGCTGATAGAGCCAATCGAGGGCATCTGAATTCACGTTAGTGACCGGTTGATCCAGCACGATCTGTCCAGACGATAGACCAATAATCCGGTCGGCATAGGTCATCGCCAGATCCAGCTGATGTAGGTTGCAGATCATAGTCAACCCCTGCTCTCGGACAATTGTGTAGAGTAAATCCATCACTTCTCGTCCCGCTTTGGGGTCCAAACTTGCGACGGGTTCATCTACTAAGACAATGTCCGGGTTTTGCATTAACATGCGGGCGATCGCAACTCGCTGCTGTTGCCCACCCGATAATGTGTCTACCCGCTGAGTCGCCAGGTCAGCTAAGTGAACCTGGGCTAGACAGTCCATCGCTCTTTGTCGCTCTACTGCCGGTGCAGTAGCGGGAAACCAGTACCAGGGGCCACGACTACGGCCCAGGGCACCCTGCAAAACATTGTGGAAAGCGCTGAGGTTTTTAACTAAGTTAAAGTGCTGAAAAACCATGCCAACACGCCGCCGCACTGTCCTGAGGCGAGCATTCGGCAAAGCCGTAACTTCCCAGTTTCCCAGAAATACCTGGCCAGAGGTTGGTTTCTCCAGGCCAACCAGACATCGCAATAAGGTGGATTTTCCCGATCCATTGGCACCAAGAATTACAACGCTCTCCCCAGGTTTAGCCTTAAAGCTAATCTGATTCAGGGCTAGGGTGTGGTTAGAATAAACTTTTGTGAGCTGATTGACCTGAAGGGAAAGCATGCTGCGGTTGACCTATTTTATTCGCCGACAAACTCTGTAAATTCATTAACGCCAATCGCCCTGTAGGCCTCGCGAACAGAATCGTAGTCGCCGTCTTCAACGGCTACCAACTCTGAACCAACAAACTTTTCGTTCGCATCAACGGATGTAATTGCAGCAATTAAGGCTGCTTCATTAGCCAACATTTTCTCCGTCATTTCTTCTACCAGTGAGGGGGCGATATTTTTGCTGGCGATTAACACGTCACTAGGTAACGTCTCGCCCCGGAAGAGAATGGGATAATCTGACTCCTGCGCCCCTTCTGCTTCCAGAAAGCGCTCATAGTCGATATAAGAACCACCCCAGGCCTTAACGTCTGCGTTCTTCAACGCCTGTAGTTCAGCATCGCCAAGCATCAATACCTCTAAATCGTTTTGAGGATTGAGACCCTGATCAACCAAAATTTTGGCAGGCCCTAAGTGACCGCTGGTAGACCCAATATCAGACATAGACAGCTGTAGCCCCTTTAGCTGCTCCGCAGTAGTGATGCCGCTATCGGCCCGAACGGCAATCACTGAGAAGTAATTGGGACGGGTAATTGCCAAAAAGGGTACAGCTTGAGTTTTAGCGTTGATCACCACATATTCTGCTGGACCGGTAAAGACAATGTCGACCTGATCTGATTGCAGCGCAACTGCCGCTGCGGCCCGGTCGGCCACCGGAAAGAATTCAATCTTGCGCCCTAGGGTAGCTTCTAGTTCCTTTTGAAAGGCTCCATAGTCTCGCTGCAGCTCTTCTAAACCCTGAACATCTGTCACGGCTAACCGCAATGTTTCTGGTTGATTACCGCTGCCAGGCTGAGAGCTGTTTTGAGATTGAGTGGTTGATGCCGTACAGCCTACCAAAAACAGTAGTGAATAGCCTAAAAAACCGCGTCGTTTCATTCGTTTCTCCTCACATTTCTAGATTTTTCTGGTTGACTCGATCAAGAATTAATTTTGCTATTGCAGTAGTTGATTTAGTTAAGACACTTTGGCAGGCGGAATTCCCTGCTAGGGGCATTGCAGTGTGTGACACAGTGCAATGCCCCTACGTCGAATCTGTCCTAATCCCATAGACGTTTGGGAGGAACCCGTAACGCTAGAGTTTTTCCTTAAGCAATAGGATGAGAAAAGCTTGAAATAAATCAAACTAGGTGCTGTCTTAACTTGGCTGAAAGCGTATCAATCAGGGCAACGGTTACGATCAAAATGATCATAATGGCGCAAACGTCTTGATATTTAAAGGCGCGAAAGCTTTGGTAAAGGGAAACCCCAATTCCGCCAGCACCAACAATTCCCAATACTGCTGCTGAACGCACATTTGATTCAAAGCGGTACAGCGTGAACGAAGTCCACAGTGGCACAACTTGAGGAATCACGCCAAAGACAATTTCTTGTATTTTGCTTGCCCCTGTGGCACGGATACCTTCTACAGGACCAACTTCGATGGATTCGATCGCTTCTGAAAACAGCTTTGCCAAAATACCGGCGGTATGCACAAATAGCGCTAATACCCCGGCAAAGGGGCCTAAGCCCACTGCAACCACGAAGATGAGCGCAAAAACAACCTCATTAATCGCTCGCATCGTATCTAGCAACCGTCGCACAGGGAAGACAACCCAGGCCGGACAAATGTTGCTTGAGGCCAGAATTGACAGGGGAACCGCCAGAATGGCAGACAGCAGCGTGCCCCAAATGCCCATAGCCACGGTTTCGAGGGTATCTTGCAGGTAAGACCGCCAGTTGGAAAAGTTAGGCGGAAAATATCTGGTAACGTATTCTGCCATCGTGCCGCTGCCCTGGAATAGTTCCACAAAGCTCAGGTCACTCAGGTGGCCTGCGTAAATTAAGACAGCGATCGCCAAGGCTAAATAGCCAATGCGAACTGGGGTAATGCGGGGGCGCTCCTGAGCCAGAAGATCGCGAGCCGCAGGAGAGGCAACGAGTTGATCAGGATGAATAGAAGCCGGAGATTCAGTCATAGGGTAAATAGGTCAAGGTGCGATCGCAGCTTACAAATTTCAGGCGCTCGTCCACTTCGACAGCTAGGGTGGGCTAGGCCCACCCTAGCTAGGTCGCCTAGAGAGCTTCGAGCTGCTTGTTCAGTTCATCGAGCTGAGACTGCTTCGCTTCAGGGCTCAGGTTGGCATCGTTCTGCACTTCCATCATTTTTTGGCCCAGGTCCAGCTCGCGGATCGTATCCCAATCGGCATCACCAGCCGGGTCAAAGCCTTGCCAGCCCAGGGGCTCTAGCACAGCCGCATCTTTGTAGTTGAGGAAAAAGTCTTTAACCTCTTCCTTTAGGCAATCGGGCAAGTCATTCCGATAGGCTACCGGATCGCTGGGGATAACGGGAGATGTCCAGATAATCTGAATATTCTCAAAGGCTGCTGGATCACCTTGCTCAAGTTTCAGCATGTTTTCGCTGTTGTTGGTAGCGACATCAACCTGATTATTGGCGATCGCCTGGGCCGTAGCTTCATGGCTGCCCGCAAACACCAGCTCATCAAAGGCCTCATTTGGGTTAATGCCATTTTTGGCAAACACATAAAAGCTAGGCACCACAAAGCCCGAGGTCGAGTTGGGGTCGTTAAAGGCAAAGGTTAGATCATCCGCGTTGTTGATCACGTACTGATCGCCGTCGCCGGCCTCAACATCAATGTTTTCAAGGATGGGATTATCTTTGTTCGTAATTAAGTGGGAGTAGTAGCCCTTGGTGCCGTCTACGTTAACGGTTTGGGCAAATGCTTCAGCATCAGAACGAGCCGCCGCTTCAATGTAAGACTTACCGCCATACCAGGCGAGCTGAATCTTACCTGCGCCCATGGCCTCAATGACGCCAGCGTAGTCGGTGGCGTAGAAACCATTGATAGGGCGACCAACCTCGGCTTCCATAGCATCCAAGAAAGGCTCCCACTGGACTTTAAGGTTCTCTTGAGACTCAGTGGAGATGATGCCAAAATCAATTTCGGCTAACTCTGGCGCACAGGCTGCACCGGCGGCATCGGTAGCCTCACCGGGGGCATCAGCATTGTCTTGCCCGGCTGTGCTGCAGCTTGTAATTAGGGCAGTACCGGCTAAGACCAGAAAAAAGCGGGCAGACCACTGGGTTAACGCAGATGTCATGGTGGCAAATCCTTATGGCTACAGGTTAAAACTGTGGAAATGAGTTAGCTATGGGCTTGAGAAATTCAGCTCTCGCGTGGGGGATACCCAGGCGGAAACCTTGACGGACTCTTGTTAAAACGCTGAAAAGACTTCGGCATGGCCGCTCAAAACCAGCTCCTCGGCGGCGGCACCGTAAATCGCATTGAGCTGTGGGTCATCTAGGCTCTGGATATGACCGTCAAACCGAACGGTGCCATCCCGGAGCGCGATCGCACGTTTGTAGTAGCAGCGCACCACCTGCACCTGATGCAACGAGGTGATGATGGTAATGCCCTGCTCTTTGTTCAAATGGGTCAATAGCTCCATCACCTTCCGGGCCGACTCCGGGTCAAGGGAAGCGATGGGTTCGTCGGCCAAAATAATTTTGGCTCCCTGCATCAGACAGCGGGCGATCGCCACTCGCTGCTGTTGTCCACCCGACAGACTTGAAGCCCGCTTATAGGCCTGATTTAGGATGCCGACTCGCTCTAGAGCACTGAGCGCGCGCAATTTTTCCTGCTTGCTAAAGCCCCGAACGAGCGATCGCATCATCGAAACCTGCGACAGGTTGCCCACCAGAACGTTTTCCAAAACCGTCAGACGATTGACCAGATTGAACTGCTGGAAAATAAACCCAATCTGGCTCCGCAGCTGACGCGCCTTAGAATGCAGCTTACCGTCGACTTGCAGCGGACTACCAAAGATTTCTATGGTGCCCTGTTCGGCTAGCTGCAGGGCATTCAGGTTACGCAGTAGGGTAGACTTCCCGGAACCAGAGGCTCCTACCAGCGCCACCATTTCCCCCATATCAACCTGCAAACTCACCGCCTGGAGCGCAGGTAGCCCCCTGAAAGACTTGGATAACTGCTGAACCTTAACAGCGGGGGCGGCAAAGGAAGCCTCCAACGCACTCTCCGTAGCTGATCGCATGGCTATTACTGGCCCAATTGAACATCAATGGCCCGAAAATTATGGATGTTGACCGCCAAACAATTTATGTAGATGTCTAGACAAGGCGATCCATAGCGAACCACAGATATCTTCCAGCAGACAGTTTAAGATTCTCCTCACGACAAATTAAGTTTGCGTAGAAGTCTGTTTAAGCTTTCTTCCTGTCGGTGAAGATTACCCTCCAAAGCGGTGTGACGGTGAAACGGCAGCAGATATAAGCTAAAGCTCATTCTCCAACACCAGCTCCATGCGATCGCCCCGAAATCGGGTGACGCCGTACTCAATGACCACACCCGTTTGATCGACATTGATCGACTCAGATAGCAAAATCGGTCCATTAGCGGGCATTTTCAGCAGTCGTGCATCGTTAGCCTGGGCTAGACGGGCCGAGAGGCGCGTGCTGCGGCGAATGTGGTCACAGCCATATTCCTTCTGCAGCATCTTCGAAATAGAGCGATAGGTTTTGCAGTGGTCAACTAATCCTGGAAAATGCTGGCCTGGAAAGTAGCTGCTGGAAATACTGATGGGTATATCGTCAATGGAGCTCAGGCGCTCAAATAGTATGACTGTCGCTCCGACGTCAATCTCCAACCGTTTTGACAGCTTGGCATCGGCATTGAGCTCGACAATGCGGAGCACTTGCCACACGGGTTGTAGCGATTGGGCCTTGAGGGATTCATTGAATCGCACCCGCTTGCCAATCGGCACGGCGATCGGATCAGCCATCACAAACGTGCCTCGGCCCCGCTCGACGCCAACGATGCCCTCTTGCCGCAAAACCTCTATCGCCCGGCGCAGGGTGTGGCGGTTTACCCCAAATCGCTCGCTGAGCTCGGTTTCGGTGGGTAAGCGATCGCCGACTTTAAATACAGATTCTTGAATATTGCCACGTAGCTGACTGGCAATTTGCAAGTATAGAGGCAGAGCTTCTTGATGCATATTTGAGGGAGAGAAGCAGTAAGTATAGATTCTCACAGCGACAGGGGACCACAGACCTGGTTCGGGGCGTTAGCCCACCAGTAGACCTAGCACGGTACTTTAACTCAAACAAATAGGGATTGCGTTCTATTTCATCATGCCCCATAATTCATCTAGACATCTATACAAGCTTAAGTTGCCGTTAATCTCTGGTTAAGTGATGGTGGACACAGCCCAAGCACAGTCACGATCGAAGTGGATGTCGGCCCTGGCTAAGGCACCTCTTTCGCTATTGGAGGAGCGTGTTACAAAGTTGGGGGCACTGCCCGAGTATCGCTTTCTGCGATCGCCCGAAATTGGCTTAGCCATGGTGCGTGGCCGCGCGGAAGGGGCGGGTCAGCCTTTCAACTTGGGAGAAATCACCCTGACCCGCTGCGTTGTTCAGCTAGAGCAAGCTGGGGACGACTCTATCTCGGGTTTTGGCTATGTGGCGGGGCGATCGCAGCGCCATGCTGAACTTGCCGCTGTCTGCGATGCCCTGCTGCAACACCCAGACTGGCAATCTAAGGTTCAAACCCAGGTAATCGAGCCGCTGCGAGCCGCTGCCCGCCAACAGCGAGTGGCTGAAGCGGCTGAGGTCGAATCTACCCGCGTCAATTTCTTTACCCTGCTGCGAGGAGAAGCTTAAAGCAGAGCAGCACCCGTCGCTACAAAATCTAAATTTCACGCCCCCATAGTCCTTGCTCTATGCTCACGACCCAACTCCCTGGATTCAAAGATCCTGTCCATGACGCTCAGCAAACCTTTCGAGCGCTGCTAGATGCCTTGGCGCGACCGGGCATCCAGCAAACCAACACATCCCTGACCCCACCGGAGGGGCTAAACCCTGGCTGCGCGGCGGCTTGCCTGACGCTGCTCGACTTGGAGACAACGGTGTGGCTACAGCCGGATGTTGCAGAATCCGCACGCTCTTGGCTGGTGTTTCACACCGGGTGCCGATTCACGGCTCAGCCCCAAACGGCTGATTTTGCCGTAATTAATAATGTTGAAACCATGCCCAACCTGGAGGACTTTAACTGGGGCACAGCAGCCTATCCAGAGGCCTCAACCTCTCTGCTAATTCAGCTGCCAGCCCTGGAAGGAACGGGGTCTGTCACCTTACAAGGCCCAGGCATTTTAGAGTCCATCACTCTGCAAATGCCTCTGGGCAGCGACTTTTGGCAGCAGTGGCAGGCGATGACCGCTCACTATCCCCTTGGGCTTGACGCCTGGTGTTTTGCCGATCGCCAGGTTTTGGGCCTACCGCGCACGGCCCGGGTCGCGGGCAGACAGGAGGGGGGTAGTGAATCTGCCGACTAATCCCAAGCGGCAGAAAGCTCGTGCCTTCCATGAATCATTGCGCTTTTAAAAGCATGGCTACAGTTTTTTAGTCGAGTTGTAGATCGAGAAATCGGTTAATTTGCGGAGAATGTTATGCCCTATGTTGCCGTCAAAGGTGGAGAACAGGCGATTCAAAACGCCGAAGCCTTGCTTAAGGCCAAACGGCGCGGCGAATCGGCTGTGCCAGAGTTATCGCTAGAGCAAATCAAGCAGCAGATGCAGCTTGCCGTTGATCGGGTCATGGCTGAGGGCAGCCTGTACGATCCAGATTTGGCGGCTCTGGCCATCAAGCAATCGTGGGGGGATTTAGTTGAGGCCGCCTTCTTGCTCCGCGCCTACCGCACCACCCTACCCCGGCTCTACTACAGCGAACCTGTCGAGACCGATCGCATGCACATTCAGCGGCGCATTTCGGCAGTTTTCAAAGATGCTCCCGGTGGCCAAAAGCTCGGCCCTACCTTTGATTACATCCACCGGCTGCTCGACTTCAAGCTGGCCGCCGAAAATAACCAGTTTTTGGCTCCAACTACCGGACTAGGGGATGCGATCGCCGAGACATCCACCTCCACACCTCGCGTCCTCAACACCCTAGCCCAGGAAGGGTTAATCGGCGCAACACGGTCAGACAATCCCCCCGATCCTGAAGCCGATCCTCCCTCCCCCCACCTCCCCACCCCCCCACCTCCCCACCTTCCCTCACCCCCCTTCGACATCACCCGCGAATCGCTCACAACCCCCACCAGTCGCGATGCTCGTTTGCAAAACCTGGCCCGCGCTGACGAAGGCTTTCTGCTGTCGATGGCTTACTCGACCCAGCGGGGCTATGGCAAAAATCATCCCTTTGCAGGGGAGATTCGGGTGGGGGAGGTGGAGGTCGTGATCTGCCCAGAAGAACTGGGCTTTGAGGTTGCGATCGCCGACATCACCGTCACCGAAGTTCAAATGGTGAACCAGTTCAAAGGCAGCAAGCAGATTCCGCCCCAGTTTACCCAGGGGTATGGCCTCACCTTTGGCTATAACGAGCGTAAGGCTATGGCCATGGCACTGGTAGACCGAGCCTTACAAGCTAAGGATCTGGGCGAGGCGATCGACGGACCGGCTCAGAATGAAGACTTTGTCCTATTTCATTCCGATAACGTCGAGGCCCAGGGATTTGTTCAGCACCTCAAACTGCCCCACTACATTGATTTTCAGGCTGAGCTAAACCTGATTCGCCAGCTGCGGCGCAATTATGACCAGGCCCAAGCAGAACAAAACGGCGTTGAGCCAACGTCACCGCAAGATCTAGATTCCCCGGCATCCAGCCTAGGCTATCCCCCATCTGCCAGCAACGGAACCTCGACCGAGGTTCCCAAAGTTGATCCTACTTCCCCTGATTCTCGCTCCCCATCGGAGGTGCCAGCATGAATCTTCTTTTTGTCACTTCCTCAATAACTACCAACCATTGACCCATGACTCTTTCGCCCCATTCTCCCAGCTCCCCGGCCCCCCCAGAACCGGGCTTTAACTTTGCCTACCTAGACGAACAGACCAAGCGATCGATCCGCCGTGCCACCCTCAAGGCGGTGGCGATTCCGGGGCATCAGATTCCCTTTAGCTCCCGTGAAATGCCGATGTCCTACGGTTGGGGAACCGGGGGAATTCAGGTCACGGCCTCGGTGATTGGTCAGACAGACACCCTGAAGGTGATTGACCAGGGCGCTGACGATACCACCAACGCCGTCAATATTCGCCGGTTTTTTCGTAAGGTCTGCGGCATCAACACCACCGAACGCACCGAGGAGGCGACGCTGATTCAAACCCGCCACCGGATTCCTGAAACGCCGCTGCGGGAGGGGCAAATCATGGTTTACCAGGTGCCCATGCCGGAGCCGCTGTACTTTATCGAGCCCTCTCGCACCGAAGCCAACAAAATGCACGCGCTGGAAGAATATGGCCCGATGTATGTGCGGCTGTACGAAGACATCACCCGCTATGGCCACATCGCTATGGCCTACGACTATCCGGTGATGGTGCACGATCGCTACTTGATGAAACCCAGCCCGATTCCCCGGTTTGACAACCCTAAACTGCACATGAACCCTGCCCTACAGCTATTTGGGGCGGGGCGAGAAAAGCGAATCTATGCCCTGCCACCCTATACCAAGGTGAAAAGCCTTGATTTTGAGGATCATCCCTTCACTGTTGAAACCTGGGAGCAACCCTGCGAATTCTGCGGCGCGACAGACACCTATCTCGATGAGGTGGTCACCGATGACCAGGGCAGCCGCCTGTGGATTTGCTCTGATACAGACTACTGCAACCAGCGACAGGGGGAGCAGGCAAATGCCACACATCAGTAAGGATTAGATATCTAAAGCGAAGGAAACGAAGACTATGCATCCTCAAAAAATAAAGAATCTGGCACATCAGATAATCCTGATATCTAGTCAGCTGAACAATGCTCCATCATTAAGTAGCTCTATACAAAATAGCCAAAATCAAGATTATAAAAAACTAGTATTAGAGGTTGAGAAAGCATGGAGCGAAAAATTTTCGGGGCAATACATAAGACAGATAATAGGAGATCTTCTCAGGATCGCCCTTGCTGGCGATTCTGAGAAGCTAGAAGAAGAAATAGCTAAACAGAATTCACATTTTGAAAAATACGAAACTCTTCAGGAAGTATATATTCCTTTGCACGGTATTGAAATATATTCCTCAGATGTTCTTGAATTGGGAAGAGTAAAACTATTTCAAGTCACTCAGGAAAGATTCGATGAACTCTCTAGCTCTATGAAGAATATTATTAAGACTATGGCCTATTCTGACACCGAAAAGAGACACATAGCAGAAGAGAATAGAAATGAACTTGAGGAAAAACTAGGTGCTGGGACAATATGTGCAAAATTCTGTGTGGTTGCGGAGCCAAGGAAGGCTAAGGAGTTAGCTATTATCGAAGTCACGAATGTACTGAAAATTTTGAGATATTCTATTACAGCTTTCGATTATTCTGGCTCAATGAGAATAGAACTGGGTTTGGCAGATCAAAAATCTTCTAGCGGAAGATCAGCATTCGCAATATCAGAGCAGGGCTTTTGGGACAACCGAGAAAGGCTGACACAGAGCTTCCGAATCCACCTTAATGACACAGAGAAGCAAAAGTTTCATGAAATAGGACTTTTCGATCTGTCAACCATTATGTCTAAAACGGAAAACAAGAAGACAGAGTTTGAGAAAACTCTTTTGAGATTTTTACACTGGATTTCAGATTCTCATGAGCAATTTGAAAAAGAAAATCAATTGCTCTCATTGTTTATTGGCTTAGAGTCTCTCTTTGGCTCAGGAAAGAATGCCGTAGGATTTGGAGTTGCCATGATTTTGGGTAAAGGCCTTCAACAGAGGCTGGATCTCAAAAATGAAATATCAAGACTTTACACGAAATTCAGGAATCCAACGGTTCATGGAAGTGAAAGTAGAGTAGATGAGGTTTCCGAATCCAATATAATTTACTTGCGAGAAATTACGATGAAATTGATGATCCACATGCTTTATTTGGCAAAAGAAAAGAAAATTAGTTCGAGAAGTGAATTGCAAAAGCTTGTAGAAGAAATGCAGCTTTCATAAGTCAAGTTTTTTATTGGTTATTATGAAACCCCTACTAACAGTTGCTGACTTAAGTAAATTATACGGTGGCATTAATGCTTGCGATCGCATCTCTTTCGATCTCTACCCCGGCCAAGTCCTTGGCATTATTGGCGAATCTGGATCGGGAAAAAGTACGTTACTAAATGCCATTGCCGGTCACATTCCTGTGGATGCGGGGGAGATGGTGTATTGCGATCGCAGCGGTCAGCCCATTGATCTGCGCACTCTGTCAGAGGTTCACCACCGCAAGCTGATGAAAACCGAATGGGGTTTTGTGCAGCAAAACCCCCGCGATGGGCTGCGCATGACCGTTACTGCCGGAGCCAATATCGGTGAGCGCTTGCTCGATGTGGGCAATCGCCACTACGGCAATATTCGCTCCGAAGCCAGCCAGTGGCTGAGCCAGGTAGAAATTCCCCACAGCCGCATGGATGACCTGCCCAGCACCTTTTCTGGCGGCATGCAGCAGCGGCTACAGCTCGCCCGCATTCTAGTGACCCAGCCCAGGCTAGTGCTTATGGATGAGCCCACGGGCGGGTTAGATGTTTCGGTGCAGGCCAAACTCCTAGACTTGATGCGATCCTTAGTCCGTACGCTCCATCTCAGCGTCATTTTGGTGACCCACGATATTGGTGTCGTCAGGCTTTTAGCCCATCGACTGATGGTGATGCAAAACGGTCAGGTGGTCGAAACCGGGCTGACCGACCAGGTGCTCGACGACCCCCACCATCCCTACACGCAGCAGTTGGTGAGTGCCACCCTCATGCCCTAGGGGAAATGCCGCGCGTTCTACTGTTATTGACACCCTTAAACCATGACCCAATCGCTGCTATCGAATCATTTGCACTTGTCGGTTGCGCCGCCCACCGGGGCTATGCTCCGGGCCGAAGGGCTTTACAAGCGCTTCGTTTTGCACCATCAAGGGGGAGTTTCTATTCCGGTTTTAGAGGGGGTTTCCCTCACGGTGCAGGCGGGTGAATGTGTGGCGTTGCAAGGGCCATCGGGCTCTGGCAAATCGACGTTTATGCGATCGCTCTACGCCAACTACCGCATTGACGAGGGCTCAATCTGGGTCAAACATCAAGGCGACTGGGTCGATTTGCCCCAGCTTCCCCCCCACCAGCTGCTAGCCGTGCGGCAGCACACCATCGGTTACGTCAGCCAGTTTCTCCGGGTGATTCCCCGCGTCCCGGCGCTGGACGTAGCCGCTGAATCCCTGCTAGATCTGGGTATGGATCCCGACATGGCCTACGACAAAATTCGCGGACTGTTCACTCAGCTCAACCTGTCGGAGCGGCTGTGGCAGCTGTCTCCCACTACGTTTTCTGGGGGCGAAAAGCAGCGTGTGAATATTGCTCGCGCCTTTGCCGTCAACTACCCCATTTTGCTGTTAGATGAGCCGACCTCTGCCCTCGATGCCGCCAATCGCGAGGTCGTGATGCAGCTGATTGAAGCCCGCAAAGCCCACGGCTGTGCCATGGTCGGCATTTTTCACGATGACGAAGTTAGAGAGCGAGTTTGCGATCGCGTCCTCCAGTTCTAAAGACCTTAGGACTCCGATAACGCCTAGTTAATCTTGATCCGATATGAGTATAGATGTCTAGATGTATCTGATGTCATTCTGCCCCTATTGCGTATCCCATGACCGAAACTATTTTCACCAACTACCGCTTACAACTACCTGGCGAAGAGGTGCTCGGTACGCTAGTTGTGCGGGATGGCATGATTGCCGAGGTGCAGCCCGGCGTTGTTTCCCAAGGGCACAACGGCGACGGCGATTACTTGCTGCCTGGCTTGGTCGAGCTGCACACCGATAACTTTGAGCAGCGGCTGTCGCCCCGGCCCAAGGTGCGCTGGCCGATGGATGTGGCGGCGGTCTACCACGATCGCGACTTGGCGGCGGCGGGCATTACCACGGTCTGCGATGCGATCGCCGTTGGAGACATCACCCCGACCTCCATGCGCATGACCCAGTTTGACCCGATGATCAACACAATTCATCAGGGCCAAATTGAGGGGCGCTTTGCGGTCGATCATCACCTTCACCTGCGCTGTGAACTGGGCTACGAGCACGCCCATGATGTAGCGGCGACCTATGCCGATCATCCTCTGCTGTCGCTCATTTCGCTGATGGATCACACCCCCGGTCAGCGGCAGTTTTCCCAGGTAGAGAAGTACAAAGAGTATTACCAGGGCAAACACGGCGTCGGGGCTGATGAAATGGAATGCTTCATTCAAGCCCGCATCGAAGCCCAGCAGCGCCATGCCGATGAGAACCGCCGCAAGCTTGTAGAACTTACCCAGAAGCATCAGATTTGCCTCGCCAGTCACGACGACGCCACCCCTGAGCATGTGCAGGAGGCGGTCCAGGACGGAGCCGAAATTGCCGAGTTCCCCACCACCCTCGATGCCGCTAAAGAAGCTCACAGCCACGGCCTCCAGGTGTTAATGGGCGCACCAAATTTGATCTTGGGCCAGTCTCATTCTGGCAATGTTTCCGCCATGGAGCTGATCGAGCGAGACCTAGTCGATATTATCTCGTCTGACTATGTGCCCCAAAGTTTGCTACAGGCCATGTTTTTGATTACTCAGCAGCAGCCTTTATACAAAGCCATGCAGCTATTTACCTTAAATCCCGCCAAAGCCATTGGCCTGGATGGCGATCGCGGCAGCCTCGAAGTCGGCAAACGCGCTGACTTTGTTACCGTCCACCACGACGGCGTTGTCCCCCGCTTCACCGCTGTCCACCGTCAGGGCCAGCGCATCGCCTAGAAACGAATTTCTGATTACTCTTCCCCCATTCTTTCTTTCATGAAACATCCCTCATTTACACCCAAACTGGCTCTACAAGGCGCAACTGTGTTGACGCCAACCGGATGGTTAGACTCAGCAACGGTGCTGATTGAAGACGGAAAATTTGTGGCCGTCGATCAAACGGCCAAGCCCAGCGGCTATGTGGCGATCGATGTCACCGGTCTGCACCTCTTGCCCGGCATTGTTGATATTCACGGGGATGCGTTTGAACGCATGATTTGCCCTCGGCCGGGCGTAAACCTGCCGTTGGATATGGCCCTGGTGGAAAACGATCTGGCTTTGCTGGGTGCCGGGATTACTACATTTTTCTACTCGATTACCGACTCTTTTGAGCCGGGGCTACGCAGCCGGGATATGGCGCGTCAGCTCATCAACCAAATTTCGGCATCTGACAATGGGCTGCGAGTCGATAGTCGCATTCACATTCGCCACGAACAAGCCAATACCGCTGATTATGATGAACTGTGCAACTGGCTAGACACTCGTAAAGTCACGTTGATTTCTCTCAATAACCACCTCCCGCCTACTACCGATGACGAAACGGTACAGCGATATACGAAGGGGCTGCGTCAACGGCTGAAGCTGTCTGAAGCCGAGATTTTGGCTCTGGTGCAGTCGGCCTATCCCCGCCAGGAGGAGGGTCTGGCTCAGTTTGAAGATTTGGTGCAGCGCTGTCATCACCTGGGTATTCCAGTGGCCTCCCACGATGATGAGACGGCAGCCGATGTGGCTAAAAGCCGAGAGCGGGGGGTGGCGATCGCAGAATTTCCCGCCTCCATCCCGCTAGCAGAAGCATCCCGCGCCTACGGGGCCGCCGTCTTAATGGGAGCCCCTAACCTGGTGCGGGGCGGTTCCCATGTTGGCTATATGAGTGTTGCCGCAGCGGCCCAATCCCAGGTTCTAGACTGCCTCTGTTCTGACTATCACTACCCCTCGCTATTCCACGCCCCCTTTCTACTGGCCGAACAAGGGCTAATGCCCTTTGAGCAGGCCTGGAAGTGCGTTGCCGAATACCCGGCTAAAGCGGCCAAAATTGGCGATCGCAAAGGCAAAATCGCCCCTGGCTACGATGCCGATTTTCTTCTGCTGACTCCGAATGATCCGTTACCCAGCGCCATTCGGGCGGTCTACATCAACGGCCTGCCGGTCAAACAATCCCTCTAATTTTTCTGCCCTATGTCACCCTCTCTCACCACTCTGCTGGATCTCTATCGCCAACGGGGTCAGGCCCAATACGGTGGTGAAGCGGTTAGCCAGCTCCACCACGCCCTCCAGTGTGCCACCCTGGCTGAGCAGGCCGATCAACCGCCTGAGATGATCGCCGCCTGCCTATTCCACGACCTGGGCCACCTGGTTCATCACCTGGGCGACGACCCCGCTCGGCGCGGCATTGACGATCGCCATGAACACCGAGCCATCCCGGTTTTAGCACTGCTGTTTCCCGCTGCGGTCACCCGGCCAATTCAGCTCCATGTCGAGGCCAAACGCTATCTCTGCGCCGTGGATGAGACTTACTGGGATTCTCTATCGGCGACTTCCAAACGCAGCCTAGAGCTTCAGGGCGGTGTGTTTTCACCGGCTGCCGCCACCGCCTTTATCCAGCAACCCCATGCAAACCAGGCCGTACAACTGCGCCGCTGGGATGATCTGGCCAAAGTGCCTAACCAAGACACCCCAGATTTAGAGCATTTCTTACCCAGCCTCCAGAAAGCCTGTCAGTCTGCTGCTGCGCCATGACCCTGATTGCTCAAATTAGCGATCTGCATGTGCAGTCGGCGGGTGCCTTGGCCTACGGCGTTGTGGATACCAATTCATTGGTGCGGGCTGCGATCGCCCATCTAAACCGTCTGAACCCCCAACCTGATTTAGTGGTTGCTACAGGTGATTTAGTGCAGCAAGGCACCCTGGCAGACTATCAACAGCTGAGAGAGATGCTATCAAACCTGCGCGCTCCGATTTATCTGATGCCTGGGAACCATGACCAGGGGACAAACCTACGCCAGGTATTTGCCGATCATCACTACCTGGCTAGCTTTAGGGATCATCTGAGCTATGTCGTAGACGACTACCCGATCCGCCTGATCATGCTAGACAACACGCTGCCGGGGGAAAAGTCGGGCCGACTCGACCATCAGCGGCTAGCGTGGCTAGAGGCCCAACTGGTGAGAGCACCTGAGGCCCCTACTCTGATCTTTATGCATCACCCCCCGTTTATGACCGGCATTCCCTGGATGGATCGACGTCGGGTGGGTGGCAGCGATGCGTTAGCCGACTTGATTGCCCAGCACAGTCAAGTCGAACGGATTAGCTGTGGCCACCTGCATCGGGTGATGTATCTTCGTTGGGCGGGCACGATCGCTAGCACACAGCCTAGCCTGGCCCATCAAAGCTTCCTCGATCTACAGCCCCATACAGCCAGCCAGTTTGTGATGGAGCCCCCTGCCTATCAACTCCATATCTGGGGAAATGGTAGTTTGGTTTCCCATACGGTTTTTGTCGGTGACTTTGATGGCCCCTATCGGTTTTCCGATGGGCAAAAAAGCACCTGAGCCGACTCATCCAACCAAAACCATTTCTGGTTCCCCCTTAGAAGCCATGACTGAGTGCATCCCAAGTTTGCAAATTCATCATTCTGACAGCCATCCAGTCCGTCATTCCCGTGCAGACGAGAATCCACCGCGAATAAGCAGACCTACTGATTTATAGAACTAGCCGCCAGGGCTTGCACCATTTCCAGTGGTACCTGCTCAGCCCGAATCAATGACAGGTTTGCCTTCAGGCTGGTGACCTCCCCAGCACGGATCGCGAAGAACTCGCCGACCTGTTGGTTAGCCAGCTTGCTGGTGACGTCTGTCTTGGCTTCGCTGAGCATAGGCTTCAGCTTGTTGAGGGCGGTGTTTTCCTTCACCTTGCCGACAAACCAGGACGAGATTTGATCTCGACACCGGTAGTCCAGATCTCCAGGGCTCTGGGTAGCGAGCAAGATGCCTAGCCCGGCGGAGCGGGCTCGTTTCAGCAGACTTTCCATCGGCTCTTTAGTCGAAGGTTTACCCTGGGCAGGCAGGTACAGATCGGCCTCATCAAACAACACCACCGCCTGGAGTTGGCCCGAGGGATGCCTCTGGGCATAGCGGTTGAGGTTGAGCAAAAACTGAGATACCCAAAACAGAATGCTGGCGTTATCTCCTAGGCTGCTCAGATTGATCACCGATAGCCGGGTCTTCTGGGGGTAAGACGAGGCCAACAGCTGCTCGGTGGACAGTTGTTCGCATTGAGGATTGAAGAGGTGCCCGGCCATCAGGCTGAGGGTCTGGAGGTCTTCCGCCAGCTTTTTGCAGTGCTTCGGGTCTAACACCCCGATCGCATTCACCAGCAATGGATCTTGCTCGGCGATGAATGAAATCAGCCGGTCGATGCTCAGGGGGTTATCGGTCTGAAGGGTGCTGAGCACGGCGATCGCCTGCCCCAGAACCGCCATCCGGATTTTATCCAGCCCCGCCGACTTGTAACCCATGATGCCGCCCAGGGCGGCGGCGCAGTAGTTAGCCATTTGCTGCCGCTCAGCGCTGGGCAATTGCCCTAGGCCCGGCGGGGTGATGGCAATGCTCAGCGGTCGCCCGGCGTTGCCCAGAGTGCCGGGGGTGTAGACCGCGACATCGATGTGGTCGCGCAGCAGTTGCCGGTAGGCCATCAGCCGAGGATTGTCGGTGGGCTGTTCCCAAGCCTCGGGGTTGGCGTAGCTGCACAAATCGCCCTTGCGATCAAGCAAAATGGCGGGCACGTCCCGCAGCAGCAATTGTTCGATCAAGGTCAGGGCCAGGGTGGTTTTGCCGCTGCCCGAGCCCCCCAGAAACGCGGCGTGACGCACCAGCGCTTCCCGAGGTAGATCGACCGGAGTCGGCACTGTGGTGCGAGTTTGGCCCAGGGGAACGGCTGACGCTGGCTCGGGTAAGGTTGGTTCCACCTCTAGGCCGGGAATAGGTTTTGACTCATCTTCAGGAGCATTATCCCCAGGCTTTGTGGTTTGCGGCTGAGGCGTTGGTTGGGTTGGCTGAGGCTGGCCACTGGACCCGAAACCGGCGGCAAGCTTCAGGTTGGCCAAATCCAAGATGCGCTGGAGCGAGGGCAATTGCGACAGGGGTTTCTCGGCCTGGAGCCAGGCGGGGTACTCAGGGCGATCACCGTACTGCTGCTCGAAGCTTTGAATCGCCAGCATCGTGCGCCAGTCAGAGTCGGCCACCTGGGCGCGACGGCCTCCTTGACTAAGAAAGGTACCAATCTGCTGGGCAATCTGGGTTCGAGGATTGTTGGGAAACTCTGTGGTGCGTAGGGCAACGGGGATGCGATCACCAGCGTTTTGCTGAAGCTCTCGGATTTGCCTAGCCAATGCACCTCCCCTTGCGTGTTTTTGACACAGACTCAGCAGTAACGATTCCTGGGTGGCATTCGGCTCCAGGTGTAGGTCTGTGGTCAGATAGTCTTCATTGATCTGGGTAGTGAAGTGGCAACCATTGCCCAGTTCTTGCCCGCAGCGCTGGATGCTATTGCCCATGAGGTGAAGCAGCTCGCGATCGTCGTCGGGAGGCTCAAAGCTCCCCGCTAGGTGGTCGTTCCAATGCTGGCTCAGCTCATAGTCTTCCGGAGGTTTCGACCCATTATCAGAACTCGAAGCAGTGTCATCTATGTCGGGTAATTGTCCTGTAGTAATGCTTTTTTCTCGCTGACGGCGACACCATTCCAAGACATCGCGAGTTGTCTGACCCGCTAGCGTCTCAGCGATAGAGTCAGGGAAAGGATATAACGCTTCGTCACTGTTGACCGATATTTCTGCCAATTCGTAAAGATTTTGCAGTCGCCGCGAGAGAATTTGCCTGACTTCATCTCCTGAACGCCGGGCACTAAGGCTTACGGGGGTTGGATCTAGCTCTAGGCGATCAAGATGGGGTCTTGGCAGGTGTTGTTTCAACAGATCGTAAAAGCTCTCTAGGCAGGAGAGCACGACGATGACGTTGGGAATCTCAGCTAGCGTAACGATAGTCTGAACAGCTCGCCGGAAACGCTGCCCAGCTTCATCCATACCGTGAATATCTTCGAGTTGGTCTAAGCAAACGACGAAGGCTCCGCCGGTAACCGCTTGAATCAGCAAGGCAAAAGACCGCAGCATCCGCAGTGGGTCATCGTCGTGATCGCGGGCGGCCATCCCACCTAAAACTCTGCTGTCATAGGGAGTTAGGGGTTCGCACCGCAGCAATTTAAGAACTTTAGCGCTGATAGCAGGCTGGCCGGGTTGCAGGTATAGCAGCGCCCGAATAACGTCGATATCAACCCCATTAAACTGTGGCAAGGCAATCACACGATCTGCGATTGGGTAGATTAAATCGATTAGCTCTTCCTGGGATAAATCGTCTTCTTTCAGTAGAGCAAGTTCATTAGGCGTAACGACGCCTGAGCTTTCGGCTAAGGCATTAGAAAACTCAATCAGTCCAGTTTTTGGCCCAAAGGGTTCGTAGTAGGGCTTATCGAAAGAATCGATGGTGTTTCTCAGCACATACCGAGCATAGTTTGACACCGCAGAGGTCATCTGCATGTAGCTAAAGAAGCCCTTCTGTTGTTCGTGGGTTTGATTGCGAAAAAACCGCATCAAATGAGTTTTACCCGCCCCCGACTCTCCCAGCAGCAATAGGATGCGGCCTGAGTCGCTAGCGGCAGAACTATCGGCACGATTCAGCAACCGTTCGTAGGCTAAGCGAGCTTCTAGATGAATAGTATCAACGTCGTAGAGGTCTGGCTGCCAGATTTGGTGTTGGTGGGTGACGGCATGAAAAATATCAAGCCCTTGGTGAGAACAAAAGGCGTCAAATCTTGGGTCAGTAGTCATAGCAATTGGCTTTAGTCAAGACGAATAAAGTGGAACGTACTGTTTAGATGATTAATTTCGGAGGCCGATACATCGTTGGCATCTAGGGCGTAGGCCAGGTCAGCCCGACTTAGATCGAGTCTTCGCTGCTGATTAGCGGTTACCAAACGCTGTTTGAAGTCTTCTAGACTGAGCGTTAGGTCTGGGTGCTGTTGCTGTAAGGTTGCCCAGACCCGAGAGATAAATACTTTGGAATCTCCTAACCGGCCATCTTGAGTTGCTTTGGCCGCGTTGAGAGTAAGCTCAGCAAACGCTTCATCTGACAGGGTAGGTGAGGTGTTAGTGGTAGGGGCGTCGGTTTTTGGGGGTGGCGGCGCGGCGCTGCTGGGCAGGGCCTGACGCAAAATCGCGGTGCGCAGTTCATCGGGGGTGGTGCGCTTGGCTTGGGCGACCTTGGCCACCAGCTGCGACAGCGCTTTGTCCCAGGACAGGGGCTTGGGGGTTTGAAGTAAATCATTCAGCAGAGCAGCCATGACGGTGCCCTGGTTAAACGATTGCTGTCGCAGGTCGGGAAGCTTTGCCTGGAGACGTTCAGCGGTTTGGGGGTTGCACAGATGCTGCCACAGCAGGGCATTGCGCGCCTGGGTGAGCGTGCCAAAGGGGGCAATGGGCAGGTCAAAGCCCTGCTGGAGGATGGCCGCTCGCAGTCCGTCTGCCTCCGCTAACCGTCTGCGGGTCTCGGTCGAAAGGGCAGGCAGGTTAAAAGCGTGGGCGATCCAGTCGGTATTCTTTAGGGTTTTCCACTGGAGTCGAGGGGGCAGGGTCTTGAGTCTGAGGCCGTCGAGGATATGCTGACGCCCGCGATCGCTCAGTTGGTGGCGGGCCGAGCTGACAGGCTGGGTGTAGTCTTGCTTGCTGAGGTTGGTGAGAGTGGTTTCGATTTGCTCTGTATAGGCGGTGTTCGATAGCTCGCTGCCAGCGATCGCCTTTAGGGCAGCTTTCAACTCGCTGATGGTCATACCGTTGGCATCGGCGAAGAGTAGGCGGCTCAAGAGCAGGTCTGATAGGGGAATGGGTTGCAGTGAAAGCATCATGCCTCCGAAGGTTGGGGGATGGAAGAAGATCGGGTAGCGAGGGCCTGATCAACGGCATCGAGAATGCCTTCGAGGTCTCTAACCACATCTTCTGAGAGGAAGCGCAGCACCAGAAACCCCTGCTGCTGCAACAGCCGATCTTTGCGGCGATCGCGGCGGTAGTTGTCGAGGGATTGAAAGTGATAGTGGCCATCTAATTCGATCACAATTTTGGCCGCTGCGTCTAGAAAATCCACCTCCATCGGGCGACCGCCAAAGTCGATGTCTAACCGCGCATTCACCTGAAATCGCCCCACGGTCGTCGGTTTGGCCTCTAGATACTGAAACAAGAACCACTCCGCCTGACTGCGATAAACCTCTGCTGCCTCTGCTGTATCGGGCTGGTGAGCCTGATTCAGGAGAGTCAGTGCCGTATCCAAGGCTTCTGGGGTAGTTCCGTGCGTTTCGGCCAGGTGAAGCAGGGGCTGAAGCTGCTCGTCGTCAAGGCCATGAGTGCTCAACCACTGCCTAATATTGCCCGGTTCGAAAGACGGGACATCGATTAGGCCACCGCGCAACATTGCCTTAGCTCTCGATTCGGGCAGCTCGTTTAGCAAGTACTGAACCTGGGCAATGGTTAGCGCCAGGGCTACCGGAATCTGCGGCACCGCCTCTACCAACTGGGCGAGGGCGGTGAGGGCGACAGCGGCCCGATCATCCTCGGGTAGCAGCACCAACAACCCCGGCACCACAGACTGTGGAAATAGCCGAGCTACGGCAGCAAAGCTGGCCAGCACCGTAGAGGAGTCCGCTAGCGCCAGGGACTTAGTTTGTGGCTCTGAACTGGGGAAGGCAGGGAGCCAGGTGAGGATGGCTCGGAGCTGATCGGCATCCTCTGATAGGGGCGCTAGCTGCTGCCAAAACAGCTGACGCTGGTAGTCGCTGGTACTGGCTAAGAAGGCGGTTAGTTCCGCTTCGGGGCGATGGGCCAGGGTGGCAAAGTTTTGCAGGATCCGCGATCGCAGATCATCGTGCTGCGCGATGGTCGAAGACCGGCATTGAAGGGCCATCGTGGTGAGCCAGGTTTCGAGAAGGGTGGCGATGGACGTGTAGACCCCCACACCCGTCAATCGGTCTGTCTGTTTTGACCACTGGGTCCACAGCTGACGGGCCGCAATGGCTTTTCCCTGTAGAACCGACAGCGTTGGAATGGCCTGACACCGCTGGGACTGATGTAGGGTAAGGCGGGTAATTCGCGAAGCGTTCCCTGCGGGAATCGCTGTGGACTGCGGGTCAAAGGTCAAAACGTAGAAACACCCTTGCACGGTCAATTCAATGCTAGCCAGGGTTCATCCGACTCATCCCAAGATAGCTCTGCTTAACCAAAGCTCAATCGGTGTGTGAAGGGGATGTTGTAAAGGTTTTCAGGGGCGGGGCTCAGGACTGCAAACCCTGGGACGGCGACTTCATTACTCCCGTCAAGTGGGTGTAAACGCGAACTTGGGCTAAAACTGAGATGGTCACGGCTGCCTATAGCTTCGCTCGCTTTTGGAGGATTGCCCCGATGGTTGAACCGTTATCCCTGTTAGCTGGAGCCATTACCACCTACGTTGTCCCCAAGGCATTGGAAAAAGTGGGCGAGAAGGTGGGGGAGGCGGCCTTGGCAAAAAGTGGTGCGGCTATCCAGGCGACGCGCAGGGCAGTGCAAGACAAGTTGACGGCCACCCAGACGGCGGGTGTGCTGGCGATCGCTGAAGCCGAACCCACCGACGCCAATCTCAAGCTGCTAGAAACCGTTCTGCTGACCCAAATGCGGCAAGATCAGCTGTTTGCCGAGCAACTGCAAGCGCTAAATCAACAAATCCAGGCGCAGTCGCCCGGCCTGCAAGCGGTGCTGGACACAGTGCGGGTCAGGGGCAATGTGGAAGTGGGCAATGTTGAGCAGGTGAGTGAAACAGGGGTGGCTGAGCAAATCGTGGGTCGCAATCTGGGGGTGGGTGGCGATCTAAAAATTGGCGATATCACCCAGAAGCAGTAAACCTGGTAACTTTCGACTTTTGACTGGGGTGAAGGAGTAAGGGCTTGAGCAAAAATCCACCAGTTCCAGAAGAATCGCGCCCAGATGAACCGCAGTCTGGGCTGTGGCAGGTTGAGCAAACTGTCCTCCGAGGGGTTTCTGTTGCGGGCAACTTGACGATTGGGGATGTCACCCAAACAGTTCATCTGCCGCCGCCCCCGAAGACGGAACCCAAGCGCTTCACGGTGCCCTACCTGCGCAACGAGTTCTTTACTGGGCGGGACGCCATCCTTATCCAGCTCCACGACACTCTGGGGCAAACGGACACTGCCGCCCTTAGTCAGTCCCAGGCAATCCACGGGTTAGGCGGGGTGGGCAAAACCCAAACGGCGGTGGAATATGCCTATCGCTATTTTCAGCAAGAGTCTGGCTATGACTGGGTGCTGTGGGTAAATGCCAGCAGTTTGACACTGGCTGGTAGTTTTGGGGCGATCGCTACTGATCTAGCCCTGCCCAACCATCGGGAAAATAAGCTGGATGAGAACATTGCGGCAGTAAAACGCTGGCTATCTACGAGCGATCGCTGGCTGCTGATTTTCGACGACGTGGACGATCCCGATGCTGTACAGCCTTTTCTCCCCAATGCACCTAACGGACGCATATTGATCACCTCGCGACTGCCGCGACTGGAAAGGCTGGGGGTGGGTCAGTCGATCGCCCTCGATACCCTGGCCCCAGAAGAGGCCCATACCTTTTTGGAGCGACGCACCCAACGGGATACCCTCGATTCGCCTGAGCAGCAAGCCCTAGAGACTCTAGCTCAGGAACTCGGCTACCTGCCCCTGGCACTGGAGCAGGCTGCGGCCTATATCCAGACTAAAGGGGTAAGTTTTGCCGTCTATTTGCGGTCTTACCAGCAGCGACGCTTGCAGGTGCTAGAAAAAGAGCAGCCCCAGATGGGTAACTATCCTGCGTCGGTGGCTACTACCTGGCAGATCAACTTTGAGGCGGTGCAGGCCAGCAGCCCCGCTGCCGCCGATGTGTTGCAACTGAGTGCATTCCTGGCACCGGATAATATTCCCTACGAGATTTTGAGCCTGGGTAAAGATCACCTGGGAGAGACATTGGCAACTGCCTTAGCTGAGGTGGCAGAGGATGAGCTGATAATCCCTGAACTGCTGGCGGAACTGACCCGTTATTCTCTGATTCGGTTAGAAACGGATGACCGCTACAGCATTCACCGCATGGTGCAGGAAGTTTTGCGCGATCGCCTCACTCCAGAACAACGGCAGCAATGGCTTGATCGCACGGTTAATGCTCTAAATACCACATTTCCATCTCCAGAATTCAAGAATTGGCAGAGGTGTAGACGCCTGGTAGAACAGGTGCAGGCAATTGATCGTCAGCAGGCCACGGAAACACTCAACTTAGCATTTCTATTAAATCAAATAGGCTACTTTCTCTACGAACAAAGACGCTATAGGGAAGTCAAACCGCTTTATGTGCAAGCATTAGAGATTCGGAAATCAGTGCTTGGTGAAGACCATCTCAGTACGGCTCAAAGCCTGAACAATCTGGCAGAGTTATACAAGTCAGAAGGTCACTACCGGGATGCTGAACTGCTCTATCTCAAAGCTCTACAAATTTGGCAGTTACGGCTTGGGGAAGAGCACCCTGATACTGCCACTAGCCTAAATAATTTGGCAGGGCTGTATGAGATTCAAGGTCTCAACAAGGAAGCTGAACATCTCTATTTAAAAGCATTGATAATTAGACGTTATCATTTTGGCGAAGATCATCTAAATACCGCGTTTAGCCTCAATAATCTGGCTTTCTTATACCAGTCTCAATGTCGCTATGGAGAGGCTGAACCGCTCTACCAAAAAGCTTTGAAAATCATGTGCTCATGGCTAGGCGAAGACCATCCACATATTGCCGCCAGCCTGAACAATCTAGCAGAACTGTATCGTGAGCAAAGTCGCTACGAAGATGCTGAACCACTATACTGGCAAGCATTACAAATTAGACGTTCACAGCTTGGCGAAGATCATCTAGACACTGCACAAAGTCTGAATAATTTGGCACTTTTACATAATGACCAGGGCAAGTACAAGGAAGCGGAAACCTTATACTTGAAAGCGCTTTCCATTTTGTTCGGTCAACTTGGAGAAAATCATCCTAATACGCAAACAACATTGCAAAACTTTGTTTACTTCTTGGGGCAGGTAATGATAGCGGAGCGCACCGCAGACATGTCTAAGCATCCTCTCACCCAAGACGTGTTGGCACAGTTGCAGCAGGGATAACGCTGCTGTCGAGGGACAGGTGAGTATCCTGCATTGGGCGATCGCGATAAACTGATACAAAGCTTACCGTTCGCCTATAGCACCACCAAGGGCAGCCAGAGCAACCATGGCACTCGCAAGCGATCGACCCACACAACCCATTTCCCTGAGCCTTGAGGATTTTCTCGCTCAGTATGGCGATGACAGTCGCTACGAACTCATTGACGGAGAACTGTTTGATTTGGAACCGACGGGGCCTCATGAGGAAGTGGCGGCGGCGATCGCCCGCTGGCTCAATTACGACATCGTGCAGCAGGGGGCCGATTACTTCATCCCCCATCGCTGCTTAATCAAACCCCTGGCCAACCAGACTGGGTTTCGCCCCGATGTGATCGTCCTAGACCGAGCCTCCCTCCCTCAAGAGCCGCTGTGGGCCAGCCAACCCGTTGTCACGCTTGGGAGCACCGTCAAATTTGTGGCGGAGGTCGTCAGTAGTAATTGGCAAAACGACTACGCTCGCAAACTTGAAGACTACGCCCTACTGGGCATTCCAGAATACTGGATCGCAGACTATCAAGGACTCGGCGGCGAATTCTTCATTGGTCGGCCTAAACAACCCACATTAACCCTCTGTATTTTGAACTCAGAAGGGCGTTACGACCGGCAATTGCTGCGCGGCGATCAGCGCATTATGTCTTCTGTCTTTCCCAACTTGAACCTGACCGCCAAAGCCATCCTCGGGGTTGGATGAGATTGATCTTCAGCTGCTATGAATGAATGCCACCTTTAAGCGTCCTCCGGCAGCGGCACCAATAACCCCGACACCAAAGCCGATGACAGCAGCTGCTACTCAGCTGTGATGCAAAGGCGACTACCCATAGCCCTCAAGCAAACACAACGACGTATTGAGAATGTTGGGGCATTACCCATGGTTCAAGGGCAATGCCTAAAAAAGCGTGAACATGTTATGGACTTGTAGTGTTTTGGTAAATAGATTAGAGCTCAAAAAGGTAGAACGTCAGCTTGGGAAGCTGTGAATCACTTTTTGCGTGGCAAGGGTTTTAGAACCACAAATTTAGCGTTACCCCAAACTTACCCCAATTAAGTCAAGCTACATAGCTTAAAGCTCAATGTGGAAAAATTAAGGGCAGAGGTATTAAGGGCGTGCCAGTCGCCAGCAAGGACAAAAGCGGCCCAGCAGTAGGGGTGTGAATATTCGATCTCAGAGCGGATCATGTCCAGATGTACCTGACGCAGGGCCTTGCTGCGCCCCATGCCATCATCTGTCCTTCCAACGGCAGCAATGAGAGGTTGCCTATTGCGATTCGGCTCTGGCGTCGGTTCTAGCGCCAGTACCATCCCTAGCCTGCATCCCATCAGCGATTACTCAGCTGTGCTGCAAGTAGAGACGGACTTAGCCCATGACCCGTCAGGCCTTAGGATTAGAGGCTCAAATCTAAAGTGGCGGATAAAATGCCGAGTTCCGTCGTGGGTTTGAGCTGAAACCCAGCCCGCCTGCACAGGTGCTGTATGCCATCGTTCTCAGCCAAGATTTCCCCTGTTAGGCGCTTTAGCCCTTCGGCGCGGGCGACATCGATCAGGTGGCTCAGCAACTCGGTGCCAAAGCCCTGGCCCTGGTAGGGATCGGCCACCAGCATGGCAAACTCAGCCTCGGGCAGGCCGTGCTTTTGGGTGAGACGACAGACGCCGATAATTCTGGGGTCGGGGGCACTGGCTTCGGCCACCAGGGCGATCTCGCGATCATAGTCGTTAAAACAGATGCGGGTGAGACGATCGTGGGCGATGCGGGTACTGTGCTTGATGGTATGGAAGTAGCGCAGGTAAATGCTGTAGTCAGACACCATTTTGTGAAAAGCGATAATTAGCGGCTCGTCTTCTGGGCGAATAGGGCGAATGGTGATGCCGTCGTGCCCAGGCCAGATGTATTGGGTGGGGTAGGGGCGGATGGCTAGGGGAATGGGCTGCGAAGCAGAGGATCGCAAAATCACCCGCGCATCCAGGGCTAGCAGACCGTTGGGGGATGCCAGCAGCGGGTTGATGTCAATGGACTCAATCTCGGGCTGCTCGGCGACGAGCTGACTAAACTGCACTAGCAATTGCTCTAGGGCATCTAGATCGACGGCCTGACGACCCCGCACACCCTGGAGGGCTTTGTAAATTAGGGTTTGCTCCATTAGGCGGCGGGCCAAGGTGCTGTTGAGGGGGGGGAGTGCGATCGCACTGTCCTGAAACACCTCGACTAGCTGCCCACCGCTGCCAAACACCAACACCGGGCCAAACTGTGGGTCTTGGCTACTGCCCAAAATTAGCTCATAGCCATCGACGCGGATCATTGGCTGCACGGTGACCCCCTGGAAGTGCTCGGCCCCAGCCATTTCGGTGACGCTGACGAGGATGCGATCAAAGGCGCGGCGAACGGCGTGGTCGCTGTCGAGGTTGAGCTGCACGCCGCCCACATCGGTTTTGTGGGTGAGGGTGTAGGAATAGAGCTTGAGCACCACGGGGTAGCCCAGGTTATCGGCGGCAGCGATCGCCTCCTCCACCGTCGCCGCAATCCGGGTTTCCACTACGGGAATGCCGTAGGCCGCCAGCACTGCCTTGGAGTCTGCCTCAGTGAGTAGGGTCTGCCCAGCAGCCTGGGCGGTGTGCAGAATCTCTGCCACTGCTCCTCGGTCAATGCCGTTGTTGAGTGCCAGGGTGGGCGTTTCATACAGTCCCTTAAGAGCGTAGCTGTGCCGCCACAGCAGCCCAAACAACCGCGCTGCCTGATCGGGGTAGCGGTAGGTAGGTATACCCGCCTGGTTGAGAATGTCTTCGCCCGCGTCTACCTCTGCGCCGCCCATCCAGCTGGCCAAAATCGGCTGGCTCGATTCGCTGCTGCGCCAGGTATCCACCACCGCCTGGGCGGTTTGGGTCGGGTCGGTCATCGCCTGGGGGGTGAGCACCACCAGGCAGCCGTCGCTGTTAGGGGCAGCCAAGGCGGCTTTAAGAGCCTCAGCAAATCGGGCCGGTTCCGCATCGCCCAAAATGTCGATGGGGTTGCTGTGGCTCCAGTGGGCGGGCAGCGCCCCATTTAGAGCCTCCTCACTAGCGGGCGAAAGCTCCGCCAGAGTTCCCCCAGCGCGAACTAACGCATCCGTCGCCAGCACCCCCGGCCCGCCCGCGTTGGTGATAATGCTCAGGCGTGGGCCACGGGGGCGCGGCTGCTTGGCCAGCACCTCGGCGGCATCAAATAACTCTTCGATGTTGTCAACCCGCAGCACGCCACAGCGGCGAAAGGCCGCATCTAGTACCGCATCGCTGCCCGTTAGCGACCCTGTGTGGGAGGCCGCTGCCTGGGCTGCTGCCTGGGTGCGCCCGGCTTTAATCACAATAATGGGCTTGCTCAAGGCCACCTCCCGCGCCGCCGAGAGAAACGACCTGGCATCCCCAATCGATTCCATATAGATGACGATGCTGTGGGTGTGGGGGTCGTCGCCTAGGTAGTCAATCAGGTCGCCCCAGCCCACGTCGAGCATTGAGCCTAGGGAGATAAAGGCGCTGAAGCCCACGTTCTCCCGCAGACTCCAGTCAAGAATCGAGGTGCAAAGCGCACCGCTCTGGCTGATAAAGCCTACGTTCCCCCGCCTCGCCACCTGGCTGGCGAAGGTGACATTAAAGCCGGTAAGCGGGTTCTGGATGCCCAGGCAGTTGGGGCCGATCAGGCGCAGACGTCCAAGGGCAATGTCCTTAATTTGCCGCTCTAGCTCAATGCCCTCGGGGCCGATTTCTTTGAACCCCGCCGAGAGAATGATCGCCCCCTTCACCCCGGCATCCACGCACTCCTGCACCACGGCGGGCACCCCAGGGGCTGGGATGGCGATGATGGCCAGGTCGGGGGCTTCGGGGAGGGAGGAAATGCGATCAAACGCCTGAATGCCCAACACGTTGCGCCGCTTGGGATTGATCGGGTACACCGTACCGCCAAAGGGATGGCTGATTAGATTCCACAGCACAGTACGGCCCACGCTGCCGGGTCGCTCGGTAGCGCCAACCACCGCCACCGACCGGGGCGCGAAGATCGGATCAAGGGGATGACTCCCTGTTTTCCAAAGATCCGTCACCGGATCGGGGCAGGTCAGCATGGTCAAGTCCCCGTAGAAGCAAGCATGATTTACTAATTTTGAATTCGCAATTTTGAATGAATTAATCGCCGCGGAGAGCGGACATTGCTCACCTTATAAAAGTTGCTAAAAATTTTGGGTTTAGCTATGGCAGGTGGCGCTGCGGACAGTGTCAAAGAAATATCGCACATTCTCCTCGGGGGTGTTGGGTAAAATGCCCTGTCCGAGGTTCATGATGTGGCCTCGGGAACCGGCCTGGCGAATGACATCTAGGGTGCGCTCGCGGATCAGCTCCCGCGACCCTAGCAGCACGCAGGGGTCAAGGTTGCCCTGCACGGGGCGATCGCCCAGCACCGCTCGCGCCTGGGCCATCGGGATGGCCCAGTCAACGTGAATGACATCGGCCCCAGATTTTGCCATCAACGGCAGCAGGGCAGCGCTGGCGTTGACGCAGAGGGTGACTGGCACCTCAGGGTAAATCGCTTTGACGGCCCGGATTACCTGCCACTGGTAGGGCAGGGCAAAGGTGGCATAGTCTTGGGGCGTCAGGTGGCCTGCCCAAGAGTCGAAGATCTGGATCATTTGCGCCCCATTTTGAACTCGGTAGAGGGCGTAGGTGGCAATAGAGCAAGCCAGTTGGGCCAGCATCTGGTGCAGTAACACGGGCTCTTGCCAAGCCATTTCTTTGATCACACTATAGTAGGTCGAGTTTTGTCCTTCTACCAGGTAGGTGGCCAGAGTCCAGGGCGCACCAACAAAGCCCAATACCGGCACCTGTCCCTGCAACTCGTCGCAGAGGGTGCGCAGGATCTCACCAACAAACGGTAGAGAGGCCTCGGGGTTGAGCGGGCGGAGGGCATCCACCTGAGCCTGAGAGCGCACCGTCTCCGCCAGAATTGGCCCTTTGTGATCGACAATCTCAAAGGTTACCCCCATCCCTGCCAAGGGCGTGAGAATGTCAGAGAAGAAAATCACTCCGTCGGGCTTGAAAGCACGGTAGGGCTGGAGAGAGATCTCCACGGCTAAGCCGGGAATCTCAGAGCGATCGCGAAAGGAGGGGTACTTCTCTTGCAGGTCTCGATAGCTTTTGAGGTAGCGGCCCGCCTGGCGCAACATCCACACAGGTGGGCGATCAACGGGCTGATTTTGGGCAGCAAGCACTAGGCGATCAACAGGTTGATTTTGGGCAGCAAGCACTAGACGATCCGCCAAGACAGCAGTTGCCGTCTCGGGTGGGGCGAGGGATAGAGGCATGGGGAGTAAGAGGTAGGGGGGTGAGGGGATAAGGCTATTCGAGCTGTTCGAGGGCGTCACGCACATCCACAAGGTGGTTGTTAAACACCTCCAGTGCGGCATCGAGCACCTTAAAAATGGCTGGGTCGCGCACGGCGTAGAAGACAAAGTTGCCCTGCTTGCGGCTGACCACCAGGTTGCGGCTGCGCAGTACCGAGAGCTGCTGAGACACCGCAGAGGCATCTAGCTCGAGCCATTCGGCGATGTAGCCCACGCTCTGTTCGCCCACTCGCAGGGTATCGAGAATTTGAATTCGCACCGGGTTCGACAACACCTTAAACAGGTCTGCCTTAAAATAGCTGGGCTTAAACGTCATAGATCTAAATTGGGCTGTGTAGCTAGCAATCTCTTCATATAGCTTAGCATTGGTCATTTTAGGCTATAGCCTCAACCTGATGCACCAAAGATTTGGCGGTAATGTGGCGTACTCGATCTAAACATTTTGAGATGGTAATGGTGCCATTGTCGTAGGTGGTGAGCACCTTGCGATGGCCCTCAAGTGCCGGCCTTTGACCATCACACACTCCATCCGACGCTCCCTTAGCGTGAATTTTGTACTGGTTCAACATCGCGGAAGACACCCGCTCGTTCCCCTGATTCGAGATCAGCACCACGTCAGGGCGGCAGTAGTTAAACACCTCGGGGCAGTAGCCGCTTTCGTGGCCATGGTTAGACGCTACAAACGTGTTGACCCGCCGTAGGTGGGTGCGAAAATCTTCGCACTGGAGCAGAGCCTGCCAGCCTGCTGCCGTCAGGTTACTGGGGAACACAATCTCAATATCGTCGTAGGAGACAAATGTCACTAGGCTCAAGTCATGCGAGGCTTGATAGGTGTCCTGAGCATTCCAAAAGAAAGAGAGATCAACGTCATCAACTTTCATGTGCTGGCTAGTTTTTTGGCATTCAGGATGCATCTTTGTCGTGACATCCAGATAGTTTTTAGCCCATAGAGAAGCGGCTTTCAGTTCAGGAAATTGCTCAGCATCTACTGTAGGGTTAGCCACCAATAAATTAATGTTGAGGCCATGCTCAAGGCAGTGATCGAGCAAGGGTTGAATCCCTGCTAAATTGTCTGGGCTATAGGCGGGCACCACTAGACAGTCAATGGTGCGACACTGGCGCTTGAGCAGATGCTGCCACGGGCTAAAACCGGTACGCGTGTTAAAGCCGGTATCGATCAAAATGCTGTGGTGGTTGTAGCGGTCAATGGCGGCACAAAAACCGTGATCAACATCAAAAATATGGATATCTAGCATGGGGACGCCTGGCCACGAGGGCCGAGAAAAGAAGTGATGGCTTGAAGCGTTTGGGCGGTGCACTCTTCGAGGTTCAGTCGGTTGTGGCGTCGAACATGATTTCATAGGGGGTATCGGGGCGGCTGTGCTTGAGGAAATTGAGGTGGGCTTCAGCCTTGGAGCGGGAGGGGAAACGGGCAACGACCACACTCTTGAGGGAAGGCAGGGGACGAATAATGCACCAAAGCGTGGCGGCAGGGTCAGGCGCAACGGGGGCAAACTGGCGAGCTAACTGCCGCCGAAACAGTTCTGTACGAATGTGCATGGACAAACTCACTGAAGCGGTGGAATGAGCCCGGCGGCGCTTCCCGTTAGGGGCTATAACGGCCAGCAAAAGAAGAAAGTGTGGGCATGTTTCTAGAGCACTAATGCCCACAGACTATGCCACGGACAGTCATCCAGTTGGGCTAGAGATGCCGTGGGTAAACCCTAACATGAATATCTATCTGCAAGATTGTTAAGATAGATAGATGCAAAGACTATAATCTATGTATGCTTAGGTATAGTGACTCCGGGTTCGCTGACCGCTTCAATACCCGGTTAGTAGGTTGTGGACATTCCCTGGTTTCCTGAATCTCGGTCAAGGGGCCTAAGCTCCTTGTTTTCTTCAAGCCGGAGATCTTCTCATCGGAGGGAGCAGGCTGTTCTGACTCACAACCTCATTGCTTTGGAACTAGGAGGTTCCTTGAACCCATGACAGAATTGATTTCTTCCCAAGGCCGCTTCTCCCGGTTATTACCTCCCCTTTTCACCCATTGGCGAGGCGATTTGATTGGCGGGTTGACCGCTGCCATTGTGGCGCTGCCGCTGGCGTTGGCCTTTGCGATCGCCAGCGGTGTAGACCCCAAAGCGGGGCTTTACACGGCGATTGTGGCGGGTACTCTGGCCGCCATCTTTGGTGGCTCCCCTGTGCAGATTACCGGCCCCACCGGGGCCATGGCCGTGATTTTGATCGGTATTGTGGCCAAGTACGGCATTGAGAAAGTCTGGCTGGCCGGGCTGATGGCGGGGCTGATTCAAGTCGCTCTGGGGGTGGCCAAGCTAGGGCGACTGGTGAAGTTTATCCCCTACCCGGTGACGGCAGGCTTCACTAACGGCATTGCCGTGATTATTTTCTTTGGCCAGCTCAACAACTTCTTTGGGCTGCAACTGCCCCGCAGCGATCACTTTTTGCCGGGGCTGTGGCAGACCGTTACCCAAATCGAGGCGACCCAATGGGCAGCGGTGGGCCTAGCCCTGGTGGTTATCGTCACTAAGCTGTTTTGGGGCAGGCTCTCGACGCCGATTCCGGGGTCACTGGTAGGACTGGTGTTGGCAACGGCAATCGCCGCCGGATTCCACCTCAATGTGCCGACAATCGGGGCCATTCCTCAGGCGTTGCCCCTGCCCCACGGCATTCCTCACTGGCATGACTTTGGCCTAATTCGCGAATTGATTAACCCGGCCCTAGCTCTAGCAGCCCTGGGCAGTATTGAATCGCTGCTGTCGGCGGTGGTGGCCGACGGCATGACCGTGAGTGAGAAGCACAACAGCGATCGCGAGCTAATCGGCCAGGGCATTGCCAATGTGGTGGTGCCGTTCTTTGGCGGCATACCGGCCACCGGGGCGATCGCCCGCACCGCTGTCAACGTGCGGGCCGGGGGCAAAACCCGCCTGTCGGGAGTAATTCATGGGCTGGCTCTAGCGGCGATTATGCTCACTCTGGCACCCCTAGCGGCCCAGATTCCTCTAGCGGCGCTGGCGGGCATTCTCATGGTCACCAGCCTACGGATGATCGAGTGGGAGGCGATCGGCCTGCTGCTGCGGGCCACCTACGCCGACTTTGCCGTGATGATGCTGACCTGGATGGTTACCATCTGCTTTGACCTAGTGCTGGCGGTGGAGGTCGGGCTGATTGCCGCCGGGGTGCTGTTTATCAAGCGCATGAGCGACCTCAGCATGGGCAAAGTGCCCGAGGCCGAGGCGTTTCCCCCTGGGGTGCCCCTAGAGTTGACCAAGCAAATTGCCGTGTACCGGGTCGATGGGCCGCTGTTCTTTGGTGCTGCCGAGCGCTTCGCCACCTTTCTGCGCGATGAGCCGGAGGTGAAGTACCTGATTTTACGGCTGCGCTTCGTGCCGAATATGGATACCACTGGTTTGGTGGCGCTGGAGGATATCTACCACGACCTAGAACGCCGAGGCTGCCGCTTAATTCTGAGCGGGTTGCAGCCCGAGGTAGAGCACTTGCTGGAGCGTAGCGGCCTGCTGGCGCACATTGGCGCAAACAACTGCTTTGACACCACCGATACCGCCATTCGCTCCCTCACCAGCCATGTTTCCCCGCCAGAAAGTACCCGCAAGCAACTGACAACTCTAGAAACCTAGCCCAGACCTTAATCCCGTAACCCAAGACATTGTTGCCATGCCCTTTACTGAACCTTCAACCCAGGGGCTAGATACTCTCGAGCAAGAGACCGACCTGGATATCTTTTTGCCCCATGTCAAGCAGCGTCTGCTAGTGATTAGGCAGCAGATTGAGCGTCTGCAACAGACTCCCTTCTGTGCCGCCCACCAAGCCAACCTGCAATGCCTCTATATGCAGCTATCTGCCATCAAGGCCATCATTACCGAACGTCTGGGAGAGAAAACAGAACGCCAACACCCATGATATCTGCCATTCATCCCCCTGAAGTCAGCTGATGAAAGCTCGACAAAGTCTTGAATCTCTACGGCGGTTTTGCAGCGAAGACACTCACCTGTACGGCAACTGGTATCTTATTGTCTCGCGAGTCCTTTTATGTGGCTGCGGGCAGCGAGGATAGCTGATGGTTCCCATCTGCTCAGGACAAAACACCTACGCTGCCGCCAGGTTCACCCCTAGGATCTGTCCACTTTCTTGAGTCAAGATCAAACGCCCAGCCTTGGTGCAGATACCACTCTAGGAGCACCGCTCGACATTGCAAACAGGTTAACTGCTGGAGTAATTGGTGAACGCCAGTTGCATTGGCGCGATAGGCAACGGCGGCCAAGGCGGTTGGGGTAGCTGGATCGAGCTGAGCGATAAACCCATAGAGTCTTTGGTTGGAGAAGGAGCTATTAATGGCCCAACCGGGGGTGGTTAGAGGAGTGAGCTGAGTAATGGCAATGGCGTCAAGCCCTAATTCTCGCTTTAGGATGGCGATCGCAGCGGCTTCGGGCTTTTGCTCCGTCAAGCGCCTCCCTCCCGGAAAGTCGAGCGTTACCTGTCCAACCCCAGGCCGGTAGCTGGCGGCGAGCAACAAGATGTGAGGCTGAGCTAGGTCATCCGCTTGAATCGGCAAAATGATAACTGAGTCGGCCTTTTCGATCCGCCAATAGTCTAGATCTTGCCCCTGGGCATCTTGCCAGTGCTCACCGATCAGCGTCAGCCAACGAGAGTGGAGTTCTAGAAAGCGATCCTGAACCTGCCAACAGGGCGAATCATGCGGGGGCATGACTCCCTCCTAGTAAAGGATGACCGGAGGCGCTGGGGTGTTCAGCCAACTCTGCTTCGGGGCTGACTGCATTCCACATGGGGGTGCTGAGGTATCGTTCTCCTCCACTGGGTTGAATAACGACAATGCGTTGACTGTGATGCCGCGATCGCAGCCCGATCTGCAGCCCGGCATAGACTGCTGCCCCGGTTGAAATACCGCTCAAAATACCTTCAACCTGGGCCAGCTGTCGCCCAGTTTCGTAAGCCTGGGCCTCAGTGACTGTAACAATTTCATCGATCAAATCCACTCGCAAGACATCGGGAATAAACCCTGCCCCAATGCCTTGGAGATCATGCTCCCCTGCCAGTTGACCGCTGAGTACGGCACTGTGGGTTGGTTCAACCGCCACAATCTGGATATGAGGATTTTGCTGCTTGAGGTATTGCCCAGCCCCGGTGAGGGTGCCTCCTGTCCCGACACCCACCACTAAAACCGCCAGGTCGCCATCGGTATCCTGCCAGATTTCAGGGCCGGTAGTTTCATAGTGAATTTTAGGATTGGCGGGGTTGCTGAATTGGTGGGGTGAGAAAGCATTCGGCAGCGTGGTGAGGAGGTAATTGGCGTGGGCGATCGCCCCGGCCATATCGGCTTCGGCGGCGGTCAAAATTACCTCCGCCCCGTAGGCATGCACTATCTGCTGTCGTTCTCGGCTCATATTTTCAGGCATGGTCAAAATCAGCCGATAGCCCTTGGCCGCACAGACCATCGCCAGCCCAATGCCTGTGTTGCCAGAGGTCGCCTCAACAACAGTGGAGATGCCCGGTTGAATTAACCCAGCTTGCTCCGCTTCTAAAACCATGCTGGCCGCGATGCGGTCTTTAACCGATTTGGCGGGGTTCAAGCCCTCTAGCTTTAACACTAGAGTGGCTTCACAGCCCCACCGCTGTGGCAGCCGCTGAAGCTGGACTAATGGGGTATGACCGATAGCGTCAAGCACATTGGCATAGATGTTCATAGGACAGGGGGAAGGGAGTTTAAACGAAAAGCCAAAAGCCCGCTGCCGTTAGCCCGACCATAAGCACCAGGTGGGGCAAGTTGCTGAGTAGAGGACGTTGGGTAATGCGCAGCAGCGGATAAATGCTGAACACCAAAGCTGAGAGCAGCGTGCCCCCTTGCACGAATGCTGCGACATCGGCACTCCAAGTGAGGGTGGGTAGCCCTGTTCCACTAAGGCCCAAGGTGCGAGCCAAAACCGGCAAAATTTGCCCCGCTTCGGTCATCGCGGCTGGCACATAGTGAGCCAGGTTGAGAGCCAGGGTAAAGGGCAGATAGGCGTAGATGACGGTAAGGTAATCTGGCTGTTTTGGATCGAGGAAACGGGCGATCGCGTGGGTCAGATAGGTTGCCATAGCCGGAAGGCTGAGCAGGGCTAGGGCGATCGCGGCACTGCTCAGAAAATGGTCAGCATCAATGGGGATAGCGGGGTACCCCAACCCAGCTAGGATCCGTTGACTGTGATGCATCAACACCCCGCCCAACAGCAGCCATAGCAATGCCGCTTCGGCCCAAAACGCCTGGTGGTTGTCCAGCAAATCTGAGGTGGGAAACCGCAGATTCAGCTGCACCGAACGATGGGGACAGGCTTTCAGGCAGGTCATGCACAGCACACAGTCGCGGTTATCTTGCAGCTGCGCCGGGTGCGAATAGAGCGGGCAGCCTCCGGTGGCTTGCCCTTCGTTAGGCAGGGCATCGGCAAAGATGACGGGGGTCGCGCTGCTGCCCTTGTAGCAGCCAAAGGTACTGCACTGGCTGCCACACACCTGCTGGGTTGAGCGCAACTCTACCATGGCCAACTTGGCAAACATGCCATTCATACCGCCGATGGGACAGAGGTAGCGGCACCACAGTCGCCGCTCGTAAATCAGGCTAAAAATCACGGCCCCTGCCGTAATCGCCAGCAGTAACCAGGTCGAGAGATAGGCGTGGTGGGGCAAATCCCACAGCTTTTCCCAAAGATAAATCACCACAAAGCCGCCAAACAGCACCCACGCTCCCCACCGGTTGAGCCACCGGGTCGGCCAGGGGAGCTGCTGGCGGGGAAACAGCCAAAGGGAGAACCGGCGCAGCCATTCCGCCGTGATCATAAAGGGGCAGACGGCACACCAAAGCCGACCAATAAAGACAAAGAGCAGCAGATAAACCGGCCACCACCAGGCCCAAAAGAAATTTAGCGTGACGCTGCTGTCTCGGGTTTGCGGCCCCAGAAACCCAGCTAAAGTGACGGGCACAAACACCGCCATCATCACGATCCACAATCCTTCGGGGTACCAACGACTGAGCAAGACTTGCCGTAGCCAGGGCAATTGGGTCAGCAAATCTACTCGAAAGGCGTTTTTGGCCGACTGCACTGACCATAGGGCCTGCTCAGGAATCACCACTTGTCCGGGAGGTGTCATAATCACCGCCCGGTGCAAAATTTCTGCCAGTTCGGATAGGTTGCCAGGGTAATCGTAGCTAATCAAGCGGCGCAGATCGGCCTGATCTAGGGTCAGCGACGGGCGGTTTTGGGCCTGGCAAAATCGGGCAAGAAAGTGATGGGCAAAGTCTGGAATGTCGGCCTTGCGCTGGGGCAGGCTAAATAGTTTGATGGCAATGGCCTCTACTCCTGGCAGAACCAGCTTTTCAGGAGATGCCAGAATTAAGCGCACCCAAGACTGGACTGCTTTGGGCGGTTCACTAGACGCGGCATTGAGCAGAATATTTCTGGTGTTGCAGTAATGAGCTAGGCGATCGCGGGCTTCCCCACTGAGCACCTGGAGATTGCTCAGGAACAACGTTCCCCGCTCCAGCAGTTCAATCAGACCCGGTGCACCGCCGAGTCGACCAAATAGGCGATCGGTGTCGAGGCTACCGTCCGCTGAGCGAGGTAGCTGAGCACAATCTAGCTCCGCAAAAGGTTGCTCGGCGAGGCCAGAGCGGCTATGGATCAGACCGGCTAAAAAGGTCTTGCCAGTGCCCGGCGACCCTTGCAGGACTACAGGTTGGAGTGTTGCGGTCGCCTGGTCAATGACTGCCCTCAGCTTTTGGCTGAACTTGCTGCTGCCAAGAATCGTTTCGCCAGTGGGCACCGCATGGATATAATCTCGCACCCCCTGGATGCGGCGTTGTTCTTGGGCAATACGGATACTGAAGGCATTGAGATCTTGGGCCAGCAGAGCGTTAAACAAGTGTTCAAGTTCGGCATACTGCTGCATCAAGTGATGAAACTGGGCCTGGGGCAAAAACCAGATTTCGCTGGCTGTCAGGGCGATCGCCTGGGTCTGGTGCCTGGCGCTGTCTGGGTTGGCCAGCAGCGACACATAGCCAAACAGCTCTCCCGCACTGCGCTGGCGAATGAGCGATTTACCAATGGGAGAAAGCCGATTAACCTCAATGGCCCCCCACTTCAGCAGATATAGCCCAATGGCGGGTTGCCCTTCGCGGTAGATCAGCGCGATCGCTCCACCTACTCAAGGTGGAGCGATCGCGCCAGGTCTTGCTGGGCAGGCTCTGGCAGCTGCCCCCACAGGCGATGAAACCGCAGCCAGTTACAGCGCTCCTCGATGAGAGCTAAATCGTCGTTGGGCAACCCCTCCAGGCCCATCCCCAGGGGGTGATGATCTAGATCTACGGGAGGCGATGAGGCAGGGAGAGAAACCATGCTGTCAGTGTAGTGACCCTAAGGGTTAACGGCTGAATTTAGCAACAATGGGTGATGTCTCACCCACTGCTGGCTGCCTAGAGTTTGAGGCCCAGCACCTGCACCAGTTCATTCCACAGGGTTGTTACCGTTAATCTTGAGGAGACAAATCGTTTTATTCTCCATAAACATCCCCGACAACCTTGCCACGAAACACGATGTAGTTGTAAATGTTGTAGAACAACATAATCGGAATCAAAACCCCAATAAAGGTGAGCATAAACACCAGTGCACTGGGGGCAGCAGCGGCTTGGTAGATGGTGATTTGAGTTGGGATGATATAGGGGAAGACAATTAAACCCAGCCCGACAAAGGTGAGCAAGAAAATTAAAATTGTCCAAATCAATGGCGTAACTTCTTCCTCCTGGTTCAGGCTGCGCAGCAGCAGCCCCACTAGCACCACCCCCAGCACGGGAATGACCGCAAAGATATACACCAAGGGCGGACTTAAGAGTCGGGTTCGCGCTGCTTCATAGACGATGGGGGTGACAATGGTGATCAAAATCGCACCAGTAACCGTGGTGATAGCGGCCAGTTTAGCGGTGCGATAGTGGTTCTTTTGCAGCTCACCCTCAGTTTTCAAGATCAGGTAGGTGGAACCAATCAGCACGTACCCCTGAATTAAGGTGAGGGCAACCAGGAGCGATCGCCAGTCGAGCCAGTCCCAGATCGAGCCAATGAAGTGACCCGCCGCGTCCACCGCAATTCCTTCAATCACCGCGCCCAAGGCAAACCCCTGACCCAAAGCCGCCATAAAACTGCCCGCCCCAAAAGCAAAATTCCACAGCAGCTTGCGGTCAGAATGCTCACGAAATTCAAAGGCTACGGCACGAAAAATCAGCCCGAATATCATCATGAAAATGGGGATATAGAGGGCGCTTAGAATCGTGCCATAGGCCAGGGGAAAAGCTCCAAATAAGGCCCCTCCCATCAGCACCAGCCAGGTTTCGTTGGCATCCCAGATGTTACCCAGGCTGGTCATCAAAATGCTGCGCCGCTCTTCGTCTGAGCTGGTGAGCGACAAAATGCCCACCCCCAGATCAAACCCGTCGAGCATGACGTAAAGAAATAGGAATAGGGCCAGGATGACAAACCAAACCTGGGGCAAAAAATGGAGTAATGCGTCCATAGGGCTGACCTACTGCTGGGCTTCTACTGCTGAGCTTCCACGGGGCGTTGATCGGGTACGAAGGTGGCGGGTTGGGTCTCTATCGCCGGTTGACCGTCTAGCCCTGGGATGGGCAGGTCTAGATTAGGGCCGTGGCGAATAATACGACTGCCGAAGTACAGGGTCGAAACGAACAGAATGGAGTACACCACTGCAAAGAGAGTGAGCGATGTGAGCACCTCCCCCGCCGGTAGGTGAGAAGCCGCATCGGCGGTGCGAATTTCTCCGTACATCGCCCAGGGTTGCCGCCCGACACAGCGGACAATCCAGCCCGACTCCACCGCGATATAGCCCAGGGGGGCGGCAAAGATCCAGGTGCGCAGCAGCCATTTTTGCTGGGCAATTTTCTCAGCGGAGAGGTTGCCCAGTAGCCATTGGAGCAGACTCCACAGCATCAGCCCAGCGAGGAAAAAGCCAATGCCGCTCATAATGCGGAAGGAATAGTAGATCAGGCCCACCATGCGGGGGCGATCGCTCGGTGCCCACTCCTTCAGCCCCTGTACCGGCTCAGACAGGTTTTTCTTAAATTCCAAAATATAGCCCAGCCCGTTGGGAATGGTGATTTCCCATGAGTTTCTCTGGGCAGCCTCGTCGGGAATGGCCAGCAGGCTCCAGTCAGCGGGTTGACCAGCGGGGCTGGTCTCCCACTTGGCTTCCATGGCCGCTAGTTTGGTGGGCTGGTAGTGGGCAACCTGTTCGGCACTGAGGTGGCCGATGTAGATTTGCAGCGGCGTCACCGCCACGGCGGCGGCGAGGACAATTTTGAGCGATCGCGCAAAAAACGCCTGGTGTCGATTGTTCAAAATGTACCAAGCGCTAATGCCGCCAATCACAAACAGAGAGGTCTCTAGGGTGGCAAAGAACATGTGTGACACGCTCTTGACCATGAAGGGGTTGGCGATCGCCTGGAAGTAATCGCTGACGATGAACTTGCCATTGACCATCTCGCCGCCCGCTGGGCTTTGCAGCCAAGAGTTCGCTACCAAAATCCAAAACGTCGAGAGGTTGGCCCCAAAGGCCACCATAACGGTCGCCAAGTAGTGAATGGCTGGGTGTACCCGCCCCCAGCCAAACAGCATGATGCCCAGGAACCCGGCCTCTAGCATGAAGGCCATCGCCCCTTCAAAGCCCAGAATGCTGCCGAAGAAATCGCCCACTGCCTCGGAGAACGGTGCCCAATTGGTGCCAAACTGAAACTCCATCGGCAGCCCCGAGGCCACCCCAATACCAAAGTTGAGCAAAAAGAGTTTTGACCAGAAGCGGGCATGGCGGTAGTAGTCGGGGTTGCGGGTTTTAAGCCACATCCCCTCTACTATTACCAAATAGATAGACATCCCGGTGGTGAGCACGGGCCACAGCATATGAAAAATTGCCGTCAGAGCAAATTGCATGCGCGAGAGGGCAACAGTATTTGATAGAAGATCCATGAACCAACCTCAGTTCAAGTTCGTTTATATTCGATGAACGTAACCCGCTTGAATCACAGCCCTTTCTACTGTAGCTTCTTAAATTCCTGCCAAATTTTGCATGGCTTGATTTGTCGTTAAAAAAATATGATCTTTGCCAAGAGAATCTACGAATCCAATCGAGGCAAGCTTGTCCATGACGGGGCCTTTAACCTCAGAGAGATAAAACTCAATTTTTAGCCGCTTTAGGTCAGCCGCCAGTGTTTCTAGAATTTCTAAAGCACTGGCATCAATTATATTGATGGCGCTACAGACAAGCAACACACTTTTTATATCTAGGCGCTCGGCGATCGCCTGATTCAGGAAATTTTCTAAATACTTAGCATTGGCAAAGTAAAGGCTTTCATCCATGCGAACGGCCAAAACATCAGGGCTTGTTTTCACCGAGTGGCGTAACTCATTGCGAAAGTGTTCTGAATCGCCGACACGTCCAACAATGGCAATATGAGGATGGCTTGTCCGCCAAAGGTGCAGTCCCAGAGCAATCAGGGCACCCAGAATAATTCCCTGTTCAACCCCTAGAGCTAATACCGCAAAGAAGGTAACTGCCCAGGCCAGGCCATCGGCCTTGTCGTAGACCCACATCCGTCTCAGCGTGGCAAAATCAATCAGCTTATAGACGGCGGTAATAATGATGGCAGCCAGACAAGCCTGGGGTAAAAAATAAAATAGTGACGTGAGAAACATCACTGTAATCGCAATTAACAGGCCAGTAATGATGGATGACAGTCCCGTATTAGCCCCCGCCGCAAAGTTGACCACAGAGCGGCTCAAGCCTCCTGTCACCGGATATCCACCGGTAAATGCTGCGCCCAGGTTTGCGGCCCCAAAGGCAACGAGTTCTTGATTAGCATCAATTTTTTCGCGCCGTTTGTTAGCTAGTGACTGTCCACTCGCAAAGCCTTCCATATAGCCCACTAGGGCGATAGCGAGGGCAGCTGGTAACAATACTTGCAGCGTTTGCATATCTAAAAGGGGCACCGTAAACGCCGGTAGCCCTTTAGGAATATCGCCAACGACCTTGATCCCTGCCGCCTGGTCGAGATGGAATCCCCACACTACAAGCGTGCCTAAAATAACCACTAGAAGCGGCGCACTCTTAGATACCGGCAGAATTTTTTGCTCGCTCCATCCCAAACGCTGAAGCAGCCTCACCAAAGGGCCGTTGAAATAAAGCAACAGCCCAACGCTGAATAAGCCTAAGGCTAGCGCCACCCAATTAGTTTGGGAAAGGTTATTAATAATTAAAGCTACTAATTGAAAAAAGGACTCAGTAGAGGGAATTGCTAGCCCAAACAAATGTTTGACCTGGCTAAAGGCAATGATCACAGCCGCTCCACTAATGAAGCCAGAAATAACAGAACGACTGAGAAAATTGACTAAGAAACCCAGACGCAATACTCCCATGAATAATTCAAGTAGGCCAACCAAGAAGGCCAAGGTTATCGCTATGGCCACATACTGAGTCGTGTCTGAGGGGGCTAGCTGAGCGATCGCCGCTCCTACCATGAGAGAGTCCACCGCAACGGGGCCAACCGCCAGCACCCGACTAGTCCCCAAGAGTGGGTAAATAATCGCAGGGGCAATGCTGGCGTAGAGCCCAATTTGGGGTGGTAAGCCTGCCAACAGGGCATAGGCCATGCTTTGCGGAATGAGCAGACTGGCAACAATAATGCCAGCGGTAATATCTCCGACTAGGTGTCTAGATTTATAGTTGAGCAACCAATCAAATGCAGGAATATGACGGTGAAGGAATTGGCTGGATGGGAAAAACGGACTACTTTTCTTAGTCAATTTTAGTTTCACCAAAAGTCTGGTTAGTTTAGATATTAAACACGCTGGTTCCAGGGCATTTTGGCAATCAGCATTCCTAACGCACACGTATCACTAATCCCGGCAAACACTAGTCCAGATCCCACAAAACCGCTGAGGATCAAGAACCAAGGCGAAACAAATGCACCTAATACAGTGCCAATGACAACGAGTGAGCCAGCTGCAATTTGCACCTGTCGCATTAGACTAATCGGCGCGGTTTTATTCACCTGGGTTGGGTAGCCCATCTTTACCCAGGCTGACAAACCTCCTTCTAAGTGGGTCACTTCGCTGACGCCAGACGCAAATAATTTCTGCGCGGCTTGGGCCGAACGATTGCCAGTTCGACAGTATAGAACAGTTGGTTGACCAGACCTCGTTGGCACCTTAGTCGGGTCAAAACTGGACAATGGAACTAGGATCGAGCCGGGAATTTTTTCACCTGCATGTTCAGCGGGTTCACGTACGTCTATTAAAGCAACAGCCTGCTGATCAATTAATGTCTTTAGGGAAGCTGGATCAAGGATCTTCAAGCGATTCTGCTTGACTGACTTGGTCTTGCTGATAGGCATCTCATTTGTGCTCGTCATTGTATGTTCCTAACGGTTGAATATTTTGAACAATGTAGTCTGCGAAGAGATTTTTCGCAGCGGGTCGAGCATTAAAATCTACCCCCATAGATTCCTGTAGCATTTTTTAATCTCACCACATTATCAACAGGGGATAAATCATCGAAATCAATCTAGCTAGCTAGGCAGCAGACGGAATATTGCCGGCTCTACCGGGTTGATTATGCAGTTGCAGTAGGAAAATGCCAGCTAATGAGGCAGCGTAATTTGAATCGCTCAAAATTTCTGAACCCGTAGCCAGAGCGTTTGATGAGCTTCAAGCGATTGTTGA